>DBNM01000024.1:8306-19778 GCA_002299135.1 Candidatus Neomicrothrix sp. UBA672 | reverse complement strand
AATCACTAATAGCCGCTTCATTAATTGCAGCAAGTCCTTTTTCCATCAGATACGCGACTGAAGTTCGCATGTATTCTTTACTAATTTTTTTATTACTCTGCGTTTATTTAAATCTCTATAGAACTACACAGAATTCTAAGAATAAGAACAAATTTTTTTATGCACTAACTCTTGCTAGCTTGTTGTTGACTCATTACTGGTCCCTTTTCTTCTTTTTGGCGCTTCTAGTCTCTCTTTTGATTAAAGCTAAAAGAAGTTCAGGCGAAGAAAACAAGAACTACAAATCGTTAATAGCCTGGAGTGCGGGAGCCTGCATCCCTTTTATTTTTTGGTTACCAATTTTCTTCGAGCAGTTGGAACATACAGGAACCCCTTGGGCGAAAGCTCCAAGACCAACGGTTGTTCTAGCTTTGACCTTAGAAGCTTTCGGTGGCGGAAAAGGATCAGAGGCGTTGTTGGTTGCAGTATCACTTTCTTTATTAGTAGCGCTTGGATTTTTCACGCGAATTAACGAAATAGATTCCAGATTGGAAGTTGGTTTAAATGAACTTTCTTGGCTCAACCGTATTTGTTTGATTTCTATCTCCACGATGCTTCTCGGAGGTGCAGTCAGCCTTTTAACAGACACGGCATTTCAAGGTAGATACGGGGTTTTCTTCTTTCCATTTACAATCTTCGCTTCTGCTGTCGGATTGTCACGGTTACCTCCGAAGGCAACTCTTTTAATTTTTACAATTTTTTTACTGCTTTGCTCTGTTTCGGTGGCTAGAGAACTTTCAAGGGACCGAACTCAACTCGGGGAAATTGCTGACGTTGTTATCAGCAAAGGAAAAGAAGGCGATGCGGTAGTTTTTTGCCCTGATCAGTTGGCTCCAGCAGGAAACAGGATCTTAGGCGAGAAGTATGAATTTTTCGCTTACCCCTCATTGGGAGGAGGGGAGAGAATTGACTGGTACGACTACAGGGAACGTAATTCAAATTCATCACCTTTGCTCTTGGCGGAAAAACTTTTAGCTAGACACACTAGTGAGGAAAATATTTGGCTTGTATGGATAGATGGCTTCGAATCATTCGAAAATCAATGCAGTTCGTTTAGGTCAGAATTGAACAAGCGATTAGGCGGTGGGCAAACTCTTGTGAATGCTGATGGTGACGAGTATTACAATCCGGCGAATCTTGTTCGATATGACAGTAACAAGTGATGAGATCTGAACGAATCAAATCGGTTAAAGAGATGATCGGCGGCAATTTTCGTCATGAGATATTCGCGGTGTTGCCAGCATTTGTTGTCTCTAAATGTCTTGTTCTCTTGGCGTGGTTCTTAAGTAAATTATTCTCAGGGACTTTTGACTCACCAAATGGGGAAAGGTTCGACAGAGGTTTGATGGCATGGGATGGGGATTGGTACGCATCTATTGTTACAAACGGTTACGACGATGTGCTTATAGAAGGAATCCGGTTTTTCCCCGGCTTTGTATTTGTTGGCCGGTTTTTTGATTCTTTCATCCCGGGTCCTGCTGCAGTTTCTTTGGTGCTTGTTGCAAATGTTGCCTCCTTGATCACTTTGTTAGCAATTAAAAAATTGGTTCTTGTCGAAAGTAATAACGAAGAATTGGCGAAGCGATCTGTTTGGCTGCTATCTGTTTTTCCATCTTCTTTTGTCCTTACTTGGGCTTACGCAGAAAGCCTTTTTTTAGCTCTTAGTATTTTTTGTTTCCTAGCTCTTCGAAAAGGACAATGGAAGATAGTTATCTTTTGTTCATTTGCAGCAGCCTTAGTAAGACCTACCGGTTTACTGCTTACTATTCCAATATTCTGTGCGGTTTTGGAAAATTGGAAAATGAACCAAAGAAAGATTTCGTTCAAGCCGATAGTTGCTTTAATCAGTGGATTTGCAGGCAGCGGGGTATACATACTTTGGGCTTCATTCCACTTTGATCAAGCCTTCGCACCCATAAAAGCGCAAGAGTCTTTACGGGGTAGTTTTGTAGACCCATTTTCTAGAATAGTTAAGGGAGTTGGTCGAGTATTAACTGGCACTTCAGCAACAGAAACCCTGCACGTCATTTCTGCCTTGCTGTTGTTGGTGTTGTTGATAAAACTTTTTAAAGATTGGCCCCTAAGATACGGACTTTTTTCGAGTAGTTGCATATTGGTGGCACTTGGAGCTGAGAATATAAACAGTCTTGAGAGATACGCATTAAACGGGTTTCCAATAATTCTGAGCGTGTTATTGCTTGCCAGTCAACCAAGACTTCGACTCGTTGTTCCTTTTGTCTCAGCTTGTTGCATGGTTTCATTGTGTGTGTTTGCCTGGCTAGGGGTCTACGTTCCTTGAGATCGTTATGTTCAGCAAGGTGGTTTTTCCACACTCCAACGTTCACCATTGAAAAACTTGTAGACAAGCTCTTTTGCACAGGCATCGTTCAATGAGGGGGCATGTGTCCAATTTTCTCTTTGTATTAAAATAGAATTTGGCAAGATTTCTTCTGTCTTTAAAGACCAGGAGGCTGGTGTAATTGGATCAAGTAATCCTGAAAGTATTAGAGTTTCCGTCTCGAAGGATTTGGGAAAGTATTTCTTCGTAAGGTTTTCACCGGGGGTCCAGATAGCACAGATTCCCTGAAGAACTTCTTCTCTTTTGCTCAGAGCTGAAGCTAGAGGTGTTGAGTATTCCTCAATTAGTGGGTTGTTTTTTGGAAGTTCATCTAGGCACTCCGCTGAGAATTGAGCACCTTCGCTTAACTCATCACCTTTTGAGTATCCAGTGACATTAGCTTTCAAAAGGGTGTCCATCGCTTCTGCCATTCTTCCATTTAGCGCTAGCATCACACCCCTAGGAACAGCCTCTTTCCCATCTGGGTGAGCGAGTGTGCTAACTAAGGCAAATGCAAATGCAGAATCGTCAACAGAAATGATGTTTTCATCATTCGAAAACATGATCGGATTTCTTTTAAGTTTGGTTAGTAGGTTGCTGAGACATTCAGACAAAAGGTTTTGTGTATTTGAACAATAAGAGTTTTCTTGACTTAAAAGTGAGAGATCACAGCCGCTAATTTTTTGACAGTTGCTAAGAGCGAGATTTACTGCGGCCTCTGACTCGGGAGGTAAAGAGTCGTAAGCTGCCACATGGCCAGGAAGAGGTGAATCAAGAACAACGCTATCCACTGCCCCTTCGTCTATTGAAAGCAACTCGAGTGCGATCCGAGAACCGAAAGAAACGCCGTACAGATTCCATTTTTTAATCCCCAAAGAAATTCTGAGTTGAATGATGTCTTTAGCAATTTCTTTGACTTGATAAGAGGAAAAATTAATACCTTCTAAAGAGAGCCGTGTCTTGCATGCTGAAATGGAATTTTCGGTCAAACCTTCATCAACTTCCCAGCAGTCCAGAGAGGGTTCAGACTCACCCGAACCTTTTTGGTCAATTAAAATCAAATCATGTGAATTTAGCATTTCCGACCGCGGTGTGAGCCATATATGTCTATCCATTATTGATCTTCCACCTGGCCCACCGTGAAGAAAAAGAATTGGTGCTTGTCTGGCATTTGGAGATTTGAGAATGGCAAAAGCTGTAGTCGAATTTCCTGCTTTGTGCTTGTAACAGTTAACAGACACTTGTGTCGGTACTGCCTCTCCCGGGCAGTTTTCAGCGATTTGAGTAATATTCTCTAGTGGCTTTTCAGGTGACCCGCAAGAAGTAGAAGAAATCAAGAAAAATAACGTTAAGAAGCTTAAAGTAAGCCTAGTTTTCACTATTAAAAGGTACCTTGCCACTGGATAAGCCAGTTAGATGTTTAAAAATTGATTTTACTGTCACAGGTGTTTGTCAATCTATAAGTATGAATTTTAAAGCAACAGAAAAAAAGCTATTAATTGATTGTGAAAAGTGCGCGAAACAAGAATCACAGCACTGTGGAGATTGTGTGGTTACTTTTTTATGCGGGAGTGCTGACTCAACAGCTGTGATTATTAATCTTGATGAATACCGATCCATTAAGGAGATCGCAGATGCAGGCCTAGTGCCTCCGTTGCGGTATTCAGAGCCGATTAGGGTTATTTAACGTTTTAAGCTCATAAAATCCCATCATGAGTGTTGAGTTGAATAGTAATTCAGGCAGTGACTATTTTGAAAAGATTTCAGATCTAGCACCAGAGTTAGGTTTAGCTGCATGGGGCGTCACTGATGCGGAACCCTTTGTGGAAACACGAATTGAAATAGAGCGAAGGAAAGAAAAAGAACTCCATGGAGGAATGCAGTTCACTTTTCGAAATCCTGAACGTTCCACTACACCAAAAATGATAATGGGGGATGCAAAGTCTTTGATTGTAGGAGCTCTCAGAACCCCATCTCCGCGTCTCGAAAAAGTAGACACTGAAGCAGTACGAATAGCTGCGTACGCGCGAAAGGATTATTACAGTCTTCTTCGTAATGCCCTTGCTCCGATTGCGGAAATATTGAAAAAGGACGGATGGAAAGCGCAAGTTGTTGCAGATGAAAATTCTCTAGTCGACCGAGCGGCGGCTATTCGAGCAGGCATCGGATGGCATGGCAAGAATGGCAATGTTCTAATTCCTGGGCAGGGGAGTTGGTTCGTTTTAGGTTCAATTGTCACGAATGCTGAACTTCCGGTAAGTGAAAAAGTTCAACAAGATTGTGGTGTTTGCAAGCGCTGTATAGATGCTTGCCCCACAGGGGCAATCATCGAGCCAGGAGTAGTGGATGCCAGAAAATGCATAGCGTGGCTTGTGCAAGCTCCCGGGATAATTCCACACGAGTACCGAGAAAGCATTGAGCATCGTATTTATGGTTGTGACGATTGCCAGGAAGTATGTCCAGAGGGAAAGGAAGAGCGCAATAGTGAAGAAGACTTAGATGTTCAAGCTGATTATCCTGCAGTAGAAATATTAGAAGCTGACGATGAAAAACTTTTAGAACGTTTTTCTTCTTGGTACATAGCAGAGAGGAACCCTCGATACTTGAAACGTAACGCACTTGTTTCAATTGGAAACTCCAAAGAAACTGAGAATGAATTATTTAAATCTCTCTTAATGGAGTACTTGCTTAACTCTGATCCTTTGTTAAGAAGTCATGCAGCATGGGCGAGTATTCGTTTAGGTCATAAAGAACTTGTAGATCTGGCAAGAAATGATTCTGACCCTCTAGTTTTAAACGAAATTGTGCTGGCTGAAGCAGAGGGTTATTTATGAGAAAGCACATACTGATTACAAATGACTTCCCACCAAAAGTAGGAGGAATCCAATCGTATCTTTGGGAGCTGTGGCGACGTTTACCAGCTACGAGTTTCTATGTTTACACCACTCCTTTTCCAGGTGATAGAGAATTTGACTCTGAACAACCTTTCCGAACAGTTAGATCCCCCAACAAGGTCTTACTGCCGACTCCTAAGATCAATAGAAATGCGCAAAAATTGCAAAAAGATATTGAAGGTGAATTAATAGTTTGGGATCCGGCATTTCCACTCGGTGTAGTAGCTCCAAGGAGCCAGATGCCATACGCACTTGTTATTCATGGAGCGGAATTAGCAATCCCTGGAAAAATACCCATTGTTAAATCATTCTTAGCTAACACTCTGAAAAAAGCCTCTTTAGTTATTTGCGCAGGGAATTATCCAGCGGAAGAGGCGGAGCGAATAGCAAAACAAAGTTTGCCTTTAGCGATTATTCCACCTGGTGTTGATGTTGAAAGATTCTGCCCTGCAACTCCTTTAGAGAAAGAGAAAATACGAAAAGATCTTGAAATTCCGAGTACTTCCCCTGTGCTTCTTGCAGTCACTCGTTTAGTTCCAAGAAAGGGAGTAGATATTTTGATAAAGGCAGTCAAAATTCTTAAAAAAGACCACCCGGAATTATTGTTACTAATTGCTGGAAGTGGTCGCGATCTTCAACGATTAAAAGGTTTGGCGAAAGATTCAAAAGAGAGCATAAGATTTCTTGGAGAAATTTCAGAGGTGGGACTACCTGATTTGTATAGAGCGTCAGATATTTTTTGCATGCCATGCCGTTCGCGTTGGGGTGGGCTGGAACAAGAAGGTTTCGGAATAGTTTTTTTAGAAGCGGCAGCATCAGGTCTCCCTCAAATTGCAGGAAAAAGTGGAGGATCGGCAGACGCCGTTTTAAATAATGAAACAGGTCTTGTTATTGACAATCCTAAAGATCCACGACAATTAGCGCAATCAATAGAAACCCTCTTAAAGGACTCAGAAAAATTGACACGTATGGGTGTGGATGCGCGTAAACGAACCGAGAATTATTTTTCTTACGATCAACTCTCAAAAACTCTTATTGAGGCACTAGATTCTGCAACTCTTCAGTAGAATTTCATATGGAGGGCAATATGAGCGATCATGCAAATCAGAGAAGGGTAATTAAAGCTTCTCCGCAGAGATGTTTCGACATGGTGTCAGATGTGGAAAAGCTCTCTGAGTGGACCGATGACATCAAAGAGGTAAAAGTTTTAGTTAGGGATGATAATGGTCGTCCAGGTGACGTTTCATTTCGTGCGGCAGCAATGGGAAGAAGCACTAAGTACACACTTAGATACAGCTATGGTTCCAATCCACTTAGGATCTCATGGCGCTTGATAGAAAGCGATTTAATTAAGAGAATGAATGGAGATTATGAATTCCATCCTCTTAGTGAAGATGATGCAGAAACTGAAGTTGTCTACAACTTGGATGTAGATTTACTAGTTCGTTTGCCTGGCTTTGTGAAACGACGAGCGGAAAGCAAAATAGTTCATGCCGCAGTTGATGATTTAAGGGAAAGGCTCGAGGCTGAGACTAAAAATAGTGGTGAGTCAGAGAGAGTCTCTTAAAGGTCTACTTCCTGCTTCTGTCTACTGCATCAAGCCAATCTTCATAGAGCTTTTCAGGAAGAGCAGTATCAGCGTCTGGTAAAAATGGTTGATCACCCTTCCATAAGGTCTCAACCTTTTCTAATGATTCCCATACGCCAGATGCCAATCCAGCGAGGTAAGCGGCACCCATAGCAGTTGATTCTGTGTTGGAAGAACGGATAACAGGAATTTTCAGTTGATCGGCTTGGAATTGCATCAGTAGATCCATCACTGAAGCTCCTCCATCTACTTTTAATTTCTCCGGAGCTGATACTCCATTCTTTTTTATCGTTTCAAGGACATCGCGAGTTTGGAAAGCCATTGATTCAATCGTTGCTCTTGCAAGTTCAGCTTTTCCAACTCCACGCGTGAGACCAACAATGAGTCCACGAGCATCAGGATCCCACCAAGGGCTACCTAAACCTGAAAAAGCAGGGACTATAACTACACCTCCATTGTTTGGGCAAGTTGTCGCTAACTGTTCCAGTTCTGAAGAATCATTTATTATTCCGAGCTCATCACGTAGCCATTGGACTGTCGCCCCTGTTGAAAAAATTGAACCTTCCAGTGCATATGTGAGAGGTGATTCAGAGTCTAATTGCCAAGCAACTGTAGTTAAAAGTCCTTCATGAATTGGAGGTGCTTCTTCACCTAGATTGGTGAGGATAAAAGACCCAGTTCCATAAGTGTTTTTAGTGTCACCAGGTTTAAAGCAAGCTTGGCCGAAAAGGGAAGACTGTTGATCGCCAATAGCGCTTCTAATAGGCACTTCTTTACCCAAGGGGCCTTCATTTGTTGTAGAGCCAAAGTGTCCAGAGGTTGAACGAATTTCCGGAAGTGAATCAATAGGAACGGAAAACATGTCACACAATGAATCCGACCAGTGTCCTTCATTAAGGTCGAACAACATACTCCGAGAAGCATTTGAGGGTTCAGTAGCGTGAACCTCTCCATTGGTCAGTTTCCAAATCAACCAAGAATCAACTGTTCCTAAACAGAATTTCTTGCTTGAATCCACCGAAGATGATTTGATCATCCATTCGAATTTTGAAGCAGAGAAATACGGATCTAACACCAGGCCTGTTTTAGCTCTGATTTCACTCAGACAGCCTTGTTTTATTAGTTCCTGACAGCGGTCGGTTGTCCTTCGATCTTGCCAAACTATTGCATTGTGTAAAGGTGTTCCGGACTCTTGGTCCCAAATGATTGCAGTTTCACGTTGGTTTGTTATACCGATCGAAACAATTTCATACCCCATTTCTTCGACTTGCTTTGAAACTTTTTTCAATGTGTTAGCGGCTGCTAGCCAAATTTCTTCTGGGTCATGTTCGATGAGACCAGGTTCTGGGTATATCTGAGTGAATTCTTGCTGTGAGGTGGCAATAATTCCCCCCGATGGATCCACTGCTAGTGTTCTAACACTTGTAGTGCCTGCATCTAAAGCTAGAACTACTTGCAATTTCATCCCTTCCTTGTTTAGGAGAAATCTTCTTCGGTCATGAAACTTGCGTAATTGCTACATAGTACAGGAGCACCCTCTTCGGGAGGGTCTCCGTCAGTAACAGGTGCATTTATAGCTTCAAGTGAATCATTTTGTCTAACCATAATTTGGACGAAAGAAATATCCGCACCTGCTATTAATTCTGAAGCCGTGCATACGAGCATGGCAAAAGCAAGACGGTTGCTCTTTGAGTCGTCTTGAGGAAAACCATCGAGACTATCTAAGTGTATTTCCAGCAACGCATTTTCAAGAATGGCACCAATGACTTTGCTGCCTTCAGCAAAAGGGGAAACAAGCTGTGTTTCCTGTTCGGTCAAAGTAGGACCAGCTAACACTTGATCCAATATGACGTTTATTGAACCGTCTCCGGAGATTTCGCGATTCACCGGTTCGAGTTTCATTTCGCCATCTAGGTTTGCCTTAGCTAGAAAAATCTTAACTGTTTCCTTGGGCGCGGGTGGTTGAGTAGTCGTTGAAGCAGGTGGCAGTAGAGCGTCTGGCAAATTTGATGAAAGTTCTCTTGGACTATCATCAAGAGGAATAGTGCAACCAGTTGTTAAAGAGAGCAAAAATAGCAGAGTAAAAGCAGTTAAGTTCTTATTCATCAGAGTTCCTCTCCTATTGTGGGTAATTCGATCACAAATCGGGAACCTGTCCCTGATTCTGTTCCTTTTGGATTTTCCACCCATACTTTCCCTCCATGGAGTCGGGCATCTTCCTGCACGAGACTTAGACCTAAACCCGTTCCTCCGTCATCACCGCGCTGACCGCTACTTGAACCTCTTGAAAAACGGTCAAAGATAATTTTTCTTTCTTCTATTGAAATTCCAGGTCCGGCATCCTCTACAGCTATTTGAATTGAATTTTCATTTGTTGAAACCTCTAT
Organism: Candidatus Neomicrothrix sp. UBA672; assembly: GCA_002299135.1. GTDB lineage: Bacteria > Actinomycetota > Acidimicrobiia > Acidimicrobiales > MedAcidi-G1 > MedAcidi-G1. Next base: position 10,532 of record DBNM01000024.1, on the reverse strand, counting down.
AAGGGTTGGACCGTTTCCGTAACGGTGAGCATTGTCTAAAAGGTTCGAGAGAGCTCTCGCTAAACGTCTCTTATCAACGTTCATAACTAGAGAGTCTGCATTGGCAGGAAGCATATAAGTTATTGAAGTATCGTTCCTCGTAGTTGCTTGTATGAACTGGGCAATATTGACCTCTTCCAGTTCCAGGGAGGCAGCGCCAGCGTCGTAACCGGATATTTCGAGAAGTTCAGAGACTAGACGATTAAATCTTTCCAGGTCACGTGATAGGAGATCAAGTGCAGTTTGAGATCTTTTGGATAGTTCATTTTTTCTGGATTCCAGAACTCCAACACTTGCCTTGAGTGTGGTTAAGGGACTCCTCAACTCATGGCTCACTTCAGAAGCGAATCGAGCGTCTCGATGGATACGCTCTTCGAGAGCTCTGGCCATTTCATTAAAGGATTCCGATAGTCGATCCAGATCAGGATCACTTTGTCGAATTAATCTTGTGTCTAGACGACCACCAGCGATAGCTTCCGCTGCTTCTCTTACATTTCTTAGAGGCCGTAATGTACGACGACTTATCCACCAGCCAAGAAGTGCAGCAAGAGACGTAACACCCGCCCCTGCTCCAAAAAGAATTATACGCAGGTCATCAAGAGTCTCTTCTAGGTCGGTTAGATCAACTATAGCGAAATATGCTGCATCAAATAATTGAAGTGGGATTCCTAAAACGAGGCGAGTTTTGCCGTTAATTTCAACTCTTAATTGGCCAGCTTTAAGTTCTGTAACGCGGTTTAAAATATTCTCCGGTATATCTTCCCTGTCCAACTCTTGTGAAGGGAGCCAGTCATTGCCAATTCTTATTAATCGCTGACTTCCTTCGATTTTTGTCATTGAATCCACAATTGATGGCAGATCTTCTACGGAGGAATCTGGTGTCAACTGATTAGATAAACGTGTGGCATTGGTTAAAGCAAAAGCCGACGCAGCATTTTCACGGCTATCGATAAGTTGTTGCCTTGTGAGCACAAGAGTCGCCCCCGAAAGTCCGATCGATACCAGTAGACCTCCGACTGCAAAGAAGAGGGAAATTCTGGTTCGTAGACCGAGTTTCAGTTTGTAAGAAAGATTTTGGGCTTGATCATACTTTTCATTAGACATCGGTTAGTTGATTCTTTTAACTGGCATTAAAACTGGGTTTGAAGCTTGTAACCCATTCCCCTTACTGTGACCACGTATCTTGGATTTGCAGGATCCATCTCGACTTTTGTTCGAAGACGTCTAACATGAACATCCACAAGGCGACTATCTCCGAAATAGTCATACCCCCAAACTCGCTCTAGTAAATCTTCACGACTTAGAACTTTTCCAGAGTTGGTGGCAAGTTCGATCAGTAGTTTAAATTCGGTGCGCGTTAGATGAACTTCCTTACCATTAACACGAACCAATCCTTCATCGGCAATTATTTCAAGTTGGTCAAATGAAAAATTTGACGTTGCACCTATTGTCTTAGACCTTCTAAGAAGTGCCCTGACGCGCGCAGCTAATTCCTTTGAGTCAAAAGGTTTCCTTAGGTAGTCATCCGCTCCGGCTTCCAGGCCAGCCACAACATCGTGACTGTCTGAACGGGCGGTAACCATAACGATAGGCACATCACCTAAACGCCGTATTTTTCGACAGACTTCAAACCCATCGATCCCCGGAAGCATGATATCTATCAATACGACATCACTGGGTTGTCTAGAAAATGAAGCCAACGCATCTTCACCATTGGAGGTTTCTTCAACCTCCCAGCCTTCCTCTTGAAGGGCCAGACTGACGGCAGTTCGAATTCTTTCGTCATCTTCTACTGTAAGAATTCTTACACTCATACTTTAATGTTGCCTCATTTCTTGGGTACTTGCGGCATTTTGTAGAGATAGAAATTTTTCTCTGTTTTTATTTTGGCAAATGGACTGATTTTAAAAGGTTTTTTGAATGTTTTTAAAATAGTTATGAATAATCTATCTGACTGTTTGTTACTAATTCCACTACTTGATCTATTAGATGTTCTGAGGAAGCTACTGTAATTGTGTTCTCGGAAATCTCTGATGAACTTTTTAATACGTTTACTTCAGGTTGTCTATAGTCGCCAGATTTTGACGGATTGATAGTCATGATGACACCCCCAGCATTTTTTACAAGAGCATGACCTGCAGAAATATCCCATGGGGAGAGACCATATTCAAAAAATGCGTCCACTCG
>DBNM01000024.1:2272-7881 GCA_002299135.1 Candidatus Neomicrothrix sp. UBA672 | reverse complement strand
CTCTGAATTCAGATTTGTAGGAGAAGCCTGTGGCGATTAATGCATTCGAGAGTTCTTTGGTTTTACTCACTTCAACTTCTTTACCATTGCAGGTTGTTCCGTGGGAAGATGAAGCGCTGAATAATTCATTCAGTAAAGGGGCGTATATCGCGCCAATTTGCGTTTCCTTGTCGATTTCAGCTCCTACTGATATTGAAAACCCTGGGTGACTGTAAACAAAATTTGTTGTTCCATCTATGGGGTCGATAAACCAGCGGATATTGTTTTTTCCTTGCACATAGGTCCCTTCCTCACAGATAATTTCATCGTTTGGTCTATGAGAAGAGATATATTTTGTGATTTCTCTTTCGGACCATTCATCAATTTCAGTTACAAGGTCAGTTGAGGAACTCTTGTAAGTTAAAGTGTGACGTTGTCCAAGTTTCTTGGCGATTTTTTTACCCGTTTTTTTAGTAATGTTTGAGGCAAGGAGTCTCAAATCTTCTTCGATTGATTTTTTACTCAATTGGAAATCTTTCACGCGCCGACTGTTGACGTTCGGTCGTCTTCCATTCGGACATAGCTTTAAGAGCCAGATTTACGACCACAGAGACGCCGCCAGCAGCCAGTAAAGCCGAACCTAGACCTACGGAAGCAGAAAGTGTCTCGCAGCCGTTTTCACATTGCAAATCCGTAACTGCATATCCAACTAGACCTCCGCATAAACCGGAAATAGTAATTGCAACAATAGCCATAACCCTTGCTTTCACTGAAGGAACTGAAGAAGTGGCCATAGAAATCGATACCCCTGATTCTGTATTAGCGAGTAGATGCTAACTTTAGGCTATAGGTCAAAATTAGCTACTTAATTAGGTGAAATATTGATATGAAAAATGGATCCTTTAGAAACTGGTCAGTTGTTGGAGGACTTATTCGAAAGGACTCTGACATTTTATTGGTCGCTAATCGGCGCAAGGGTAATTTACATCTTGGGAAAAGAGATGGAATTGATTGGACTCCGCCTGGAGGTGTAATCGATCGAGGGGAGAGTGCAGTTGGAGCTCTGGAGCGTGAAGTGTATGAGGAGACTGGCTTGCAAGCATCAACTTGGTCTGAGTTGGTTTACGGGGTGTCTGTAAATTTTGTTGGACACAACATGTCTTTACAGGTCAAGGTGTTTGAAGCGATTGAATGGACTGGTTCGTTGGTTGTAAATGATCCAGATGGAATTGTTGAAGATGCTGAATTTTTTTCTGAAAAAGTTTGTAAAGCTAAATTAGAGAATTCTCCAGTTTGGGTTAGAGAGCCTCTGCTTGCGTATCTAAAAGGAGGAATACCTTCCGAAAAAAGTTTTAGCTATATAGCCGTATCTGATAAAGCCGGCAACTTGATCGTGGAACGCAAGTAGTGACGACCTCAATACTCCATGTGGATATGGATGCTTTTTTTGCTTCAGTTGAATTGCTTCGCCGTCCGGAATTAGTAGGTAAACCTGTTGTGGTGGGAGGAAGCGGAAATCGTGGTGTCGTAGCTGCGGCATCTTACGAGGCACGCTCCTACGGAATTTATTCTGCTATGCCATCTAGGAGAGCTAAGAGACTCTGCAGGGATCTGATATTCATTTCTGGAGATTATGAATTTTATGTTCAGGTGAGCGAAAGGATCATGAATATTCTCAGAAGGTTCACTCCGCTGGTCGAACCGTTGTCCCTAGACGAAGCTTTTTTAGACATTGGAGGAGTTTTAAGAGTTCATGGAGAGCCTGAGTCAATTGCTTACAAAATCCGAGACGCCATATATGAGGAAGAGGGTCTCAGGTGCAGTGTTGGAGTTTCTGTAAATAAGTTTTTGGCAAAACTCTCAAGTGAGAATGCAAAACCGAAAGTAGGACCAAGAGGTCCTATATATGGTGAGGGTATTTTTCTTCTTGGTGAAAATGAAATAGAAATGTTTTTAGATCCACTTCCTGTTAGTGCGATTTGGGGTGTCGGACCTAAAACTAACAAAAAGTTAAATGCTCTAGGTATAGAGACTGTGGGAGAACTTGGTCGAGTTTCTGAAGGAAGTCTAGTTTCGAGTCTGGGGAAAGCAGCTGGAAGACAACTCTGGCGACTCGCTAGAGGCATTGATGATCGAAATGTAGTCGTAGAACAGGAAGCTAAATCCATAGGGCATGAGGAAACTTTTCCTAAGGATCTAACAAATCGAGAAGATGTGGAACGCGAGTTAGTTAGGCTGGTTGATTCTGTTTCATGGCGGTTGCGAAAATCTGAAAAGAAATGCCGTACGGTTTCCTTAAAAGTCCGCTATTCAGACTTCACTACTTTCTCTCGTTCTTATACATTTCCGGAACCCACTTCTCTTTCTTCTACAGTGCTGGAAGAAGCCAAGAAGTTGCTTGGTGAGGTGGATCTAAAACCTGGAGTCAGACTACTTGGAATTTCAGTAACGAATTTGGATAGGAGTTTCGGCGAGCAACTTAAATTTTCTGAAAACCCCCATTCCAATCGGAAAAACACTCAAGATGCAGTTGATTCGATTCGAGATCGCTTTGGTGTGGCATCAATTGGGCCGGCTAGCATACTCAGCTCAAATGGGATGCGCGTTAAAAGAAAGGGAGAGCAACAGTGGGGTCCAGACGAAAGTTCAAGTGATTGAATGGGAAGGGGTTGGGTTTTGATAGGTGTTATGCCTTGATAACAGTTAGAATTTTATTTATAGATATTTATACAGGTAGGAGAACCAAATAGATGCCACTTTCAGAAGATGAAGAGAGGATTCTTCTTGAAATTGAAGAAAGCCTTTATGAGAGTGATCCTGAATTGGCGCGTGAAGTTTCTGAAACTACCGTTTACACAAAGTCACTTAAAAATTTAAAGTGGTCAGTTTTAGTTTTTTTTCTTGGAGTGGCATGCATGCTTATAACGTTGTCCATTTCTTTCGTAGTCGCGTTTTTTGCTTTTCTTCTGATGTTATTTTCTGCACTTGCAATTGAAAGGAATGCCAGAAACCTTGGACGAACTGGTATTCAACAGGCATCTCAATCTTCAATGTGGGGCGAAAAAGGAATCAAATTGGGAGACTCCTCACAGAAATTTCGAGATTTGATGAAAGAGCGTTTCCGTCGCGATAATCTCGGCTGAAATCATGAAGTGGAATGTTAGTGAAGGATATTCTCGCAGTAGATGTAGGTGCAACTAAACTCGCTGCAGCTCGAGTCACTTCAGCTGGTGTAATTAAGAAACGAGCTTCAACCCCGACACAATCTAGCAATGGGGAAGAGTTGTTTGAGAAGCTGCTCTCTTTGTCTGAAGAAGTTCTAGAAGGAATAGAAGTTGAAGGTTGCGGAGTGGGAAGCGCTGGTCCTATGACGAATAATGGAGAGGAGATTTCTCCATTAAATATTCCTCAATGGAGGAGCTTTCCATTGAGGGCGAAATTGTCAGAAGCTCTCGGTCTGCCAGTAGCCCTTGATAATGATGCTAAAGCAATTGCTTTAGGAGAGGGTTGGGTGGGGGCAGCTTCTGGTCAAAAAAATTATTTAGCGATGGTTGTTTCTACTGGGATCGGCGGCGGTTTCGTAATCGACGGAAAGCTCCTCGGTGGAGAGATGGGAAATGCCGGCCATATAGGACATATAAATGTTGAACCAGATGGCCCTTTATGTGCATGTGGAAGCAGTGGTTGCCTCGAAGCGGTTGCTTCAGGTGGTGCAATAGAAAAAGAAACAGGTATGCCCGCGGCGGAAGCATCAGAAGAGGTGAAGATACGATGCGGTTATTTTGTCGGAAAGGCTGTTTCGATTGCCGTCAATTTGCTTAATATTCGCATAGTGCTAATCGGGGGTTCAGTTGCCTTGGGATACGGCTCAATTTTTCTTAATCAGGTTCGTTCAACTGCAGCAAGTTTTTGTGGTCTCGATTTCACAAAAAATATACAAATAGATTTTACAAGCCTTAAAGATGAAGCTCCTTTGATTGGAGCTGCTGCGGTTTGGCTGAATGCTAAAGGACTTGATCAGTGTTAAAAGGGAGATGGTTGTTCACGCTTCTGTTTGCTCTACTGCGAAAACCCTCGTTATGGTCTACAAGCATAAAACAGATTTTCATTCTTGCTAAAAATAGATGGCAAGCAACGCCTCCTTTTTTGCCATTTCCTAGTAGCGATTTCCTAGAATTCAGGATTATCACATACCAGGGTGAAGCAGAAAAACTACCAGATGTTGATGTTGTAATTAGATGGCTTACATGGGTAGCGGATTTAGAAAAATCAAAGATTTAGTTGTATGGGCAGTTGGGCTATCAAAAGGTCTGTAGGAAGTGTCGCTGACAGGCATCTGACACTTCCTACTTTTGAGTCACGGCAGATGATCATTCATGAGATTGATAAGCCAACAATGGTTTTTGGAACTGCACAGAAGAATATGTCTTTAGAGACCGATATTCAATGTGATTATGTTTACAGGAAATCGGGAGGAGGAGCTGTCTTTCTTGAACCCGGTCAGGTTCTATGGGTCGATTTTGTTATACCGCGGGAAGACCCTTTATGGTGCAATGACATTAGACGCTCCTCACTATGGTTAGGCGAAGTTTGGGTAAATGCCATGAAAGCCATCGGTCTTCAAGGAGAAGTCCATAATAAAGAAACCCAAAAAACCGAACTCTCTCGGTTGATATGTTTCGCGGGGCTAGCAACTGGTGAAGTTACAGTTTCGGGAAAAAAAACCGTTGGCATAAGCCAAAGGCGAACTCGAGAAGGGGCTTGGTTTCAGTGTGCTGCTTTATTTTCCTGGCCTGCTAAAAGAATCGCCGATTTACTTCAAATAGAACCAAAAAAAAAGATTGTTGATGATTTAATGCGATTAGCAGCTCCTATTGAAGCGGATCCGGACGAATTGCTGCATTCACTCATAAAAAACATCACTTAGAACCTCTAAACCCTAATAAATCAACGGAAATTAATTAAATCTCTTTCTATTGGCGCGCCTATTGACATAAGTGGGGGGTTATACTAGAAAGGTGGAGGAAAATGGGGAGAAATGGGAAATATTTCTTTTTACTTGTTTTCTAACAAATTTTCAATACAGCTAGAAAAAAGGGAATCGGAATGCTTTTTGTCGGAACGCATGAACACTCACTCGATGAAAAAGGCCGTGTAGTTCTCCCTGCAAAGTTCAGATCTCGATTTTCTGCAGAAGCCTTTATTTCACCTGCAGCTAATTGCATCGCAATTTATACTCCTGATGCTTTTGGGGAAATGGTGTCACGACTCCAGACACAAGTTCAGGAGGGGAGCGTGGAACCCAAAATACTTAGGAGACTTGCAGCTAGTTCTGATGAGCAGCGCATAGATAGTCAAGGCAGATTAAGTATTCCGCAACGTTTACGTGAGTTTGCTTCTTTGGAGGATGAGGCTCTCCTTATTGGAGCAATCACACACATAGAAATTTGGAATCCCGACGACTGGGAAGGAATGGCAGACGATCTCGACAGATCTTTAGCTGACACTTTCTGGCAGGGGGGAGGAATCTAGCCACTGATCATTTAATCATCTCAATCTTCCGATTATGGATCGTTCTCCGGATAGCAGATGGAAGGCCCCTCCTCCACCTCCTCCCATCAAGATCTTTA
>DBNM01000024.1:0-1945 GCA_002299135.1 Candidatus Neomicrothrix sp. UBA672 | reverse complement strand
GAGAAATTCTTAAGTCTAGTTATTCGGGGAACGGTCGATAGTCGGAAAATATTTCAAAGGTAATTAAGTGGACAACAAATTAACTTCAAATTTTAAGCACAAGGCAGTAATGCTGGATGAAGTGCTTGATGTAGTTGACCTTATTCCACCTGGGGTTTTTGTTGATGCAACACTTGGTGGAGCTTCACATTCAGAACAAATACTTGAAAGACGCATTGATATTGAAGTCCTTGCCATTGATCGTGACCATTTGGCACTAGAGGCAGCACGTTGCAGACTCGATAGGTTTTCAGAAAGAGTGAGATTCTTCCACAACTCTTTCTCTTCATTGAAGAAAATATTAAACGATGAAAACATTTCATCTATTTCTGGATTCCTTTTCGATTTAGGTGTTTCTTCACCCCAGTTGGACAATGCGGAACGAGGATTCAGCTACCGTTTCGAAGGCCCTCTTGACATGCGAATGGATGTTCGTCAGAAAGAGACAGCTTCTGATTTATTGAATAATTTAGACAAGTTTGAACTACAGAGAATAATAGAGAAGAATTCTGATGAAAGATTTGCCGCACGTATAGCTGCTTCAATTGTAAGAAATCGCCCTATCAGAACCACTTCAGAATTCGCTGACTTGATAAAGAAAGCTATTCCAGCAGCAGCGAGAAGACGAGGTGGACATCCCGCTAAACGAACTTTTCAAGCAATTCGCATGGAAGTCAACGGGGAACGTGAAGAATTAATTCAAGGGTTGACTGCTTCGATCAATCGATTGGGGTCGAAGGGGTGTGGGATAGTTATTTCTTATCATTCAGGTGAGGATCGAATAGTTAAAGAATTATTTAGGAATGTAGTAACTGGCGGTTGCACATGCCCGAGCAAACTCCCCTGCGTCTGTGGTGCCGTGGCAAAGGGTCGATTGCCTCATTCAGGTTTAACCGCGTCGAAAGAGGAAATAAAAGAAAATAGGCGTGCAAAAAGCGCTCGTATGAGAGTTTTGGAGAGCTTGTGACTATCGCAGCTGATCTTCCAGTATCCCGAAAGAGAGTAGTTGGCGCTAAGACTCAAAGAAAAAGAACTGGGATAACCTTTTCGATTTTTCTAGGAGTGCTTATCTCTTTCATTCTTCTATTTTCCGTAGCAGGTTCACACGCTTTTTTAGTTTCCATCCAACAGGAAGTTGATTCTCTGGAGAAGCAAATAACCGATGGGATAGGCAATTCACGAGAACTCCGGATTGAGGTAGCAGAATTGAAGAATCCAGAAAGAATTCTTTCTGCGGCCGAAGGTCGTTTAAATATGTTGCCACCACCTAGTAGAAAACAATTGCAGACGATTTTCGAACTTCCACCACCTTTAAACAATCCCTTTAGGCGATCAAGTTGATGGTTAAAAAAAATAAAAAACTAAAGAAAAAATCCCCACCCTCTCCGGTAAAAAGTTTTTTTCGGAGATCTATTTTTGTTGGGATTGTAATGCTTCTCATTTCAGGAGGTCTGGTCTGGAGATTAGTGCATTTTCAGATATTGGACTCCGAGCGTTATGTAGCTCACGGAGCGAGTCAGAGAATGAAGACAGAAGAAGTATTAGCTCAACGGGGATCAATACTTGATAGGTATGGAATTGATTTGGCGGTTTCTGTACCAAGACGTTCTTTAGTTGCAGACACAAGACTTGTTGAAGATCCAGTGCTAACTGCTAAAGCTTTAGTTCAGATAATAGGTGGCGACTTAGTGGAATTAGAAAATAAATTGAGCAGCGGAAAACAATTCGTATACCTATCACGACAAGTAGAGGATCGCTTTGTGGAAGCAGTTTTATCTTTAAAACTTTCAGGTATTTACACCCAAAAAGAACAGAGTCGAGTCAGGCCAGATGGGGATGCTGTTCTTGCGATCATAGGCCGAACAGATATTGATGGGAATGGTATAAGCGGTCTAGAGAAATCTTA
>DBNM01000152.1 GCA_002299135.1 Candidatus Neomicrothrix sp. UBA672 | reverse complement strand
CGAATCTCAGGCTTTCAGGATGGGCCCCTGATTGGTACGCGGGATTTCCGGCTTACCACTTTTACATGGTTGTCCCAATGTTGTTTATTGTCGTTTTGAACGCGGGGCTTCTTCTACCCTTATTAATTCTGACAATAGGTTTGATCTCCTTTGTAGTTTTCAAGTTGGTTGCAAAAAACCCCAAACATTGGCGCCTTGCTTTCTTTCCTACCATCTGTTTACTTCTCTTAATAATCCCTTTTCACTACGGTTTGGCATTCAAATTGGTCACAGCAGCGGGTTTGATTTTCATGCCTTTTGCAGGCTGGAGAATGGGACGGTTAGCCGGTTTACCCGAACCAACACCGGCTTTATTGGGAGTCTCAACTCTTGCGTTCATCTTTGACCGTTCCTTCAACATTATGGGCGGCAATTTGATGTCAACAATGGCAGGAGAGTTTGCTTTCACACTCGCGATTACATTTTGCCTCATATATATCGGACTACTTATCAAAGGTGTGGAAACGGGAGAGAAAAGAGCTGCAGCAGCATTATTATTGGCATTGACGGGGTTATGTCATTTATTAGTAGTTTTTTTCGCACTCCTAGTCTCGTTTGTTGCAGTAGCAACCCGCCTGAGCAGAGCCTCAGTGCGGTGGATAGCTGAAGTGGGTTTGCTCTCAGGTTTGATATCTGCCTTCTGGGTTCTCCCTTTTTGGTGGCATAGATCGCATTTGAATGATATGGGATGGGAAAAGTTGACGTCATATAGTTCCTACCTCTGGAGCCGTGATCAACTTGCAGCAGATTTTCTTACAAACGACCCGCCACTTCAATTAGCAATCGTATTAGCGACAGCAGGAGCCATTTTTTCTCTCATCTTTAGACGCCGTCTCGGAGTAGTTCTAACAATCTCAGTCATAGCTTTAGCTTTAGTTTTCATTTACCTACCTGAAGGCCGCTTGTATAACGGAAGATTGCTACCTGCTTACTATCTGAGTATTTATCTCTTAGCAGCCATAGCAATTGCAGAAACGATACGTATTTTAGGTTTTTTAGTGCAAAAAATAGCTAAAGGGAAAGAGAGAATTGGGAATTTAGTGTCCGGAAGTATTGGGTTTCTAGTCGTTGTATTTTTCATATTTTATTTAGCAGTCCCGCTAAGAGTTCTGCCAGGTGGAAAGATGCAAGGAAACGCTTATCAATGGATGGGGCATGAAACTGAAGATCTGAATATAGGTCGGTCCTGGGCCTTATGGAATTTTGAGGGCTATGAAGCTCGGACTGGAGACTCAACAGGTGGAGGTTGGGAGGAATTAGCAGATTTTGTGATCACGATGGATGATCAAGCCAGAGAGCACGGATGTGGTCGCTTAATGTGGGAGTATTCGAGTGAGCTGACTAGATATGGAACACCCATGGCGCCCATGCTGATGCCACATTGGACAGATGGTTGCATCGGTTCCATGGAAGGTTTGTATTTTGAGTCATCCACAACTACGCCTTTTCACTTTCTTATTCAATCCGAACTTTCAACCGGCCCATCAAGAGCACAACGGGATCTCCCATACAGATCTTTTGATATCAATGCAGGTGTTGACCATCTCCAACAATTTGGGGTGAAGTATTATGCAGCCTCTTCACAAGATGCGACTGATAAAGCCCAGCAACATCCGTCCCTAAATGAAATAGCAGATAGTGGACCATGGACTATTTTTAGAGTAAAAAATTCTGAACTGGTAACCCAGTTAGATTTCGAACCTGTGATTTTCGGCCACTTAGAACACTCAGAATGGTTGAATCCGTCTGTTGAAGTTTTCCAAAAAGGTTCACAAGCAGTGGTGAGAACTCTGGGAGGAATGAACCATTGGCAACATGTGAACTTAGAGGAAGACCCAGAGAGAATCGGGTTGCCTCAGGTTGAGGTCTCGGGAATTAACGTTGACACTGACCGCATAGAATTCAAAGTAGACAAAACAGGGGTACCGGTAATAGTGAAAACTTCTTATTTCCCCAATTGGAAAGCTGAAGGAGCTGAAGGACCGTGGAGGGCAACACCGAATCTCATGGTCGTAGTCCCAACAGAAAAAGAAGTGACTTTAGAATATGGTAGAAGTCCAGTCGAAATCGTATCCATTCTTTTAACTTTGGCTGGTTTAATTTCTATAGCTTTCGTAGCTCGCAAACCAAATTCCTTGGATTTCTCTTCTGCGTGGTTTGATTCAAATCTGATTCTTCCAGACATTGATAAAAGGTTGAACAAATGGTCAAAGAGTAGCTCTGGAGAAAATCGAATAGAGACCTCTGAGTTGCTAAATGAAGAAGTTCAGTCGTGAACATTTGGTTGAGACGTTTCGCGTTTGTTGGACTAGCAGCGACCGTAATTGATGTAGGTGCAGCGGTTCTATTAATGCAAATGGGTTTACCAACTGTACTAGCAGATGTACTGGCTTTAGCTTTGGCGGCAGTAGCAGCAAGGACATTGCACGAAAAAATCACTCTAATAAATGATCCTCATGCACGCTGGATCAGAAACATAAAAGTGTTCGTGTCCGTAGTCGTTATTGCCGCAGTTATTGACTTGATTATTCTAATTTCATTAGACCCAGGAGAAAGTTGGAAAGCCTGTTTCACTGCAAAACTCACAGCTGTTTTAGGTGCAGCTGTAGTAAGAGGTATTTCTTACAGATTTGTTCTTTTTCGTGAATTCAGAAACCAACAGATGAAACCTAATGCTGAAAATTTAACTAACAAGACACCTCGTATCAGTCTTATCATCCCGGCATTTGAAGAAGCCGACAGGATTGCCGAAACTTTATCTACTGTCAATTCAGAGTTGAGGTCATCTTTGCAAAAAAGTGACGACATGGAAGTAATTGTTGTAGATGACGGCTCAGAGGATGCTACATCTGAAATAGCGAGACAGGCAGGCGCGGATCTCGTAATAAGTCTCGAAGAGAACAAAGGCAAGGGAGCGGCAGTTCGTGCCGGTGTGCAAGAAGCAAACGGTTCAGTTGTCGCCTTTACGGACGCTGATCTTGCATATAACCCGAGGCAGGTTTTGAAACTGGTAACTCTGGTTGAATCAGGCTATGACATGGTTGTCGGGAGTCGGCAACATATTGAAACAAAAAATCTAGTCAGAGCAGGAAGATTTCGGGAGATAGGTGGAAGGTTAATAAACATAGCTACTTCAGGACTCTTGCTCGGTCATTATAGAGATACCCAGTGTGGACTTAAGGCATTTAAATCACAAGTTGCAAAGTCATTATTCGCTGCAGGAACACTTGACGGTTTTTCTTTTGATGTTGAATTATTTCATCTGGCGGAAAGATGGAACTTGAGTTTGATGGAAGTTCCTGTTGAGGTAGAAAACTCGCAAAGATCGTCAGTGAGCGCACTTCGTGATGGTGTATTTTTGCTGTTAGATCTCATAAGAATCCGACAGAGAGCTAGAAGAGGTGCTTATCCAGAAAGTGGAATAGCGCAAATTTCGAGTTCCAGTCATTAGGAACAGGAAAGGCAACGCAATGGCAAAAGCAGAGAATGTTTTCAAAGCCTATGA
>DBNM01000054.1:35935-36062 GCA_002299135.1 Candidatus Neomicrothrix sp. UBA672 | reverse complement strand
TAGGAGGGAAACCTGCTTCACGTGCCAGGAAAGCGGAGATAGTAGAATTGATCCTTGATTTGGCTTCTGGAGGAACTCCTTCCACTGCGAATACTGAAGAGTCGGAAAAAGAGACAACTGCAAGTGA
>DBNM01000054.1:33860-35556 GCA_002299135.1 Candidatus Neomicrothrix sp. UBA672 | reverse complement strand
GCTCTCAAGGATGAGACTGAAGAAGAAAGCAAGGACGATGATTCCAGCAAGTCCGTGAAACCTGAAACTTCGGATAACGCTAGCAGTGGCAGGACATCGTCAAGTAAAGATTCTGAATCAAGAAGTTCTAGCAACAATCGAGAAAAACGTAGTAATGAATACACGGAACCTGGAAACCGTCGTCGTCGTCGTCGTGGCAGGGGTCCAGAGAGTCAAGATGACTCTTGGGATGGTGACCCTGTTTCGATAGAGGGCTATTTAGATTTACGTAATGAAGGTTACGGTTTTTTGAGAACAACGGGATTCCGCCCTTCAAAACAAGATGCCTATGTGTCTGTGAAACAGGTAAAGCAATTTGATCTTCGACGCGGTGACTACTTGGTTGGTGGGGCAAGACCGGCAAATAGAAGTGAAAAAAACCCTGCTTTATTGAGATTAGATACTGTAAATGGAAACCCGCCTGAAGATGCACTGAAACGACCCCACTTTGAAGATCTGACACCTCTCTTTCCGGATGAACGTTTAAATCTCGAACTAGCTGCCGACCCAACCAATATGACCGCTCGCATTGTCGACCTGTTGTCTCCAATAGGTAAGGGACAAAGAGGTCTTATTGTCTCACCACCGAAGGCTGGTAAGACAACAATCATGAAACAGATTGCTAGATCAATAGAGACAAATAATCCTGAAGTTAAGTTGATTGTCTTGCTGGTTGACGAAAGACCTGAGGAAGTCACTGATATGAAAAGGTGGCTTATTAACGGTGAAGTTGCCGCTTCAACTTTTGACAGACCAGCTGAAGAGCACACTGCTATTGCTGAAGTGACCATAGAGAGAGCTCGAAGACTTGTTGAATATGGTCAAGACGTAGTGATAATTCTTGATGGAATCACACGATTAGCTAGAGCGTATAATTTGGCCGCTCCAGCGACAGGCCGAATCATGTCTGGTGGTGTTGATAGTGGAGCCTTGTACCCACCAAAGAAATTTTTTGGTGCTGCCAGAAATGTTGAAGAAGGTGGCTCTTTGACTATTTTGGCCACTGCTTTAGTGGAAACAGGGTCAAAGATGGATGAAGTAATTTTTGAAGAGTTCAAAGGAACAGGGAACATGGAGCTTCGTTTGGATCGAAGAATAGCGGAAAGGCGTGTGTATCCCGCTATTGATGTAAATGCCTCATCAACTCGTCATGAAGAACTCTTATTTGATCGTAAGCAATTAAACCAAGTATGGAAATTGAGACGAGTTTTAAATGGTTTGGCGTCAGATGGGGATAATGGTTCAGGTGCAGGCCTGGAGTTGCTCATTGATCGACTAAAGACTTTTCCTAATAATGATGAATTTTTGGCAGAAGTTGCTAAAGGTCCATCGATAGAAGCTTCTTGAATTTAAATGAAGGTTGTTAATAGTAAACAATTCCAACAGACTGGACTGCTATGAGATCTGAAATACATCCTGAATATAGAACAGTTGCGTTCCAAGACACTAGTGAAGGAACAACCTTTTTGATTCCTTCAACAGCTGAGACTGCAGAAACAACACTTGTTGACGGGGTTGAGTACCCGTTGGTTAAAGTTGAAGTTTCATCTGCGAGTCACCCATTTTTCACCGGCAAGATGCAGATTATTGACACAGCTGGTCGAGTTGAAAGATTTGAACGCAGGTACGGCAAAGGTCGTAAAAAGGGTTCTGAGTA
>DBNM01000054.1:32978-33471 GCA_002299135.1 Candidatus Neomicrothrix sp. UBA672 | reverse complement strand
CAGTAAACCGAAGTAAATTACGAAAAATTCTTTCCGAAGAAAATGGTCAAGAACTCGGAAATTTGAAAGACGCCTCTGGGAATGGAATTTGCAACAATTCGACCTTATGGGTAATAGCTGACCAAGAAACTCCAGAAAGCTTGTTGGGTGCCTCTCTTCTAGAATTAACGACTCAAGACGGACTTGACTTGGTTATCTTTTTTGAGAATCTGGAGAACGCTCAAGTAACGCAAAGACGTGCAAGTGTTTTGAATCCACCACCCAGTATTTTTTTTCTTGCTGACGGGAAGCCTGTTCCTGTGGAACCTGTTGCAATTACTGGCAGAGACAATGTCCAAACTGCGCCTTCTGAATTTGATGAACTGTGTTTGGAATTCGGATTGCAATCAATTTGCGAGTGCGGAACATGGAAAGGTGAGATTTTAGGACTTGAAGTAATGAGAGTTACTGACGGTGAAATTGAAGTAGGGGTTGGGAAGTTTGACCGAGAAGT
>DBNM01000054.1:30131-32581 GCA_002299135.1 Candidatus Neomicrothrix sp. UBA672 | reverse complement strand
TCTCGAAATCCAGGATCTGAGCTTCATCCGTTATCTAGACTCACGCGAGAAAGATGGCTTAGAGCAGATGCTTTAGCTAATCCAGAAATGTTCGGTTTCGAAAATATGACTTGTGTTGATCCACCCAGAGAAAGGGAATCATTGCGCGAGACGATGCCAGCAGCAGCAACCAGTATTGACAAGATGGGCCAAAGGGTCCTTATTGTTTTCTCAGTTGGTGTTGATATTTGTCTAGTTCCATTTATTGCAGATCTAATTTCGATTGAACGACCAGCTCGTGTTGAAGTGGTACTTCCTGAGAAAGATATTTTAGTTCCGGTGGAAAAATGCCTTAGCTATTTAGATATTCCTTTAAACATTAGAGGGGTTGCAGGAGGGTGGGAAACACCAACTATTTAAATTGTTTTTTGCGTAAAAGTAGAATGCGATATTGCTGCAAGGCACATACCGGTACCCTGAGTTAATGATCGATCAAGTAAATGCTTTGATTTCTGAGTTTGAAGATGTCGAAAGACGTTTAGCGGACCCTGAGGTTGTTTCTGATCCAAAGTTATTAGAAACTCTTGGTCGAAGGCACAAAGAATTAGGAAATGCTCTTTCAGCTGGACGGCCTCTTCAAGCCGCATATGAAAATCTTGAGACTGCAAAAGAATTGATGGAAGTAACTGAAGGTGATGAACGTGATCAGCTTCAAGAGGAAATAGCACAATTAAAGAGTGAGATCGCAGAATTAGAAACCCAATTACGAGTTTTCTTGTTGCCACAAGATCCCAATGATGGGAGAACAGTAATTATAGAAATTAGAGGTGCAGAGGGTGGAGAAGAAGCTAATCTTTTCGCACGTAATCTTCGAGACATGTATGTAGCTATTGCCGCCACTAAAGGGTGGGCTGTCGAACCTCTTGAGAGTAAAGAATCTGACATGGGTGGATTCACGGAAGTGGTTTTTTTAATCCGCGGTGAAACAGCGTGGACCCACTTGAAGCACGAAGGAGGAGTTCATCGTGTTCAAAGAGTGCCCGTCACCGAAACTCAAGGGCGCGTGCATACATCATCTGCAACTGTGACCGTCCTGCCGGAAGCAGATGAAGTAGAAATAGCTATAGAAGAAAAAGATTTACAGGTAGATGTTTATAGATCGTCTGGCCCTGGGGGACAGTCGGTCAACACTACAGATTCGGCTGTCCGTATCACCCACCTGCCGACTGGTTTAGTTGTAACTATGCAGGACGAGAAAAGTCAACTTCAGAACAAAACAAAAGCTTTACGTGTTCTTAGAGCCAGATTGTTCCAGATCGAACAGGAACGTCAACAGTCAGAGGCGGCATCAGCTAGACGAGATCAAGTAGGTGGTGGTGGAAGATCAGAAAAAATAAGGACCTACAATTTTAAAGAAAATAGGGTTACGGATCATCGAATTGGACTTACTCTGCACCGTCTAGAGAGGATTCTTGCTGGGGACCTTGATGAGGTTGTTGAAGCTTTACTTATTGCAGAAAGAGATCGACAATTAGCTGAGAGCTTTGAATAAGCGGCAGTAGTAATGGATAGAGAGTTGTTTTGTCAAGACACGCCGGTGAGCTGGGGGGAATTGCTCTTTGAAACAGGGCAAATGCTTAAAGGTGATAATGCTGAACTTGAAGCGAAATGGATGATAGAGGAAGTTTCCGGACTAAAACATTCGGATGACTATAAAGAACAAGCGAAGCCTATTCAGCTAAAGAGATTGAACAGATTGATCGAGAGGAGAGTAGCCGGTGAACCTCTTCAGTATGTTCTTGGTAGGTGGCAGTTTCGAGATCTTGATCTATTCGTAGACGAGAGGGTTTTGATACCTAGACCAGAGACCGAAATGTTAGTTGGCTATGCATTGGAAGAATGCAAGAGTAAGAAAAATGATTTAGACGAAACACGGCCTCTAAACGTCGCAGATTTAGGTTGTGGTTCAGGCGCTATCGGACTTTCGATAGTCAGAGAGGCACAAAATGTATCAGTGTGGTGTACAGACATATCAGAAGGAGCTATTTCAGTTGCTCGTGCCAATCTTGCGGGCTTGGGAATGGCGGGTCAAAGAGTTTCGATTAGTCAAGGATCTTGGTTTGAAGCCTTACCGGAAGAAATGATAGGAAAATTTGACATTATTATTTCCAACCCCCCTTATATAGCCGATAGTGAAGAATTGCCACTGGAAGTAAGTGAATGGGAACCTTCTTCATCTTTACGCTCCGGACCCTTAGGAACAGAGGATTTAAATTTTCTATTGAATAATTCGATTGAGTGGTTGTCCGCGGAAGGACAATTAATTTTAGAATTAGCACCCATGCAGGCAGATGAAATGGTTGAAGAAGCTAAAAATTTAAATTTCAGAGAAGTTCAGTTACGACATGACTTGGCAGGCCGAGAGCGTGTTTTAATCGCAAGAAAACCGCTATGAATCATTTCTTGGATTT
>DBNM01000054.1:28872-29746 GCA_002299135.1 Candidatus Neomicrothrix sp. UBA672 | reverse complement strand
GGGAAATTAGTTCTACTTCCAACTGACACAGTTTATGGAATAGCAGCAATTCCGACCAATAAAAGTGCAGTTAAAGAGATATTTCAACGTAAAAAACGTTTGGATGATCAAGCATGCGCCGTTCTGGTTTCAAAGGCTTCACAAGCTTCGGAGCTTGTTGCCTCTTCCGCAGAGTTCGAACTTTTATCTCAAAAATTTTGGCCAGGGCCACTCACTATTGTTACTGAACGCGCAAAACAACTGAGCTACTTTTTAGGTGGTGACGAAAACTCAATAGGAATTAGGTGCCCTGATCATGGGTTTATGCAATCTTTGACAGAAGTTGTAGGACCATTAGCTGTCACATCAGCAAATCGTTCAGGTTTGCAAACGCCAGAAACCGCGAAAGAAGCAGCAGAGCAATTAGGTGAAAATTTGTTAGTCATTGACGGCGGGAAGTGTAAAGGGAAACCTTCAACAGTTGTGAATTTATTATCAAATGAAACAAAAATTCTTAGAGAAGGAGCTTTAAGCTCCGAAGATCTAATCGCCGCAGGTCTTCGACTGTAAGAGGCTAGTCTATTGTCATGAAAGTAATAGCAATTGGTTGTGACCATGCAGGTTATGAGCTTAAAGAACGTCTGAAGAATGAACTTAACGAGATGGGTCATGAAGTAATTGACTGTGGCACGGACTCGATTGAACGGGTTGATTATCCTGATTACGGATTTGCAGTCGGTACCAAAGTTTCGGAAGGAGCCGCAGATTTAGGAGTTGCAGTTTGCGGATCTGGCATCGGAATAGGAATAGCGGCAAACAAAATTTCTGGCATCAGAGCTGCGACTGTCAATGACGTCGAAACTGCAAAGTGGGCAAAAGCTCACAATAATGCAAA
>DBNM01000054.1:24459-28541 GCA_002299135.1 Candidatus Neomicrothrix sp. UBA672 | reverse complement strand
GTTCTTTGTTTCGGGGAGCGTCTGATCAACCCTGAAGTTGCTGTTGAGGCATTGGACGCATGGTTAGATGAAGAATTTGAAGGTGGACGCCACGAAGCGCGAGTCGCCAAACTTGACTCCAAGATCGACCCCTAAACGGCTGGTTTGAAATGGCATTTTTGAACAGTATTCGCTCTGTTGTCAAGTTCCGAAAGCTGGAGATCAACAGAACAAATCGACTTCTTAGAAAAGCTGCGAATGTTGACGATTTAAGAAAACTGGCTAAACGGCGTCTCCCAATCGGAGTTTTTGACTATATAGACGGTGGGGCTGAAGACGAAATTACGTTGCGAAGAAATGTCGAAGCTTACAAAAAGGTTTCATTCAAGCCCAGAGTATTAAGAGACATGGCGAATATAGATACGTCCACTTCTTTGTTCGGCCGTAAGTTATCTTTCCCTCTTGTCCTGGCACCAACAGGTTTTACTCGAATCGCACATTCTGAAGGGGAATTAGCGGTTGTTAGGGCAGCGACCCGGGCGGGTATTCCATTCACCTTGTCGACAATGGCCACACGCTCCATAGAGGAATGTGCATCAGTTGCCGAAAGCGATACCCGTCTTTGGTTTCAGATATACACGTGGAGGGACCGATCTGTTGTTAAAAACCTTGTTGAAAGAGCTGAAGCTTCAGGTTTCGAGGCGGTGTGCCTCACTGTTGACACTGCAGTTCTTGGACGCCGAGAACGAGACGTGCGACGAGGATTTACTCTGCCCCCCGAAGTCGGTCTTGGAACGATAATTGATGGTGTCAAAAACCCGGGCTGGACATGGGATTTTCTAACAGCAGATCCTATTCGTTTTGCAAATGTTGAAGGCCTCACTGCTATCGACGGTTCAACAGCAGTTGATCTTGCAGAACACATGAAATCCCAGTTCGACCCCGGCCTTTCTTGGAAGGATGTGGAATGGCTTAGATCGATCTGGAAAGGGCCAATTTTGATAAAAGGAATCCAAACTGTCGAGGATGCTTTAATTGCCGTTGATTCAGGTGTGGAGGCAATTGCAATCTCTAACCATGGAGGAAGACAACTGGATGAGGCGCCTGCACCGTTCGATCTGCTGCCAGAAGTTGCTGAAGCGGTTCAAGATCGTTTAGAGATAATTTGTGATGGCGGAGTCCGCAGGGGTTCAGACATAGTTAAGGCAGTTTCGCTAGGGGCTAATGCGGTGATGGCTGGGAGACCTTACCTTTATGCTCTTGGAGCATGTGGTGAAAGGGGAGTCGACCATGTTCTTGGTCTGCTTCATGAAGGTGTTGAAAGAACAATGGCTCTAATCGGAGCAGCTTCAATGAATGATTTATCGCAAGAATTGATTAACAGGGCAGACTAAAAAAGTCTTACTATCATTGACCGGTCGGAGCTTCGAGAATCCCTACGAGCATGTCAATCAAGTTTTCTCTATATTCTGAATTGTCCAACAACATCTGCACTCCAGCCTCTAAAGAACGAGCCCTTTCTGACAGAGATGAGGTCATTAATTGAATCATTGCAATAAGGCGCTCTTGTCGTACAGGGATTGGTAAGAACACTGGTCGACTTTCAAGCAACTCCAGGGCTTTAGAAAGGTGAGGTGAAGAAAGGTCCCCAGAAAGACTCCTCCAGTTTGAGAACTGGTCTGACAACTGGGAAATTATTTGAAGGTAGCGGCATCCGCTTTGAGTTTCAAGGCAGCTAACCATCGGCACGACCAGAGAATCTACTAATGCTCTAGTAGACGATTTTTCGTCAAGAGACAAGAGAAGTTCTCCTCTGCGTTCATCAATAGGGCTACCGTGCGAAGTGAGGATTCCTTCAAGTAAACCCTCTCTTGAACCAAAGTGGTATGTAACAGCAGAGGTATTACGCTGATCCGCAGCAACTACAATTTCTTGAACTTGAACTTGCCAAATTCCTTTTAGTGCAAAAAGCCTTTCAGCTTCTATTAGCAGTTGTTCGCGCGTTTTGACGCTGCTTCGAGGCACTTATCCGAGTGGCAACAGGGCATTTGAAGGCAACACAGAAACCGATATGTCTTCTGGAAGCTCATACTGAAAGTCAGGAAACTTTCTTTGCGCTTCTGCTCTATAGCGATCTGTTGAATGAATAGGATCCTTATCGAATTCAGGAATCACACGTTGTCCAAAAATTTCAAGCATTTCCAGAACTTGTTCATGAGCCATTCCTTCGATTGGCAAACCGAATACAACCTGATCACAACCTACTTCTTGGTAACGAACCAGTTGCTCACACACTTCTTCAGGTGTTCCACAGAGCATGTACCCTTCACCGATTGCCCAGTCAAGCATTTCGTCAGTCCAGTTCGGATCTATTGGTGAGTCGGGCCAAGTTACAGCGTCGGGGGATTTCGGCATTGTGTCGTGGTACATGTTGACCATGGTCACTAAGTAACCTCTACCCTTTGTCTTCGCGATAGCTCTTGCTTCATCGCGATTTTCAAGGCAAATAACAGCGTTAGTCATCATGACGTTGTCATTTTTAAACTGACCAATTTGTTCCACTGGATCCTGAATGGCCTCTTTATATGCGTCAACACGTCCTTTGAGGTTATGAATAGGTTCGAAGTTGAACGCTATGGCACCAATGCCAAGTGACCCTGCTTTTGCAAATGTTGGCGGATTCCCACAAGCCACCCAGAGAGGTGGATGTCCTTTACCGTACGGTTTCGGAAGAATATTGTGGGGAGTCGGTACAGTAAAAAATTCTCCTTTAAAGTCATAATCTTTCTGTTCCCACATGCGGGGTATCTCGCGAATAACCTCATCCCACTGAGCCTTAGTTTCACTAGGATCTGTGACGTTGAAACTTAGAAGTTCATGGCTTCCTGCACCGCGCCCAGTTCCAAATTCAAAGCGATTTTCGGTTACATGATCAAGCATTGCAGCTCTTTCGGCAATACGTACCGGATGCTCTTTGTTTGTCGGCAAACTCGTGATCGCCGAACCAAGATGTATGTAGTCTGTTTGGGCTGCCACCCAGCCCATCAAGGGTGATGGGGCAGACATGTGACTGTATTCAGTAAGAGCATGATGCTCACCAAACCACATATATTTCCAGTTGTTTTTATCAGCTAAGACCCCGTAACTAGCTTCACGCATTAGTTCCGTATGCTCGGACTCCGTGTCATGGGCGGCCGGTCCAGGCGTGTAACCGTTGCTGAAAATCCCGAATTCCATATGAACCCCTTTATTTAATGGCTTCCATTAGTATGTCTGATTTTGCCTATTGTGTCAAGGCCAAGGGTGTAGTTGCTTGTATGTTCGAAATGTAAGAAAAGGTGTCGAGAAATTTATATGGGAACTCAACTTGTAATATCAGGTCAGGATTTACAGATACCTGATGGGGAAACCCTTGTGGGGTGTTGGAAAAAAAGTTTAGAAATAGAGCCCGAACGCAAACTTTTTTCTTTCAATGATCGTGTGATAGACCGAGGAAGTTTTTTAGATCTGACTTCCAAAACAGCATCGAACTTAGCTAGGTCTGGGCTACTCCCCGGAGATCGTGTTCTGATTGCTGGAGAAAATTCACTGGATTTAGTCATTGCTCACGTCGCATGTCTAAGACTCGGTCTCATTGTCGTTCCTGTTAACAGCTCATACAAGGAGGCAGAACTGGCATTTCTCATTGAAGATGCCAAACCACGGGCAGCTTTAGTAGATCAGGAAGAATGGCACGAACTTTTAAATTCAATAGATTCTGATTTATTTGTTTCTCCCACAGCAGTTGAAACAAGAAGTGCCCCTTTGCCAGATCTGGATCTTGCTAAACCAGAAGATCCAGCTTTGATCGCATATACGTCAGGGACTACAGGTAAACCAAAAGGAGCTATCCATACTCAGAGATCTTTATTAGCTGGAGCTCTTTCAGTTGCTAAAGCATGGGAATGGACAGAGTCAGACTGTCTTTTATTGTGTCTCCCTTTATTCCACATTCATGGAATGGGTATAGGTTTACACGGCACATTACTTGTTGGAGGCTCAGCTGTTCTACAGAAAGGTTTTGACAAAGATTTGGTCTTTTCTGAAATAGCTGAAAATAATTG
>DBNM01000054.1:15285-24102 GCA_002299135.1 Candidatus Neomicrothrix sp. UBA672 | reverse complement strand
ATGTACCAAAGACTTGTTGAGGATGAAAGAATCAGTCAGCTCGCTTCATTGCGCTTATGTGTTTCTGGTTCTGCACCTCTACCAGCAGATCTGCATCAACAGTTAAAGAACAAAGGAGGAGTTGATGTGCTGGAACGTTACGGAACCACTGAGACGATGCTTACGATTTCCAACCCATATTCAGGCGAACGACGTGCTGGTTCAGTTGGATTTCCTTTGCCCGGTGTAGAGATTCAAATAGAGACAGAAAGTAAAGAGGTACTAGTCCGTGGTGAATCTGTTTTCAAAGGGTATTGGTCTAAACAGAAAGAAACTAATGATTCTTTTAATTCGGGTTGGTTTAAAACAGGAGATATAGCGGAGATTTCTCATGATAATTACGTGTCGATTAACGGTCGTATAAAAGAGCTGATAATTACTGGTGGATTAAATGTTTATCCGCAAGAAGTTGACGAAGTCATACAGTCACACCCTGAAATTGCTGAAGCGGCGGTATCAGGAGTTGAATCTCAAGAGTGGGGAGAGGAAGTCGTAGCTTGGGTTGTAATGGAAAAAGGAATTGACAGTATTGATATAGATGAAGTTAGAAAATATGTCTCACAATATTTGGCTTCTTACAAAATTCCTAAAAGATTGGTAATTGTGAAAGAATTACCTAGGAACGCACTTGGTAAGGTTTTACGTCATAAATTACAAGAAAAGGAGTAATTGATGGAAAGTGAAAATAGTCCGAGTCATGTGGCATTTCATTTTGACGTCATGTGCCCCTGGGCATATCAAACATCGATTTGGATGCGCGAAGTTAGAGACAGGTTAAATGTAGAAGTTGACTGGTGTTTTTTCAGTCTCGAAGAAATTAATCGAGATGAAGGTAAAAAACATCCGTGGGAGCGCGAATGGTCTTATGGATGGTCAATGATGAGAATAGGAGCTTTTCTCAAAAGAATTGATCCAGCTCTAAATGATGCTTGGTATTTAAAATCAGGAACTGCTCTACATATTGAGGGCCGTAAGCCCCATGACCCCGATGTAGCTCGCTTGCTTTTGAAAGAGATGGATCAAGACCCTCAGATAGTTGAAGAAGCACTTTCCGACTTGACAACACATGACGATGTGAAAAGAGATCACGAACTTGTTGTATCTCTGGGAGGTTTCGGGGTTCCAACACTCGTTTTTAGTGACAACGAAAGAATCTTTGGACCAGTTTTAATCAATCCGCCCACCGGAGAGAAGGCTGATAAATTGTGGCATTTAATAACCGGGTGGCTGGAATTTCCTAATTTGTACGAGATGCAAAGACCTAAAATGCCCCTTGATATTGAAATGATCAGCGACACATTCAACCCTTATGTTAAAGCAAGAGATTGGGAGACAAGAGCAAACCCTACACCTTAAATAGGAGTGAAAATGAGCATAAACAAAACCCAGATTGTTGAAGGACTCAATCAAATTTGGGGAAAATGGAGTCATTTCGGCTCAGAATTGAAAGAAAACCAATGGCAAACAGCTAGCCGTCTTCCCGGTTGGACTGTTAAAGACAACTTGTCTCATATTGTCGGGGGTGAATATATGTTAAGTGGTCGAAAACTTCCAGAAGTGGATGTGTCGGCCGATCATGTGAAAAATCCAGTGGGAGAAGCAAACGAAAAAGCTCTTCATAGTTTTCGTGAAAAAGAGGGTAGTGAAGTGCTTGCTTTGTTTAACGAAGTAACAGCTGAAAGATTTAAAGTCTTATCAGAAATGAGTGAAGAAGAGTTTCAAGCTGTTGGATGGACACCTGCCGGAGAAGCACCGTATGGAAGGTTCATGCAAATTAGAGTTTATGATGCATGGTTGCATCTTCAGGATTGCAGAGAACCCTTAGGTCTTCCTGGAGATGAGGATGGTTTACCGGCTGAAATAGCAATTGATGAAGTCTCTTCCGCTGCTGGATACATAGTGGGTAAAAAAGGCGGGGCCCCAGAAGGTAGCCGTATTGAAATCATTGTTTCAGGACCCGTCGAGAGGACCCTGAGAGTTGAAGTGAATAACGGCCGGGCATCATTAGTGGAATCCTTTGATGAGGATCCAACTAGCACTTTGACATTGTCATCATTGGATTTCACCGCCTTAACGGGAGGACGTGATGATTCAATAACATATATAGAAGATGGGCGAGTAGTTCTAGACGGTGACCTGGAAGTAGCAAGACGAATAGCAGAAAATCTTGCTTATACAATTTAGGAGAATTTAACCATGTCTTTTCAGCAGAAGCTTTTAAACATACCCAAAAGTGAAGATTGTTTACCTGGCAGGTCAACGCCGATTTCTATATCAGGAGTTCACACTTTTAATGGTAATAAGATGACTCCACCTTTTACTGAAGAGATGGGTTCATTGGTAGTCGGAATGGGTTGCTTTTGGGGAGCGGAGAGATTTTTTTGGGAACTAGATGGGGTATGGGTTACAGCAGTCGGATACAGCGGCGGTCATACACCTAATCCGAGCTATGAAGAAGTTTGCTCAGGGCTAACCGGGCATGCAGAAGTTGTGTTGGTTGTCTTCCAGAAAGAGTTGCTTGATTTAGAAGATTTATTAAAGGTTTTCTGGGAAAGCCATGATCCAACTCAAGGTATGCGACAAGGAAACGACATCGGCACACAATACAGGTCAGGAATTTGGGTGGAGGATCAGGATCAGCTGATCAAGACTGAAGAAAGTCTTAAAGCCTATGAAGAATCATTACTTGCTTCTGGTTTTGAGGAGATCAAAACTACGGTAGAAATTCAAAAAAATTTTTACTATGCGGAGGAACACCACCAACAATATTTACATAAGAATCCCAATGGATACTGTGGCATTGCTGGAACAGGTGTGCTTTGCAAATAAAGAATTAACATTTTGGACTACATTCAGTTCTTGAAAGTTTCAATGTAGTGTTTATGCGATTTAGGCTTCCTAGCAGGGGAAAATTATGAGTGAATTTTTACTTGATCAAAAATTGGTTGATCGACTAGTCGCAGACATGGAGTATGAACTAGACAGGAAAGCCCCACCAGAAAATTTCCCTCAGTTCCCCGATATTCCTTCAGCGCGTTATACGAATGAAGATTTTTATGAACTGGAGCAAAAATACTTATGGAATAACAGTTGGCTTGTAGCGGGTCGGGTTGAAGACGTACCTGATTCAGGAGATTATTTTTTATTCGAAGAGATCGGAATTCCATTAATAGTAGTAAGGGGAAATGATAATAAAATTCGGTGTTTTTCAAATACTTGCAGACATCGCGGAGCGCCAGTAGTAAGAGAGAAAGAAGGCACTATACGCCATTTACAGTGTCAGTATCATTCGTGGACATACGGAATAGATAATGGAGAACTTTTAGCGGTGCCAGACGAGAGAGACTTCGTAGATCTTTGTAAGGAAGATCGAGGGTTGCCGGAAATAAGTTGTGACACGTGGGGAGGGTGGATTTGGATCAATGTAAATCCAAATGCATCTCCTTTAATGGATTTTTTAGGAAAGATTCCAGAAGAAATGGAACAGTACCAATGCGAGAACCTTCGTTTAGTAGGTACAGATCACCGCGAAGTCAATTGCAACTGGAAAGTTGCAATTGAAGCATTTCAAGAGGTCTATCATTTCCGCTTCATACATGATCGAGGGGGATGGACAAGCCTTGACTCTCGTGGGGGAACAATGGGCCTCCTAAAACATGGCAATTCCAGAATGGTAGTTCCACGTTCAAAACAAATGGTAGAGAAGTTGGAAATGGAATCATGGAAAGATTTTAAGATAGTGAAAGACCCATTAGGACTTGAAAATATCCCTACAGTGCATCCCATCGTCCACTGCACCAGTTATTCATTCACGATTTTTCCAAATTTCATCACCCCCTTAGCAGCAACAGGCTTTCCCGTAATGCTTTTTTTCCCTGCAGGTATTGATAAAACTAAGATTCGCATATATCACTACGCTCTAGATTGGGGAGATGGAGACCCTCCGGAAGCATGGGAACAACGCATAGCTGAATTTGCTGGAGTAATAGATGAGGATGTTTGGAATCTTGATGCAATGCAGAAAGCGATGGAGTCTCCAACTTATGACGGAACGCCTCTGTGCTATCAGGAAAGACGGATATATAACATGCAAGAAGTAATTGATCGTGTAATCGGAGTTGAAAAAATTCCAGCAGATATGACTGTTGCACAGCTTCTAGACCAATATATTGAGGAATAAATTTAGGGACTAATTATTCCCGTTTTTTTGAGATTCTCTAGTTCTGTTTTACTGAGCCCAAGTTCTTCAGTAAGAACCTCATTTGTATGTTCTCCGACCCACGGAACCCTCATTTCAGGTCCTTCAGATACTTTTGACATTTTTATCGGATTTCCAGGTAGCAGAATGGGTTCGTTTATTTCATCTGTCCTAGGTAGTGCCACGATCATATTTCTTTCTTCCAAATGTGGGTCTTGAACAACTTCTGAAGTAGTTAAAACAGGTCCCGATGCCACGTTTGCTTCTGCGAGCAAACCGGAAGTCTCGGACCTAGTTAAGTTTTTAGACCATTCTTCCAAGGCAGGAATGATTTCTGAATGTAAATGCTCTCCCCACCCCAAACGTTCTTGAAAACGTGAGTCTCCAATCCAGTCAGGTCTACCGATCAAATTTGCTAGGTTTTCAAATTGATGTTCCCTTACGAATTGAATAACTAAATAGCCGTCACTGCAACGGAAAGGAGCAATAACATAAGGCGCCGGATTCGGTTCGCGCGAGATGCCCATTGAATGGAAATTGATAGCAACATCAGCTAAAGATGCCATGCAATCAAACATGGCTAAATCGATGTACTGACCTTCACCTGTAACTTCTCTGTGCCTTAGAGCTGCAAGTATCCCGATCACACCAAATAAACTTGTTGCAATATCGCCCACAGCACCCATCGGGTTGACTATTGGAGGTTCTCCGTCACGACGTTTGAAATCGTAGAGGCCTGACATAGCTTCGGCTACCGAATTGTAAGCTGGCCAGTTCTGATATGGCGAGTTTGCAGAGTTCCCAAAACCTGAAATAGATATAACAATTACATTTGGATATTTAGAGTTGATTGATTTGTAATCAAGTCCAAATTTTTCCATTGTCCCTGGCTTAAAATTGTCGCCAACTACATCAAAATTTGGAATTAAGCGAAGAAAAAGATCCTGACCTTCTGATGTCGATAGATCAATTCCAACGCTTTTTTTGTTTAAGTTATTTCGAAGAAAAGTAGCCCCAACAGGTCTTCCAGAAGGATCGTTCATAGCAGGCAAAGCACCACGAGCAGATTCACCTTTGATAGGGTGCTCAATTTTCACCACTTCAGCTCCTAATCTAGCTAATAATTGAGTCGCAAATGGTAGAGCTTGCATCTGCTCAGCAGCAAGTATTTTCACACCATCAAGCGGTTTTCCGTACTTGACGGCCTCTTCATTTGATATATCTCCTAAATCCATCAAGAACTCCTTGTGTCGGGAGAATAAAGATTTAAGCCTAGGATACTTCCTTAAGGTTCATTGGATTGGATTAAGTTGATTCTTACTAATTCAGAAAATAGGCAATTGGGGGCTTAATTATGGGAGTCCATGGAATTATTTCATATGGCGCCTACATACCCAGAGGTTGCCTGCTGCGTTCATCGATAGTTGAATTCACAGGCAAAGGGTCAAATAAGGGCTCTAGATCG
This sequence comes from Candidatus Neomicrothrix sp. UBA672, assembly GCA_002299135.1. Taxonomy (GTDB): domain Bacteria; phylum Actinomycetota; class Acidimicrobiia; order Acidimicrobiales; family MedAcidi-G1; genus MedAcidi-G1. The sequence continues at coordinate 18,400 of DBNM01000054.1, read as the reverse complement.
GTCGCATCGTATGACGAAAATACCACCACCATGGGAGTTGAGGCTGCTCGAAATGCTTTAAAAGGATCTGAAACGGACCCTAAAAAGCTCTGGTTCTCAACTGTTGTCCCTGCATACATGGATAAAACAAACGCTACAAATATTCACTCAGCTCTTCAATTGGACGATTTTGTAGAAGCGGTCGACTTTGGGAATTCAACCCGTTCAGCAATAGGAGCCTTATCTAATGCTTTAGAGAGTGATGACTCAACTCTGGTAATCACTGCAGATCTAAGAACAGGACCATCGGGTGGAACTGAAGAATCCTCTGGCGGAGACGCTTCTACAGCTCTATTAATCGGTACAGATGAACAAGGAATTTTACTTGCAGAGTATTTAGGTGGAGTCACCGTAACATCTGACTTTACTGACAGGTGGCGCGTGCCAGGAAGTCCGTATTCTCAAGTATGGGAAGAGCGGTTTGGGGAACAGGCATACAAGCCACTGGTTGACAGAGCTTGGAGTGAAGCTTTAAAGAAAGTTGACATAAAAACAGAAGACATAAGCGTGGCACTTATGTCAGGGTTGCATTCTCGTGCTGTAGCCAGATCAATTCCTTTACTTAACGTTGAAACAGCCGATGATTTAACTGAGCAAATTGGAAATACAGGTGCCGCCCACCCTTCACTTCTTTTGGCTAATTTTCTTGACCAAGCAAAACCAAATGAGGTAGTTGCATTAATCGTTCTAGCTGATGGTTGCGATGTTCTTTTCTTCCGAACCACTCAAGAAGTTGAAAATAGGAGAAATTCTCTTTCAATCTCCGAACAAATAGAAAACCAGTCGACAGTTCCCTATAGCAAATATCTGTCATGGCGTGGATTGTTAGACAGTGAACTCCCGAACCGTCCATCCCCGACTAGACCTTCCTCGTCAGCTGCTATGAGGCGAAATGATTGGAAAATGGGTTTTGTTGCCTCGAAAGATGCAAAAACAGGAATAGTTCACATGCCTCCATCCCGTATTGGTATAAAGGGTGGAGATGTTGATGATATGGAACAATTGCCGATGGCTGATTCCATAGGAACCATTGAGACTTTTACAGTTGACAATTTGGTTTATTCACCAAACTCTCCTGTAGTTTTCGCTGTAGTCAATTTTCAAGATGGGGGACGGCTCCCTGTTGAACTTACGGACGCAGATCCGGAGAAAATTGAAATCGGTGACCAGGTAGAAATGACCTTTCGTTGTCTGTATACCGCTGATGGAATCCACAACTACTTTTGGAAAGCAAGGCCGGTAAGACGAGAAAGAGGGAAGTCTTAATGGCATCACATGGGATCAAGGACCAAGTCGCAATTGTCGGAATGGGTTGCACGAGTTTTGGTGAACATTGGGACAAATCACTTGACGACCTCATAATTGAGGCAGCGCAAAAAGCCACGAAATCTGCTGGTATTGAAACTGATTCAATAGATGCTTATTGGTTCGGAACTTCACAGTCAGCGGCATCAGGAATAGCATTAGCTACTCCTTTGAGGCTTTCGGGCAAACCTGTTACACGAGTAGAAAATTATTGTGCTACTGGGTCTGAGTCTCTACGTCAAGCTTGTTACGCAGTCGCTTCTGGTGCGTATGACTCTGCAATGGCACTAGGAGCAGAAAAGGTAAAGGACAGTGGATATCAAGGTCTCAATGCTTTCCCCATTCCGACTGACGGTACGAACCGGACATTGACAGCAGCTGCCATGTTTAGCTTGATTCTCCCTTCGTATGCCAAACGATATGAAGTTGACGAAGATGAACTCAGATATGTAATAGCTCGTATTGCTCAAAAAAACCATTTCAATGGGTCAAGAAATGAACTAGCTCAATTTCGTCGTGAGGTTTCGGCTGAGAAGATTTGTGAGATGCCTTCGATAGCTGGGCGTCTTTCAGTTATGGACTGTGCTGGAGTAGCTGATGGGGCAGCGGCAGCCATAGTTGTCAGAGCTGAAGATGCTCACAAGTACACCGACAAACCACTATATGTAAAAGCACTTTCTGTGGTCGCTGGAGACAGCAGTGGTTTGGTGGATCCAGATTTTGATTTCACCACTCTTCCAGAGTGTGCCGCTGCTGCTGGAGATGCCTATGCCCAAGCCGGAATTGAGGATCCGAGAAAAGAACTAGCCATGGCTGAGGTTCATGATTGTTTTACCCCGACAGAGATGATTCTTATGGAAGACTTAGGTTTTTGTGAAAAGGGAACAGCATGGCAAGAAGTGCTTAACGGATCATTTGATTTAGATGGGGAAATGCCTGTGAATACTGACGGAGGTCTTAAAGCCTTCGGTCATCCAGTAGGCGCAAGTGGACTGAGAATGTTTTACGAAACGTGGTTACAACTGAGGTCGGAAGCACCTTCCGAGAGGTCAATCTCTCTTGGACAATCCAAGCAAGCGCTTGTACATAACCTAGGTGGCTACCCAGGCGAGATGGTCTCTTTTGTAGGCATCGTAGGTTCTGAGGTGTCTTGATCAAGGTCCAATATTTGACCAATTATTAATCGTTTCTTCATCTCCGAAACATTCGAGATTTTCTTGTCCTCGACCCCAAAGGTAAAGAAAGATATCTTCCGCTTTGCCTCTTACAGCTGCGTCTCCTTTGCCGTGCTCTCTTTTTATTTCGAGATCACCGCTGGATGCGGTTAGCATCCATTCACCTTCACAGTCGGTGCAGTGAAGGTGAATCGAATTATGTGGAAAACTAATATCGCTCTCGCTGATCAAAAAAAGTTTCTCTTCTATTCCATCAAGAGCCAATAAGTTCGAGATTGAGGAACGAGTCCCTAAAGTTTCTTCTGCGTCCAAATTGTGAACTGTGTTCTCGTGAGCCATGCGTCTCACCCAAAAACCGACAGTTTTGTTTGAGGTCCAAGACCAACAAGGAGATGAAAAATCTTTAATCTGAAAGACATCTAATAAATGTTCAAGCTGCTCCAAAGGAGAGTTTTTCATTTCGTCCGATGGAACAGTTCTTTCATTTTCGTTTCCAGCACTTATTTGTGAAGCTCCGAACCACCAAACCATTTTCATATGATTAATAAGTTCCAAATTGTTCCATTCGGGGCACTTTGGAACATTTGCATCAAGAT
>DBNM01000054.1:10519-14890 GCA_002299135.1 Candidatus Neomicrothrix sp. UBA672 | reverse complement strand
CATGGGATTATTCTGATTCATATTTCTCCTGTTATTAATCTGAATCGGGGTCTTGTTCACGAAGGAAAGCTTCGAATTCAGCAGCCAGATCATCTCCTGAAGGTAAGAGGTTTTCGTCTTCATCAATGGCCGTTTCTAGGCGAGTTACATATGCAGTTATTTCATCGTCACTTGCTACGGCAGCATCTACTTGTTTTTGCCAATCCGCGGCAGGCCCATCGAGCTCCTCGTATTCTGTTGTAACGCCAGTTACTTGTTCAAAGCGTCTAAGGAGAGCACGTGTAGCTTTGGGATTGGGTGAATCCGGAACATAGTGAGGGACTGAAACTCTGAGTGATATAACTGGGATCCTTGAACGATCGAGTGCATCGTGAAGTACACCAACTATTCCGGTTGGCCCTTGATAAGAAGGTTTTTCCAAATGTAAGCGTTCCGCAAGTTCTGGATTAGTGCTACTTCCAGTCACAGTTAGAGGTCGACTGTGTGGAGTCATTCCAACCATTGATCCAAGTGTGAGAACAGACTCTGCATTCGATTTTTTTACTATCTCTATTAAAAGCTCGCTAAATGTGCGCCAACGAAGGTGTGGTTCAATTCCAGAAATAGCGAGAAGGTCTCTTTCATTTTCATTGGTTTTCATCGCCACTATTTTATTTTTAGGCCATGTAAGAGCCCTTTCCCCATTTTTATCGAAACTTATTGAGGGTCTTTCTTGGGTGAAGTCAAAAAAAGTTTCAGAGTCTATTTCTCCCAGATTTTCAGACGCCGACTTTTCCATCAGCCACTCGAGAGCAGAAGTGGCCGAGCCACTAGCATCAAAAAGTCCTTTAAAAGCAACAACAAGAACTGGCCTGTTCAAAGCATCCAACGAGTCATGATTCCAGATTAATTCATTCACCTAAACAGGATCGCGCAAGATTTGTTCTAATGCACGATCATTCCTTCATTGTTGTGAGATTATTTGACGTGCGTAAGAAATTCCTTGAAGAACCTGTAAACAACGACTCGTACAGATGGGTGATTTTTTCTGGTGTCTTTGGTGTTTACCTTGGATTTGGCATGGTGGCAATGTCGCTGGCTCCTCTGGTGGGTGAAATACGATCAGATTTGGACTTGACTCGTGGGGAAATAGGAATTGCATTAGGGACATGGCAACTGATCTATATAGTCACATCTCCAATAGCAGGAAGGGTAATAGATCGTCTAGGCGTTGGGTATTCAATGACGATTGGGGCCTCTCTAGTTTTTATAAGCGGTATCACACGTTCTCTGGCTAATGATCTCACGACCCTATGTATGGCAGTCGCTCTTTTCGGAATTGGAGGACCGTTAGTATCTGCTTGCGCACCGACTGCAGTCGGTTTTTGGTTCACAAATGAAAGAGAAAGAAAGTTTGCAGTTGGGGCTTATACAGCTGCCCCCGCAGTCGGCAGCATTGCAGTTCTTGTCATGTCCAATTCACTTTTGATGCCTTTAACAGACTCTTGGCGTTGGACAATTGCAATTGAAACACTTGTAATTGCTTTTGCTTTGCTTTTTTGGATATTTATAGCTGAATTTAAAACCGAAAAAGATCATGTTGGTAAAAGAGAGAGAAGTAAAACAGTCCTGATTTGGAAATCTATAGTCGTTTCAAAAGAAATAAAAATAATATTTCTCCTAGGGGTCACCGTATTCTTTTTATCTCATGGTTTGGGGGGATGGATGCCAGAGATCCTTCGAGAACATATTGGATTCTCTTCCATGGCGGCATCAAACTGGACTGCAGCAAGTTTAGGAATAGGAATTCTTATATCACTACTACTCCCTTCGCGGACTCGAAGAGAAAACTTTTCTTTTATTTTCACTTGCATACTTTTGGTTATTATTCTCTCTTTGATCGCAATCATATTTCTACCGAGCTATATGACTCCCATATCAGTAATGATTGCTGGTTCTAGATCAGCATTAATACCATTAGTTATTCTCGCTCTCATGGAGTCACCTAAATTAGATATCAAACAAATGGGAACAGCTTACGGCCTTTGGTTTGCCAGCGCGGAAATTGGTGGTGTCCTGGGACCAGTGTCGGCAGGAAGAATCGCTGATTCGGTGTTTGGGTACGACGGAGTCTTGTGGATGATGGTCGCAGTTTGTCTAATGATGATTCTTTTGGCTTACGCTTTGCGTATGAGAACAGATGAAAGCAACTGACATGTTCAAAAAAATAACTGTTAGAAATGACAAAGAAAAAAATTTGAATAGAGCATACTCAGGATTTGAAGGAGAAATCGGCCGTTCCCATGCGACTTCTTCACCATCTTGGCCGAAAAGAAATGAACCTCACGAAGGCGCTCCAAACGTTCTTATAGTTCTATGCGATGATCTTGGTTTTTCAGATCTAGGTTCTTATGGTTCTGAGATTGATACACCTAATTTGGATTCCCTAGCAGCCGAGGGTCTTAGGTATACAAATTTTCATGTAAATCCAATGTGTTCCCCGACACGAGCTTCCTTACTGACTGGTTTAAATTCTCATTTAGCCGGCTTAGCTACGGTCTGCCATGCAGATCCTGGTTTTCCTGGTTATGCAGCATCCATTCGAAGCGATACTGCAACTTTGGCTGAAATTCTTTCAGACAATGGATGGGCAACCCTTATGGTTGGTAAATGGCACTTAACTCCAGACAACACTCTTTCAGAAGCTGGACCAAAAAATTCTTGGCCTTGTCAACGCGGTTTTGATCGTTATTACGGAATACTTGATGGTTTTACAAACTTTCATCAACCGCATCGCTTATATGAAGATAATCATGTAGTGCAGGTTGATTCATATCCAGAAAGCTACTTTTTTACTGATGACCTGACTGATCATGCATTGAGCATGATTAAGGAAGTGAGAACAGGGCATCCAAAAAAACCGTGGTTCATGTATTTCTCTCACGGGGCTGTACATGCCCCTCTTCAAGCTCCTGAAAAAGACATAAAGAAATATGAAGGAATGTATAACAGAGGATGGGACAAAATCAGAGCAGAGCGTTACGAACGTCAGATTTCATCCGGATTGATTCCCGAGGGGACAGTTCTACCTCCAAGAAATACAGAAAAGAATTATGCAGTAAGCCCGTGGGATGACTTAGGCGACATAGAAAAAGAGACTTTTGTCCGCTATCAGGAGATTTATGCGGCAATGGTTGACAATGTCGATCAGAATTTTGGAAGGCTGCGACAAGAATTAGAAGCGATAGGCGAATGGGAAAACACCGTTGTGATTTTCACTTCAGACAATGGAGCGAGCAGGGAAGGCCTGGATAATGGAACGTCAGCATATTTTAGAACCCTGATTAGCCAAGTTAGAAAGAATCCTTTTGATTCGATAGAAGTTGACAATTCAAGGTTGGACCTACTTGGAGGGCCACAAGCACTAGCGCATTATCCAAATGGGTGGGCAATGGCTTCTAATACTCCATTTCGCTTGTACAAAACAAACACTCATCAAGGAGGCCATCAAGTTCCTTTGATAATTTCAAAAGGTGGTGGTTTGAATGACAAGGGGTCATTGAGAAGGCAATATCAACATGTGACTGATCTTTTACCCACGATCCTAGAAATGCTTAAAGTCGAAATCCCAGAAGAGCGAAAAGGTCAAAAGTTGGTGCCACTTAGTGGTAGCAGTTTTCTTAAGTCAATGAATCATGAAGAAGCTGAAAGTACCCACAGATTGCAGTACTACGAGCAAGAAGGGCATAGAGGTATCTATCGGGAAGGCTGGTCAGCGGCAACGTGCCATCAGAAAAGGACTTCATTTGAAGAAGACAAATGGGAACTTTTTGATCTATCAACCGACCCGACAGAGACACAAGACCTGTCGGAGATACACCCTGAAGTTCTAAATGAATTGAAAGATATTTGGGAACAAGAAGCCTGGGCTAACCAGGTATTTCCACTTGATGAAGGTACAGGTTTAAAAAATATCGTTCGTCCGAAATGGGAGGAAGAACTTGAACGAACTCAGTCTTTCTTGCCTGGTACGCCAACAGTGGAAAGGTACAGATCCCTTAAGTTGATTAATTCTCGTTCTTTTGAAATCATAATTTCACTCGATTACAAGAAAGGTGACGAAGGGATACTCGTGGCCCACGGAGATCAGGGAGGCGGATATTCCATGTACATAGAAAACGGTGAGCTTCATCATGTTCATAATGGTTATGGAACGATGACAGAGGTTCCTTGCGGGGAGCTTGCAGAAGGTGTATCAGAAATAAAATTGAAAGTCGAGGCAATGGGAGATTTGATATGGAATACGAAAGTATATGTAGATGATTCCATGGTTGCAGAAACTCCTGATCTTCCTGTATTGACTGCGATGGCTCCATTTGAAGGAATAGATGT
>DBNM01000054.1:1036-10092 GCA_002299135.1 Candidatus Neomicrothrix sp. UBA672 | reverse complement strand
TATGTTCCCGGAGAGTTAGCTCCTGATGCGGGAACAAGATGGATTGATTTATTAAGAGATTCTGGAGTCAAATATGAGTAGCGAACATCTTGAAATTAAAGACTTAGTAGATCCTGATCACACAGCCCTACTTTTGGTGGAATGTCAAAATGGAGTCATAGGTGAAAATTCTAGTTTTCCGGCTCTTGCAGAAGCCTCTAAAAATATCCTTGCTAATTTAGGAAAACTTGCACAAGCAGCACGAAATTCAAAAATAAAAGTAGTTCATGGATTAGCGATGATAAGAGATGACGGTTGGGGGGCAAATACTAATGCGCGACTTTTTGGAGCTGCTCGCCGTTCATCCATAAAGCAATTACCTGATACTGAAGCAGTAGAACCGATAAAAGAAGTAGGTTTCGATGTGGAATCAGATGTTCGCCTTCCGAGATTCCATGGTCTATCACCGACATCGGGAACCGAATTAGATGCTTTGCTGAGAAACGAAGGAATTTCTACGGTGATTGTAAGTGGAGTCTCCTTAAACGTTGCAGTGCAAAATTGTGTTTTCGATCTAATAAACAATGGTTATCAAGTTGTAGTACCTGTAGATGCGGTAGCAGGTGTGCCTTTCGAATATGGAAAAACTATTATCGAAAACACTCTTGCGGTTTTAGCAACATTGACTGATGTTGAATCATTAATAAAAGTTTGGTCTTAACGGAAATTTTAGATCGGGTTATTATCAAGTCTTGATTTTTTATAAATGCTAACAAGTATAGAAATTCCGATTCCGACAAGAACGCCTCTTTCCACATGGGGTGAAAGAATTAGTGTTGCGATAAAAGTACTCCAAGTTATAAATCCTTCGGAAGCAGAGTTGCGAATTGAAAAGAAGAGTTTTTTTGGCTGGATGAGACCTATTACTGCAGCCACAACTACAGCACCGAGGGTAGCTTTTGGTAGACGGTCTAAAATATTAGCGAAGGGTAAGAAAAGGCAAACTACGACCCCAGTGACCAAACCGGACCACTTGCTTTGAGCACCGGAAAGTTTGTTAAGAGAGGATCTGCTAAATGAACCGCCAACAGGTAGCGCGCCTGAAAATGCAGAAGCCACATTTGCCAATCCTTGACTGACAAATTCACGATTAGCGCTCCAGCGCTGATTTTCTTGCGAAGCAAATATTCTTGAGATTGAAGCCGGTTCAGCGAAACCAATAAGAGCAATCACAATTCCCGATAGTAAAAGCTCATCTATGGAACCCCAAGGCAATCCGAATCCAAGATTAGGCACCCCTGTAGGTATTTCGCCTACAACAGGGCCTTTGTAACCACTCAAATGGCTATACATAGATCCACCCACAAGTACAAAAAGTGCGCCGGGAAAAAGCTTGTGAATGTATTTACCCGCAATTACCAGAAAGATAGTCACTCCAGAAATTAGTAAGGACTCGATTTCCCAGTTTTCAAAATCAGTTAAAGACCTATAAGCGCGATTTAAAGTCCCATTTACATCTATCTCATTTCCTAGTGTCTTAGGGATCTGAGAAGCAATAATTAGTATTACGGCTGCCGATGTGAACCCTGTTACCACAGGTGCATTCATGAGGTAAACGATTTTACCCATTCTGAGAAATCCAAATATAAGTCGTGAAATTCCAACTATTAAAGCCAATAAGGCTGCAAGTTCTACATAGTGTTTTGTGCCTGAATCAGCCAGCCCGTTCAAGGCGCCTAGAGTTAGAAGGCTAGTAAGTGCTACAGGTCCTGTTTGTAAATAAGGAGATGAAGCTACAAAGGCCGCAAAAATAGGAGGTAAAGCCGATGCAAAAAGACCAATCTCTGGTGGCAGGCCCGCGAGTTCTGCGTAAGCCATCGACTGAGGGATAAGTAGTAACGCAACACTTATTCCAGCTAATAAATCTCCAAATATTATGCGATCAGCATTGCGGAGCCTCTCGGTCGTTGAATATCGCATTCCGAAACCATATGCCCTAAAAGTCTAAATACACATCTATTAGCTTCAAGTTTCTTCTCTTAACTGCAAGTAGTGTCAAGCATGTGAATAATTTGGATCCTTGGGTTTCGAGAGAAGATATAGAAACTGACGACATTCCAATACTTCCTGCGGCAACTATGGTTCTTTTAGATGAACGTCCAGACCTTCAGGTATTGATGCTTCTAAGAAATGACAATTCTGGTTTCGTAGCAAGTCATACGATTTTCCCTGGAGGTGTGATTGAACCGGACGATAGGAGCTATGAGTGGGATGACTTTGTTACAGGTTTAACGAGCAAGGAAGCAGATGCACAACTGCGAACTGATGAAGCAAGATCTTATTGGATTGCGGCGATTAGAGAAACTATTGAAGAGGTCGGCGTAGTAGTCGGAAGTCGTGAAGATGAGTTGCTGGCGTATCGAAACTCTTTAGAAGAGGGGGTATCAGATTTCTCACAAATTATTTCACAAAGTCAACTTTCTTTAGATCTGTCTGGGATTAAACCGATAAGTAGATGGATTACTCCGAAGGGAGGGCCCAGGAGGTACGACACTTATTTTTTTGTAGCACAGTCGCAAAGCCCAGTCACTCCTAAAGTTGACGGCAAGGAGGCTGTTGAAGCTTTCTGGATCAGCCCATCAGATGCGCTTCAGAAATGGGAATCAGGTGAACTGACCATGATAAGCCCTACACTTGCGACACTTCAGCAGTTGCAAACATATACAAATATAGATGAGATTTTTTCAGCACTTGAGTTGAAACCTTTACCGGAAAATATCAGAATTGTTGACGAGTCAAAAGCTCTCCCATTATTTCCAAATGATGAGAACTACAGAGCTTCTTATACATGGCCAGCTCTAGGGTGGACTTGGCTCCCAAAGCAGAATCAATAGAATGTTATTTGTTTCAGAGGTTTCAATTATCCAAATTAAAGAAAAGGAAAAGGATTGAAAATTTGAGTAAGCACATCACAGGGGATGAAGCGAGCTATGGACGATTAATAGACTCCGTTGCTCCAGTAGCTATCTTTTTGTTGCTTAACAGATTCGCAGGTCTTGGTTGGGCTGTGGGTGGCGCTACCGTTTGGGGGATTCAGGCAACCGTGAGACGTAGCCGCAGAGGAGAAGCGGTAGGGAAGTTCTTGCCTCTATTAATTGTTTATCTGTTAGTGAGAGGTCTGATTGGAATAATAACTGATTCAGAGGATGTCTATTTCGGTATAGGAATCGCCACAAAGGCCGCAATCGGTTTGGGACTTATAGCAACAGTGGTCTTCAAGCGTTCTTTTTTGAGCCAAGTTCTTCCTGCTGTTCTTCCATTTAAGACAGAGACTGTTAAGCACAAGGTGTTTTCTAGAGTCATGTCACAGATGACAGTCGTATTAGGGTTTTATCAAATTCTGACCTCTATTTGGGATGTCTGGTTATACAGACATACATCTGTAGACGGCTATGTGGTGATTAGAAATTTAGTTGGTTTTCCGGCGGGATTTGCTGCGAGTCTCATTGCTCTTTTATATATAGATCGGTCTTTGAGAAAAGCTGACGGCTTTGAAGGACTTGTCGATCTCCTAGAAATAGAAGAAAAAAAATGATATTAAAACTTCAATTTTCCTCGAGGATTATGTGAGCTTCACGAAGACCATAAACAAAAGAATTTGGCATTTCGACTGGAGGATAGTTTTCATCAAGCGACAAACTTTTGAATCGCTCTAAAAATTCCTCGAAGAAAATTTTTATTTCCAATCTTGCCAGCGATGCCCCCAAACAAAAATGGGTTCCATGACCAAAAGACAGGTGATGATTTGGGGTTCTATCAACTTTTATAATCTCGGGATCATCGAAATGATTTGAATCTCTATTAGCAGATGAGTACATAAGTACAACTTGGTCACCTTCTTCAATTAGAACGTCATTGATTGTGACATTTTCAGTAGCTACGCGACACATGTTATGAATCGGGGTAACGAACCTTATAAATTCTTCAACTGCTATTGAAATATCGTCCAATCGTCGCAGGTCGTTCCAAACGGTTTCATTTTTGGCGAGCTCTACCAAAGTTCTTGCGATTACCGTGCGAGTCGTTTCGGCACCTCCATCAAGCATTAATAGGCAATCAGAAATTATCTGGTCTAAACCAAAAGGATGGTCTTCCAATCCTTTTAGTTCCGTATCAATCCATTTAGACATCACGTCATCTGCGGGGCATTCCTTTTTACTTTCATAAAGATGGCTACAAGCATCAGCGAACTCAAAGACCGCAGTAATGCCTTCATCGTTCATATATTCGGGGCCACCTCCTAAAGCAATTGACCTTTCAGACCATTCTGCGAGTTTGGGCCACATGTCATCAGGAAAACCAAGGAAAAGGCCAATCATCTGAGCCGGGAGTGGGGCTGCCAACTGAGAAATAACTTCAGCTCTTCCTGTTGTAGCAACATTGTCTAATAATCCTTTAACAGTTTCTCGAATATGTTCTTCCCAAGTGAGCACTGCTTTAGGGGTGAAACGACGTGACACCAAATTGCGACGCACGACGTGGTGCGGGTCGTCAAGTCCAATTATTGATGGATCTGCTGGAATGTTAGGTCGGTAGCCACCCTTCTTCGTATCTGAAGAAATGAACCTTTTTTTATCTCGCTCTATAGTGACAATGTCGTCATAACGAGATATTCCCCATAATTCATTTGTTGAATCCCAAAAAATAGGTTCATTCTCCCGCATCCAAGCAAAAGTCTCGTATGGAGAGTCAACGTAAAATTCTCCATCTAAAAGATTTATTTCACGCCTATCGCCTAGGTTCATATTCTGATCGTATTGCAAACAGCCGTGTTTGTCTTGTCACGGAATCTTGCAAAGTAGTTTCATGGTGTTAGAAATATGTAAAGCTTTAAAGGGGTTTCACATTTGATTGATTACAAAGAATTTTCAATGTTGAGAGAAAATGCCGAGGAGGCAGGAATTTCATGGAAAGGAACGCCGAAAGTTGAGCGCAAATTCTTTACGAGTTCTGAAGGTTTTTCGATTAGTGGAATTTTTTGGGGTGAAGAGCCCCCTCAATTAGTCTTTCTCCACGGTGGAGCACAGAATGCTCACACGTGGGACACAGTTGCCTTGGCGCTTGATATGCCACTATTAGCATTGGATCTTCCTGGTCATGGACATTCAGACTGGAGACCTAAGTGTGATTACACGCCTTTTGTTCTTGCAGATCAAGTGGCTGAGGCAATAAAACATTGGGCTCCAGAAACTGAAGCAGTTGTAGGAATGTCACTAGGTGGATTAACTGCTTTATGCATAGCGGCAGACTATCCACAATTGGTGAAAAGGCTTGGGATAGTCGACGTCACGCCAGGTACCGATCAGGCAAAAGCTGAACCGATAATAAATTTTGTTGCAGGACCTGAAGTTTTTGAAAGTTTTGAAGAAATTTTAAAAAGAACTATTGAACACAATCCAACTAGATCGGAGACCTCCTTGAGACGAGGGGTTCTTCACAACGCTCATGAAATAGAAGATGGGAAATGGTCGTGGAGGTATGACGTAGGTAGAGCATGGAAAGATAAAAACAATGAAAACGCTTCAGAAGCAATTGATTTTTCAGAATTGTGGAACAAGGTTGCTGAAATTAAGTCTCCACTGCATCTGTGGTTAGGTGGCGCCTGGAGCGTTGTAGGAGACGAAGACGTTCAGAAGATGAAAAGCTTCCAGCAAGAAATAGTTGTAAAAAAAGTAGAAGGAGCGGGGCACAGCATCCAAGGAGATAAGCCTCTAGAACTTAAAGAACTCATACAGAATTTACTTGATTCAAAAATAGTTAATTAGTGATCAATGAATTTTAAATCTTCTGGCTCGTCTACATCAAAACTAAGTTTTGGATCGAATAATTGTCGATATGGGAGTCCAAGACGCTGCGCCTCCAACGTATGAGCAGCAAATGAATCTGGACCATATGAGAAACGAAAACCTTTACCGGTAGGTATAACCAAAACAGGTGTTCCATCACCTTTATGATCTTGAACAATAGTGACTCCTTCGAATTCTGAACATTGTTGCAGATTGTCTGCATTGGGAAGATCAGCGTGGGCAATTATCACTCTTGAAAAACCAGCTTCCTCAAGAGTGCTGACACCTTTTTCTACAGCAGTATTCAAACCGGGGTTTCCAACTTTTATAACCGAAACATTTTTTGATTCAGCCCATGAAGCAACCTCATCGTCATCACAAACCACCCAGACAGATAAAGACCCTGACGACTTGATTACGGTTTCTGCCATTTGTCGCATAAGAACAGAACGCTCAGATTTGTTGAGAGTCTCTGAGAGTCTTCCCTTGGCGTCATGGAAAGATTTAACAGGTATCAAGACAGCAGTCATTTTATTCATCCGTTGGAGTCTATGAAAGTTATACACCTATTAATCTCGTAAGGTGTTTAACAGTTTCGGAATCATCTAATTTTGGAAAATTATGCGCAAAGCTCTTAGTGGTAAGTCACCTAATTTACGTATGGAACGCTCTTGTTGGGACGCTGGTTATGAAATAGTTGCAGGGTTAGATGAAGTTGGTAAGGGAGCATGGGCGGGACCTTTGACAGTTGTTGCATTAGTACCAAACCGTAATTGCCGGATAAATGGAGTTAGGGATTCCAAAATGCTCAAAGAAGCAGAACGTGAGAAATTATTTGACCGCATAGATAGATGGTCAGAAGACTGGTCATTGGGTCATGCTAGTAATGAAGAATGTGACGAATTGGGCATGTCAATGGCTCAAAGAATTGCTGCAAGAAGAGCCATCGACGGATTAGCTAAAAGACCGGATCGACTTTTATTAGATGGAACATGGGATTTTGTTGGTGATGGAAGATCCGAGACTATTGTTCGGGGTGATCAAATCAGTCTTTCTATCGCTGCAGCTTCGGTAATGGCAAAAGTTAGCCGTGATCGAATAATGAAAGAAGCAGACAAGCTCTATCCAGATTATGATTTCCCCCAAAACAAGGGATACCCGAGCCCAAAACACCGGTTGGCTCTTGAGGACAAAGGAGCCACTTTTTTTCATCGAAGGACTTGGGCGTTTATGAGAGATATTCCCCCCATAGGTGCTCCTTACATCAAAAAAATTGAAGATCAAAGGAATATTTTTGAACTTTAAGTAGTTGATTATTAAGACATTGGTTACCTTTTTGCTATGAATCGCTTGGTCTCTTTTCTTTGGGTTTTGGCTGCTTCAACCCTTTTAGTCTGGATAACAAGGATTTACAATCTCTTTAAGGACAATGAAATTTCAAATGGGGAAAGAATTTGGCGTTTATTGGTAGCAGCTATTTTTCTTCTAGCAGCTATAACAGTTATAAAAGTTCTGGTCGGTAGTTGGAGAGACAGGAACATATTAAATTCTCTTTTAGTCCCTGCATTTTGTATTTGGACAGTAACTTTCTGGCTCGTTCGATCTGTCGGAATACTTATTGCTGATCATGAAGCAGATTTCAAAATAGTGCATGCTTGTATAGCAATCGTTTTTATTTTGCTTGCATTGATAGTGAATCGACTTAAGACCATAGTGTCTAATATTTAGCATTTTTAGTTGAAAAAAATGTACTCGACGTTCAACCTAGGTAACCTTCGTCAGTATGGGACAGCCGATAAATGTAGTTTTTACACGCTCCTCTAAACCGGAGATTTACCGTTTCGAAGTCAATAGATGTTTGACGGGAATGGATCATGAAAGATTTCAAGTTGATGATGAAATAATTGGTGACACCCCATCAGATGAGCTGGCAAGGAGATTGTTTTCTTTAGAGGGAGTTGCTGGCATTCATCTAAATTCCAACATGATTACCGTGAAGTCAGATGGTTCAGAACTTTCAATAGAAGAGTTAATTGAAACAATCTCAGATTTGCATATTTTTTATAATGATGGAATGGAAGTAGCAAATGATGATGAGAAAGTCGACTTAGATACCTAAAGTATGTCCGGTGAACTAGATCTAGTTGAACCTTCAACGGTGGGTCTAAATCGCGAGCGTTTAAGACGAGTAGCTGATTACGTAAAGGGATCTTCGTGCTTTGGTGAACCAAGCGATTGAGGAATAACAAATAAAAGTGAAAGAAAAAGAATCACCAGATAAGGAAGTGCAAGGTTCCACTATAGGGGTTGGGCCACACCCCGAACCTTGGCCTGAAGATGATCGTTTAGATCCTGAACTACTAGCTCAAGGCGACAAACGAAATGTGATTGACAGTTACCGCTATTGGAGTGTAGAGGCGATAAGCAAAGATTTGGATACTCGACGGCACTCTTTTCATGTTGCTGTTGAGAATTGGGATCATGATTTAAATATTGGAACTGTAGTAAGAAATGCCAACGCATTTCTAGCGGCGGGAGTACACATTATCGGACGACGTCGTTGGAATAGACGTGGAGCAATGGTGACTGATCGGTATCAGCATGTCACTTATCATCCGAAAATAGAAGACATGCTTACTTGGGCTGACTCGCAATCGATTCCACTCATAGGGGTAGACAACCTGCCCGGATCGGTTCCTTTGGAAACTGTCGCTTTACCGAAAGAATGTGTATTGGTGTTTGGTCAGGAAGGTCCAGGTCTTTCATTAATGACACAAAATGCATGCTCCATGGTTTGTTCGATTTCTCAATATGGTTCAACTAGGTCTATAAATGCAGGCGTTGCATCAGGTATTGCCATGCACACATGGATACGACAACACGCAGAAATAAACTAAAACCAGAATGAGGAAGCATTTACTTGCCATTATGAACGTCACAGATATTAGTCAAGAGACGGAAAGTGAAATTCTCTTAGATGAAGGTGATCATGACCGTTTCTCGCATTATGCGAGAAAGGCTGACATAGTTGAATCAACTGTTACCGGAAAGCCAATAGTTGCTTTATGCGGAAAAGTTTGGGTGCCAGATAGAAACCCAGATCGTTTCCCTATTTGTCCTAAGTGTAAAGAGCTATATGAACAAAAAAAAGCGAAGGAGAACAGTTGATTTTTAAATCAAGTTTCCACTCAATAACCGATTTATATTTTACAGATTGCTCTAGAGTCAGGG
>DBNM01000054.1:0-608 GCA_002299135.1 Candidatus Neomicrothrix sp. UBA672 | reverse complement strand
GATCCTAGTAAAGGCGATGATATTCGCAGGGTTGCGAAAGAAGAAGAACTTCCAATAGAGATTCGTAAACTAGATGTGTGCGACCCAGAGATGGTAAAAGATTGTTTGGCAGATGCGCAAGAAATAGAAGCGATTGTAAACAACGCTGGATTTGAAATACAAGCAGCTGTTGAGCAACTCGAAGATGAGTTGATGTGGAAGCAACTTGATACAAATCTGTTAGGTCCTTTGAGACTGATAAGAACGGTGTTGCCAGTTTGGACACAGCGAGGCAGTGGAGTAATAGTGAATGTAAGTAGTATCGCTGGTCGCTCTGCACCGCCTTATAGCGGTTCCTATGCAGCTTCAAAACATGCTCTTGAGGCTTTAAGCGAGTCTTTGCATTTTGAAGTTTCACACTTGGGTATTCGAGTATGTGTGATAGAACCAGGCAGATTTTCTACGGACTTTTTTGAAAATATTGTTAGACCTGATACATGGGAGGGCTCTCAGCATCAAGAGCGTGCTATGGCATTTCGTGAAGCTTTATTAAGACTTGATAACATCAGCGAGTCCGATGAAAGTAGTGGATCGCCTGACCCTCAAGAAGTAGCGGATGCAATTGTTAG
>DBNM01000004.1 GCA_002299135.1 Candidatus Neomicrothrix sp. UBA672 | reverse complement strand
TTTCGGTTCATCAACAGAGCCAACACTTTTACTAATCCACGGTTTGGGCAGTCAGTTATTGCTATGGGAAGAAGGTTTCTGTAACAAACTAGCTGAAGAAGGATTGCACGTAATTCGATACGACCAGAGAGACAGCGGACTTTCATCTGAGATGCAAAAAGAGTACGAGCTGTTAGACATGGCTTCCGACGCTGCAGAATTGTTAGAGCAGTTGTCAGTAGAAAAAGCTCACATAGTAGGTATGTCTTTAGGTGGTATGGTCGCCCAAATTTTTGCTGCTGAACATCCGGATAAAATCAGCAGCCTCACCTCAATGGCATCCAACACTGGTAAGAGAGGTTTTGGTATTCCAAAAGGAAAAGCATTAGATGCCTTATTGGCCCCTGCACCGAGTGACCCACAGGAGCGAGCTTTAAAAGACTTAACTGACAGACGAATATGGGCGAGCACTGATTGGCATGACGACGAATACTGTTTAAAAATTTTCGAAAGGTATGCCGAGCGCACTAATAAGTCCAATGAAGCCAAAGAACGACAAATGCGAGCTATGAATTCAACAGGAAACCGTGAAGAAGCGCTTATGAAAATCAATACCCCTACACTCGTACTTCATGGAAGCGCAGACACTCTTGTCGATCCAAGTGGAGGACAACGCACGGCAGAGGTTATACCTGGAGCTAAATTCGTCATGGTTGAAGGTTGGGGACACGATCTACCACCGGGTTCGTGGCCAAAGATTACAAATGAGATAATTCAGCACGTAAAAAATGCTGAAAACGCAAATAGTTGAAAAAACAGGAGAAAAAATGGGTGCTTTAGACGGAGTTAAAGTCTTAGAGCTAGCAGGAATAGGACCCGGTCCTTTCTGCGGAATGATGCTCGCTGATATGGGTGCAGATGTCATACGCATTGACCGTGCAGGCTCAGTGAAAGAGTTCGATGAGAATTCTCCACCTAACGACATAATCAGCAGGGGAAGAAAAAGTCTAGGAATAGATCTTAAAAACCCACAAGGTAGAGAAACGGTTCTCAGATTGGTTGAGACATCCGACATTTTTTTCGAAGGTTTCAGACCAGGAGTGGCCGAGAGGCTAGGAGTGGGCCCAGATGATTGTCTTAAAAGGAACCCCGCCTTAGTCTATGGACGCATGACAGGTTGGGGGCAAGAAGGACCTTACGCAAATGCAGCTGGACATGACATAAATTACATTTCATTAGCCGGCGTCTTAGCCCATATAGGAAGAAGCGAAAGTGGTCCAGTGCCACCATTAAATCTTGTAGGAGATTTCGGAGGAGGAGGCATGTACCTCGCTTTTGGAATGGTATGCGCACTTATTGAAGCCAGAAAATCTGGGAAAGGCCAAGTCGTTGATGCAGCGATGGTTGACGGTGCAGCAAGTCTTATGAGCTTCTTTTACGGAATGATGGAAACAGGTTTCCATCAACAGGGAAGAGGCGTGAACCTTCTCGACACGGGAGCCCATTTTTACGACGTTTACGAATGCTCAGACGGTGAATGGATATCTCTAGGGTCAATCGAGCCCCAGTTCTACCAAGAAATGTTAGAAAAATTGGAACTCGATCAAGAAGAATTCGCATTCCAACACGACCGAGAAAAATGGCCAGAATTAAAACAAAAAATGGCTGACTTGATAGTCACAAAAACCAGAGCAGAGTGGGATCAAGTACTTGCTGGTAGTGATGTTTGCTATGCCCCTGTTCTTTCTGCATACGAAGCAGTTGAACATCCTCACAATGTAGAAAGAAAAACATTCGTAGAAGTTGCAGGCGTAACCCAACCAGCGCCCGCTCCGCGATTCAGCCGAACACCAGGAAAAATTGAAAGACCGCCGGCTCACCCCGGTCAACATACCGAAGAAGTTCTGACGCAGTTCGGATTCAAAGAGGAAGAGATCGCTGAACTGCGCAGCACCGGCGCTGTCTCTTAAAAGATTTCAATGTCAACAATAGTTTTTTTCCACGCTCACCCCGATGATGAAGCACTGTCCACAGCCGGAACAATGGCCCTTTTGTCTGAATCTGGGAATCGTGTAATTCTTGTAGTAGCAACTCGCGGAGAAGAAGGAGAACCTGTCCCGGGGGTTTTAAAAGAAGGAGAACTCTTAGAGGAACGACGAACCGAAGAGCTCATCAAATCAGCGGACCTACTAGGAGTAGCACGTGTCGAATTCCTGAACTACAGGGACAGTGGAATGACCGGTTCGCCCTCAACCTCCAACCCTGAGTGTTTTTGGCAAGCGAATGTTGAGAAAGCCAGTTTGCGATTAGCTGATCTTTTATGCGAGGAAACGGTTGACCTTTTGGTCATTTATGACCCGAATGGAGGATATGGGCATCCAGACCATATTCAGGTCCATAGGGTGGGAACTTTTTGGGCGGATCAGATCGGACTGAAAAACATCAGGTGGACGACCCTCAACAGGGATTCGATCAAGAAGACAATTGAACTAGCTATGGAAACAGCTCCAGATGAAGGTCTGGCTGGAATAGGTGATGATCTAGAAGAGAGGCGGCAACGAGTAGAAGAGGAATCTTTTGGTTCTGCCGAGTCTGAAATCACTCATGCCATAGATATTTCCGATTTCATTGAAAAGAAAAGAGAAGCGATTTCAACTCACAGAAGTCAAATAGGTGAAGATTCATTTTTTTTACAGATTCCAAATGACCAGTTTGTTAATGTTTTCGGAACTGAATGGTTTATAAATCCAAAAGAAACAAGAAAAGAGAATGAACCTTTTAAATCAAATCTATTCAACTGACGAAGCAAGCAACCAAACTAAGAGCTTCATTACAGACCGAATCTCGATTTGATGAATGTCCTAGCTTCCTTTAGAGGAACCCATGAAGTCATCGAATGGTTGATGGTCTTATTGAATGCAGCGGCTGGCATCTGGTCCTTTCAAGCTCACAGAACCAAACTGTTTCGAGTGTCAGCACTCGTATGGCTAACAGCAACTGCCCAGATTATGGTTCTAGCCCACCTTTTTTCAGGCGTTGCATTAGCTTCGTCAGAAAATATCGAAATCCCCAAGTTCCATTTGCTTTACTGGTCTGCTGCGGTTCTAAGCGTGGGAGTAATTTACGGTTATCGTAATCAATTAGAGAATCGAAGGTACTTACTTTACGGGTTTGCTGGGCTTTTCTTGATGGGACTAGGAATTCGATCGATGATCCTAGGGCCGATTTAATTCAGTTTCCCAAACCTATTCGAGATTTTAAATAATCGAGTTGAGAAGTCATCTCCTCGGGTAGTCGGTCCCCAATACTTTTTAGATGCTCTTCTATTAATGGAACTTCTTCACACCATGAATCTGGGTCAACTTCAAGAAGTCTTTGCATGGCTGAAACTTCCAGATCCAGCCCAGAGGTATCAATACCGTCAATTTCAGGAACTAGACCCAAAGGTGTCTCAACGGCTTGAGCTGCTCCGTCTACACGATCTAAAATCCACTTAAGCACACGACTATTCTCACCAAAACCTGGCCAAAGGAAACCACCATTTTCGTCTTTCCGAAACCAATTAACCCAAAATAATTTCGGCAACTTACTTGAATCAGTAGCTTTACCGATTTCTATCCAATGCTTGATGTAATCACCCACGTTGTAACCCATAAAAGGCAGCATGGCAAAAGGATCAAACCGAACTTCACCAATTTTTCCAGCGGCTGCAGCGGTCTTTTCTGAACTCATAATTGAACCAAGGAAAACTCCGTGCTCCCAATCGCGTGCTTGTGTTATCAATGGAACATTCGAAGCGCGTCGACCCCCAAACATGATTGCCGAAATTGGTACTCCCTCCGGATCTTCCCACTCCGGGGCGATTGAAGGACATTGGCTCGCAGGTACGGTGAAACGTGCATTTGGGTGAGCGGCCGGTTCTTCAGATTCACTAGTCCAGTCACGCCCTTGCCAGTCGACAAGTGAGTCAGGTTTCTTTTCGGTCATCCTTTCCCACCAAACATCGTTGTTTTCATCAAGTGCAACATTTGTAAAAATGGCATTTCCCCAAAGAGTTTTCATGGCGTTTTCATTAGTTGAATTAGAAGTTCCTGGGGCAACCCCAAAGAACCCTGCTTCAGGGTTGATGGCACGGAGTTGCCCATCAGGAGAGAATTTCATCCAAGCTATATCGTCTCCAATGGTCTCAACTTTCCAACCCGGAATAGTAGGAACCAGCATTGCCATGTTTGTTTTACCGCAAGCTGAGGGGAAAGCAGCTGCTATATAACGTTTTTCGCCGTCAGGAGGTGTGATCCCAAGAATGAGCATGTGTTCAGCCAGCCAGCCATCCTCACGAGCCATTGTCGAAGCGATGCGAAGGGCAAAGCATTTCTTACCCAGTAAGGCATTCCCACCATAACCAGATCCATATGACCATATTTCTCGAGTTTCAGGAAAGTGAGATATGTAACGGACATCTTTATTGCAGGGCCATGGGACATCTTCT
>DBNM01000156.1:8670-23409 GCA_002299135.1 Candidatus Neomicrothrix sp. UBA672 | reverse complement strand
GTTTTTCGACTTTTCCTTCTTCAGCGTATTGAACTTTTTCGATTGAAAAGATTTCATCTATTCGATCCATAGCTACTACTGACCGAGGCATTTCTTGAAACATGAAACCAAGTATTTGAACTGGAAGCGTAAGAATCATGAATAAAGCCATTGCTTGAACAGTTTCGCCAACAGTCACTGAACCGTTGTCAACCAACAGAGCTCCGACCATTAGTAAAACTAGAATTCCTAAATTTGGTAGGTGATATAAAAGCGGGGAGAAAACCGCTCTATGCCATCCGATTTTTAAACGTTCTTCGCGTAAAAGTTGTGACTTTTCATTTAATCGATCCAGTTCTTGCTTTTGTCTCCCAATTGTCTTAACAACCATTATTCCGTCGAGACTTTCATGCGCTATTTCTGAAACTTCTCCTATGAGCGCTTGGGCTCTTCTTGCGGGACTTTCAACTGCGCGAACAAAAAACCTTTGCAACACTGCAAGTACAGGAAAAAGCAACAAAGCGACAACGAAGAACAAAGGATGAATTATCAAAAGACTTATCAACGAAACCAAAATAAGTGAAATCACAGAGACTGAAAAAGCTAAAGGCATTAATACCGAAGTTGCTGTTTCTACATCAGTATCTACTCTCGCTAAAAGTTCTCCGGTGGATCTTGACCAGTAATGAGCTCTTGGAGCATCCAAAATATTATCGATTATTCCAAGTCTCCAAGTCTGTTTGGTTTTCTCTACTGCCGTGAAATTAAAAAATCTTCTTAGCATTACCGAAAAACCTCTTATAAGACCAACAATGACTATTGCTACAAACCCTCCAAGAATCGTTCGTCCTTCTACTCCATCCCCATCTAGACCTGGAATAATCACCTTGTCAGTGACACGACCTAAAACAATTGTGAAACTTACAACGACTAAAGAGAAAAGGTTACCTGCTGAAATTCCTATGATGTGTGGTATCGGATGGGCTTTTATAGAACGAAAAACTAATCTAAACCAACGTTTCGCAACCCCATTTTCGTTGGAACCTTCTCCAACTTCTATGGTTGTGCGTTCTGATTCAGAATCGGTCGACAATTGCTTGTGCGAATTCTGAACACTTAACTTCTGTTGCACCTTCCATTTGACGTGCAAAATCATAAGTAACAACTTTGTCAGCAATTGTTGCTTCAAGAGCTTTGACTATCTCATCTGCTACATCTCTCCAACCAATGTGTTCGAACATTAGAACTCCCGAAAGAAGAACAGAAGAGGGGTTAACTTTGTCTTGACCAGCATATTTCGGAGCTGTTCCATGAGTTGCTTCAAAAATTCCATGGCCAGTTACATAATTTGCATTAGCTCCGGGAGCTATACCAATTCCACCTACCTGTGCTGCTAAAGCATCGGACAGATAGTCGCCATTAAGATTCATTGTAGCTATCACATCAAATTCATCGGGGCGTGTAAGTACTTGTTGCAAAGCAATGTCTGCGATCGCATCTTGAACAAGAATTTTGTCTCCAGAATCCCCACCACAATCTTCCCAAGCAACTGCTTCATCACTAAATTCTTCTTTGACAAGTTCATAACCCCATTTTTGAAAAGCACCTTCTGTGAATTTCATAATATTTCCTTTATGAACCCAGTGGACTCTATTTCGTCCTCTATCAACCGCGTACTGAAGCGCTGCTCTCTGAAGTCGTTGTGACCCTGTCTTTGACACTGGTTTTATTCCAATTCCGGAATCTTCTCTAATTTCCCAACCAAAATTCTCAGACAACAACTCTCTTAACCTTTTAGCTTCTGGGGAGAATGCTTCAGCTTCAAGACCTGCATAAATATCCTCAGTATTTTCCCTAAAAATAACCATGTCTACCAAATGAGGAGCTTTAACTGGTGAAGGCACGCCTGGGAACCATCTAACTGGTCTTAAACAAACATACAAATCAAGAATTTGTCGCAAAGCCACGTTCAAACTTCTGAAACCACCTCCAATAGGGGTGGTTAATGGCCCTTTTATCCCAATTAGATACTCATTAAAGACATCAATCGTCTCTTGAGGAAGCCACTCACCTGTTTCGTCATAAGCTTTTTGCCCAGCAAGAACCTCCATCCATTCAACTTTTCGTCCGTGCCTAGCAGCTGCCGCATCCAACACATGCCTTGCAGCCGGCCAAATATCGACTCCGGTTCCGTCACCTTCGATAAAAGGGATAATTGGTTCATCTGGTACTTCTAGGGTTCCATTTGAACCCATCTTTATTTTTTCAGCCATACCTTGACCTTATCGAGGTCAACGCCTTCTTTCGGATCTAAAGAGTTGTAATTAAAAAAAAATTAGAGAATTTTTCTTTCTGCTGCTTCTACTGTGTTACGAAGCAACATCGCAACTGTGGTTGGTCCCACACCGCCAAGTCGTGGAGTTATCCACGATGCTTTTTCTTCAACAGATTCATCTACATCAGGAAGCAATTTTTTACCTTCCCATGAGATTCCTCCACTAATGACAACAGAACCAGGGCGAACCATTTCAGGAGTAACGAAAGAAGGGATTCCTACTGCCGCAATAACAATATCTGCTTTATTTGTAATTTCTGAAAGATTAGGAACTGCTGAATGTACAACGGTTACTGCAGCATTAGCTCCTTGCTCTTTCGAAGACATTAACAAAGCCATTGGGCGGCCAAGCGTAGGTCCTCTTCCAATTACTACTACATGTCTTCCAGCTGTTTCAATCCCATAGTGAACGAGTATTGCCTGTATACCCGCTGGCGTGCATGGAACTGGACCCTTTTCTTGAAGTACTAATTTTCCTAAATTGACCGGGTGAAGACCATCAGCATCCTTTTCAGGATTCATTAGTGATAAAGCAGTATTGAAATCAAATCCATCTGCAACCGGATGTTGAATGATGTAAGCGTGAACTTCTGGATCGTTATTGAAATTATTTACAGCTTCAAGTAGAGCAGTCGGAGAAGCATCACTTGGAATCTCTATGTGTTGTGATGCGATACCTACCTCTTCACAGGTTTCATGTTTTTTCCTCACATAACCTGCACTTGCAGAATCTTCGCCAACAAGTATTGTTCCCAATCCAGGTTTAATTCCTTTTTCTATTAGTGAACGAGTGCGTATTTTTACGTCATCTAAGACTGAATCTGCAACCGGCGCCCCTGCTAATAATTGTGCTGCCATTTGGTGAACGATACCTGATTAAAAGCAACCCTCCTAGTGCCGGAAATGACGAATACCAGTAAATACCATTGTCAGGTTCGCTTCATTCGCTGCCTCTATTACCTCGTCATCTCTTACGGATCCACCTGGTTGTATAACTGCGCTAGCTGAAGCATCGATCGCTGCGTCCAAACCATCTCTGAAAGGAAAAAAAGCGTCACTGGCACATGCACCACCTGTGGCTCTACCTGCTGCTTTTTCAGTTGCGATTCGCGCAGCATCTCTTCTGTTGGGTTGACCAACTCCAATTCCAACTGCTTGTCTGTTTTTCGACAGAACTATTCCATTTGATGAAACACTGGCAACTATTTTCCAAGCAAATTCAAGATCAATCCATTCAGATTCATTTGGTTGCCTTTCAGTTACAACCACCCATTCAGAGAGATCACCTAAATGTGTGTCAGAGGTTTGCACTAATAAACCCCCATCAACATTTCGATAATCAAATTTGTAACTCGTAGGAGGTCCGGCTTCGATGATTCTCAAATTCGTATTTTCTTTAAGCTTTTGAACCGCTTTGTCTTCATATGACGGGGCTATCACCACTTCAGTGAAAATCTCACTTAGCTTCTCGCTGACTTCGGTAGTAACTCGACGATTTAAAGCAACTATTCCGCCAAATGCTGATATCGGATCACACTCATGTGCAGCTTTATATGCTTCTTCAATTGTTTTCGCGGTAGCTGCTCCACAAGGATTAGCATGCTTTACAACTACTGCAGATGGCTCGTCATCGAGTTGGTTAACCATCCTCCAAGCTGCTTCGGTATCAAAAATGTTTAAATATGACATTGGTTTCCCGCTATGAACAATTGATTTGTCCCACCAACTTGATGCATTTGTGAAGCGGTATCTAGCTCCAACTTGATGAGGGTTTTCTCCGTATCTAAGTTCTCCTGTTTTTTCAATTGATAAATGAAAACTCTTAGGTAATTCTTCTTGTCCTTCGTCAAACCATGAAACTATCTCTGAGTCGTATCCAGCAGTATGGGCAAAAGCATCTCTAGCTAAATCGCGTCGTGTCTTTGGTGTGAGGCTTCCTTCTTGTCGTATTTCATCAATTACGGATTCATATTTGGAAGGATCTACTACCACTCCAACTGAGTCAAAGTTTTTCGCCGCTGCTCTAACCATTGTTGGACCGCCTATATCTATTAATTCAATCCCGGGATCTTTTACAAATGGATAAAGATTTACAACTACCAAATCGATGGGTTTTATTCCTCGATTTTCTAATTCTTTAAGATGTTCTTGATTTGAACGGTCTGCCAAAATTCCACCATGAATCTTTGGATGAAGAGTTTTCACACGACCATCAAGCATTTCTTGTGCTCCTGTAAAATCTGAAACTTCAATTACATCCAGTCCAGATTCAAGCAAGTGATTTGCTGTTCCGCCAGATGAAATTATTTCCCATCCAAGATCAATAAGGTTTCTCGCGAAGTCAACTATTCCAGTCTTGTCATAGACGGACAACAAAGCACGGGACGAATTCAAATTTTCTCCTTTATGCCACCGAACCATAATCTGGTTCATTCATGATTCTTTTAATTACACTCACATACAATTTGCGTTCAATTCTTTTTATTCTCTCATGCAAACTAGACGTATCGTCTCCTTCAAGAATAGGCACAATTTCTTGAGCTAAAATAGTACCGGAGTCAACTTCGAGTGTTGCTTGATGAATGGTGCAACCTGTTTCTTCAACTCCTGCAATAATCGCCTCTTCTACTGCGTTCCAACCCGGAAAAGCAGGAAGCAATGATGGATGCGTATTTAGTACTTTTCCTGCATAAGCGTCATAAATCGGTTTTTCAAGAATTGTTCCGAACCCAGCCATTGCTATTAATTCAATTTCGGCTATTTCTAATTTCCTAACTAATTGATTCGTAAATGCGACTCGATCAAATTTTTCACCAAAGTCTAAACGTTCAATAAGTTCTACATTTAAACCTCTGTCTAATGCACGTTGTATCGCTTCACATTCTCTATCGGCAACTACCAAAGAAATCTCTATACCTGAATGAGAAATTGCTTCAAGAATGCTTCCTGTCCCAGAGACTAAAACGGCCAAACGCATAGAACGACCGTACCATTTCAATCTTCAAAGCTGGGAAACAATTTCTGCCATTAAGTCACCAGCTTCAGTCGGGTTGTTCCCAACTTTGACACCCGCTTCTTCAAGAGCTTCCATTTTCGCTTTGGCGGTACCCTTACCTCCTGAAACTATCGCTCCTGCATGCCCCATTTTTTTACCCGGTGGTGCTGTTACTCCCGCTATATAAGCAGAAATAGGTTTAGTCATATTATTAGAAATAAATTCTGCAGCTTCTTCTTCGGCGCTTCCTCCAATTTCACCTATCATCATGACTGCTTTGGTCTCCGGGTCAGCTTCGAAAGCGGCTAAGCAATCAATAAATGAAGTTCCGGGAACTGGATCACCGCCGATTCCAACACAAGTTGTGCAACCTATACCTTTCTCTTTCAGTTCATGTAAAGCCTGATAAGTAAGTGTCCCGGATCGACTTACAATCCCTACAGGTCCACCAGGAAGAGCTATATGGCCTGCAGTGATACCTATGTTGCATTCTCCTGGCGATATGATCCCTGGACAATTAGGGCCTAACAGTTGAACATTAGGAAAATCTTTACGAAGTTGGTTATAGAAGAGAGCCTCGTCGTGTGCTGGGACTCCTTCCGTTATTGCAACAATAAAATCGACTCCACCTTGAGCAGCTTCGAGCACGGCACTTCTTACGCCTGGAGCAGGAATGAAAATACATGATGCTGTTGCGCCTGTTTCTTCAACGGCTTCAGCAACACTTGCAAAGATTGGAATTCCTTCAACATCTGTCCCAGCTTTTTTTGGATTTGTACCAGCTACAACTTTTGTTCCATAGTCCCTGTTTAATAATCCGTAATACTTGCCTTGACTTCCTGTTAGACCCTGATAAATAACTTTTGTTTCTGAATTTACAAAAATACTCATTAATTATTAATTCCTTTCGCTAAAGCAACAGCTTGTTCAGCTCCATCCAGCATTGTGGGTGCTACTTGCAGTGTTTGTGACAAGTGTGGTTCAAGAATTGCCCTACCTTCATCTGCATTTGTCCCATCAAGTCTGATTACAATCGGGGAACGTATTTCTACTCTGTCTAATGCATCGATTATTCCATTAGCTATTTCTTCACCTCTAGTAATACCACCAAAAATGTTAATGAAAATAGCTCTAACGTCTGGATCATTATTGATTACTTCTAATGCTGCAGTCATCACATCTGCGTTTGCACCTCCGCCAATATCTAAGAAATTTGCTGGACGACCGCCTACTTGGTTAACAACATCAACAGTAGACATTGCTAAACCTGCACCGTTAGCAATAACACCGACTTCTCCTTCTAATCCGACGTACTGCAAACCCTTTGAGTGGGCCGCTGTCTCACGCTCGTCTCTGGTTTGTGTTTGATCAAAATCTACATAACTTTCATGTCTAAAAACTGAATTACTATCCAAAGTCACCTTCGCGTCTAGAACATGAACCCTTCCATCTTCCGTCAAAATCAATGGATTAATTTCAACTAGATCTGCATCTCCATCTACATAAGCTTCATAGAGTTTTAAAAGGATCTCTACTGCACCTTCAATCGCTTGTTCAGGTAAAGCCGCTTCTTTCACCCAATTCCTGCAATTCCCTTCAGAAAGTCCTTCTACAGGATCTACCCAAATTCTGGCTATTGCTTCTGGGTTTTCTTCGGCAACTGTTTCTATTTCCACGCCCCCTTCTGCTGAAAGCATCCCCAAATGCTTTTTTGCGGATCGATCTAAAGTAAATGAGGCATAGTACTCTTCTGCTATATCTGAAGCCTTTTCTATCCAAAGACGCTCAACTATATGTCCGTTAATATCAAGCCCAAGGATATTTTCTGCGTGTTCTGACACTTCATCAATGCTTGCTGCGAATTTAACACCGCCTGCTTTGCCCCTTCCTCCGGTATGAACTTGGGCTTTTACCATTACTGGGCATCCCAAGTTCTCTGCTGCTGTTACTGCTTCTTCGGTCGTAAGTGCTAATTCACCTGGTGAAACAGGCATTCCATATTCGGCGAAAAATTCTTTACCTTGATACTCAAAAAGATCCATTTATTTAAGCTCCTGTATATTTCCAAAAGTAGTTAATTTATTATTATTTAATGCAATAGCAAACGGCCGTGATACTAGGCAAAGTAACGAGAAGACCCAAACCAGAGAAGGAAAAATTGGCAAGAGCTCACGGAATCCGCGTAAACGTAGTAAAAGCAACCGTTGTAGGTGTTGCTGGAATTGTTCTTGCTCTAGCATGCTTATTTATCCTTCTCTCTATATCAAAATCTTCAGATTCAATAGAAATTCGTTTAGGTGACGATGATTTTCGTGGAATTCATGCGACCAATCTCGCTAATGAAATCTCTTTGAACGGTCCTGTTCTTTTCCCTGACCTAGTAGGTCGTAAAAGACCTATTTGGATCACTCACGCTGGCAACGATCCACAAACAAATTGGTTTGCATTTCTAGCTCAGGTACCTGAACAATCTGACTCTTGCATCGTGCAATGGGATTCCAACAATTCCAACTTTTTTAATTCATGTAATTCAAAAAATAAATTTCCTCCGGATGGTACTGGCCTTCAACAACTTACATGGCAAGTTGTTGAAGGGGAATTAAGAGTCTTAATAAATACAGAAAAAAATAATTAACTGATATGACAAAAAAACTTTATTTGAATGATGCGGAACTCAGATCTTTTGAAGCAGTTGTGACAGACGTAGATGATTCAAGAATTGAACTAGACCAAACAGCTTTTTATGCAACTAGTGGCGGTCAGCCTCATGACACTGGTCATTTATTATGGGAAAACGGTGCGGCTTCCGTCATTGATGTAAGAACCGTCAATCAACAAATCTGGCATACCTTAGCTGGACCAATACCTACAAAAGGAACACGCATTTCAGGTGAAGTGGATGAAGAGAGAAGGCGTCAAATGATGCGCACTCATACTGCAATGCACATACTTTGCGGTGTCATGTGGAAAAAATGGAAGCGTGTTGTAACTGGGGGAAACATGGATGCATTATCTGGGAGAATGGATTTCGAAATGGATGAAATGTCAACAGATTTTGGAACTGAGATCGAACATTTATGTAATGAAGAAATTGCTGCAGACAGACCTATTGAAGTCTCTTTTTTAACTCGAGACGATGCGGTGCTCGACCGTGATCTGATTAGAACAAAAGTCAATCTAGTCCCCGAGTCTATTAAAGAAATAAGAATTGTAGATATTGTTGGTCTAGACAAACAGGCCGATGGTGGTACTCATGTTTCATCTACCTCACAAGTGGGGAGGATGGAAGTTGTAAAAACTGAATCAAAAGGAAAAGGATTCAAAAGAATACGCTTTGTAGTGCACGATGAATGAAAGGCAACTATGAATGAAAAATGGATTACAGATTGGATACCAAGTAAACGTTTTCCTATGTATACGAGGTCAAATGTTGGTGAAATTATGCCTAACCCATGTAGTCCACTTGGATGGGATCTAGTTTGGGGAACCGGTGTTGCTTTCGGCTGGATGGATGGTCATTTTAGATGGGGGTCTTCTGCGTCTGATGAAATAAACAATGATCAACCTGATTTCATTGGTTGTTTCGGTGGTTACATATATCTAAATATGTCGCTAATTCGACTAGTAGGGGAACGTAGTCCTGGACTGTCTGCTCAACAAATGGATGACATCTTGTTAGGGTCTCATCCTGATGTGATTCCTCATACTCCTCATCCTGATGATGATCGACCCGAATTAGAAGAAAAGATCGAAGCCACAATGGGTTGGATTATGACGGCAAATGAAGAACCTCAGGAACTTATGGAAGATAGAAAAAAAGTTCTTGATCTTCGTGACGGTAGACCAGATCTGAAAACCATTTCAAACAAAGATTTAGTAGATAGGGCTCGTTCTATTACTTCATATGTTCGTGAATTTTTTGAACCTTACTATGTTTATGGAACTGCATCTGCAGTAGGACCAGGTTTGCTCGGTCAAGTCTGCGCTGAAATAGATCCAAGTTTATCTGGGCGCCTTATTTCTGGTCTTGATGGAATTGACTCTGTCCCAATGACAGAAGATATATGGGAACTCAGTCGCCTTGAAGAAACTTCTCCTGAATTCTTAGAGAATTTTGAATCTTTCCTCAAAGAACACGGTTGTCGTGGGCCAGGTGAGTGGGATGCAGGAAATCCCACTTGGGAAGTTGATTCAAATCCAGTAACTGCAGCTATTGATGCAATGAGAAAAGTTGATGAAGATTTTTCACCGTCTTCAAAACAAGCACAAGCCACTGCAGATCGTTTAGCTGCTGAAGAGCAAGCACGTGCAGCTTTAGCCGGTAACGATGAAGCATTGGAATTGCTTGAAACAGGTTTAAGAGTTTCCAAAATCTTTGTGCCGACTCGAGAACGCACGAAGCTGACTCAGATGATGGCTATCCACGAAGTTCGATTACCTATCTGCGAATTAGGGAATCGAATGACTAACGAGGGTCATTTAAAAGAACCGAATGATATTTTCCTACTTTTAAATGATGAACTTGACGGTTTTCTCGAAGATCCGGCTTCATTTACTGAAACTATTTTGCAGAGACGGAAAGATTTCGAATTGCTCTCTTCACTTGAAGAGCCCTTTATTGTGAATGGTGAAGTTGCGTCTATTTCTGAATGGAGTAAGAAAACTACTTCAGTTAAACCTGTTCAAGTTGGTGAAATTCTGACTGGACTTTCGGGTTGTCCTGGTGAGATAACTGGAAGGGCAAGAGTAATAACTGATCCAGGAGATCCACGCGGACTAGAACAAGGTGAGATTCTGATAGCTCCAATTACAGATCCTGCTTGGACACCACTTTTCATTCCTGCCGGTGGAGTAGTTGTCGACGTAGGAGCTCCTATGAGCCATTCAGTAATTGTCAGTAGAGAATTTGGGATTCCTTGTGTAGTTAGCGTTCATCAGGCTGCTGAGAGAATACCGGATGGAGCTTTAATTCGAGTAGATGGCAATAGTGGAACTGTGACTATTATTGAGCTTCCTTAAGCATCAATCTTGGTTGATAATTTCAAAAAAAGAGCCTGTAAAAGTAAACGTTCATTTGGATTTCTTGTTAGCTCTATTGCTGTGCCAGTAATTGTCTCAACAGCATCTAACCCTTCAGAGTTATCGCTTGCAATCCCTAAATCTCTATACCTTCTGCTAAGTGTGGCCAAGCCAAATCGCAGTTCATCATCACGTAGACGGCGAATTTCACGTTTATGACGTTCAACAACTTCTTGCCGTCCCGAACCACGGATTCCAAAAACCTCTTCCTGTTGTCCGAGGTATTCTAATTCTTGATTATGGCGATCAGTAAGTGGAGATTGAGCATCATCAATCATTTTCTGTAATTCTTCAACAGCAATAGACACCGCAGCTCCACTTCCATCTAAACGGTCTGGCAAGGTTCGCCATGCTTCTTGTCGGATAATAAACGAAGCATCCTCTTGCAATAAACGTGCTCTGCCAAGATTGCCTGCAGAAGCTTCTGCTAGACGAATTGCATCTTCTGTTTTAACTCCTTCACTTTGTAATAAATCAGCAAGTTCTTCTGCGGTCATAGCAGGCACATCAACTCTTACACATCTAGAGGAAATCGTTACATGCGAATCAGGAACGCTTTCTGCTAAGAGGATAAAAATTGTAGAAAGTGAAGGTTCCTCAATAGTTTTAAGCAAGCTTGCTACCGCTTCAGGTTCTGCAGTATCAAAACGATTTACGATTAAAATCTTTTTTTTCGATTCGATAGGTGAGCGGGAGCTTTCAATA
Source organism: Candidatus Neomicrothrix sp. UBA672 (assembly GCA_002299135.1). Lineage (GTDB taxonomy): Bacteria > Actinomycetota > Acidimicrobiia > Acidimicrobiales > MedAcidi-G1 > MedAcidi-G1. The sequence continues at coordinate 12,316 of DBNM01000156.1, read as the reverse complement.
ATTATTTTTCGAGCGTCTGAGACTCTTAGCCCTCTTCCTTCAGGTTCGATTATCAGTAGATCAGGATGAATTCCTCTCCAAGCCAAATCTTTACTTCTTTCTAAATCTTGACCTTCTTGGTATTTAGCAAAAATAGAGCCAGAGAAAGCTCTTGCAATTTCCTCTCGTCCGGCTCCTTCGGGACCCACGAAGAGATAAGCATGCACGGGTGAAGCTACAGCTTTCTTTAAAAAATCGGTAGCTTCTGTCTGTCCAGATATAAGGGCCCAAAGGTCAATCTTTTGCATGCTTCTCTAATCGGACTTCGACTTGATCAATAACCTGTTGAGATACTTCATCAACTGTTCCTGACCCATCAATTACTATCCAGCGTTCTGGATCGTCAGAAGCCATGGTTCTGTATGCACTCATAACACGAGAGTGAAAATCATCACCAGCGTTTTCAATACGATCTAAATTTTTCCCTCGTCTGTTAGCAGCGAGAGGAGCATCAACATCAATTAAGACAATCAAATCCGCTTTTAAACCCTGTGTTGCGAATATCGATATATCAAGAATTTCTTCTGGGCCTAATCCTCGTCCATAACCTTGGTAGGCAACAGAAGACTCAAGAAACCTGTCACTTACGACATTCTTTTCTTGTTCGAGAGCGGGTCTAACCACTTCTTCAACATGCTGAGCTCTCGCTGCAGCAATCATTAAAGCTTCAGCACGATCAGAAAGCCCTTCGATACTCGGATCGAGCACCATATCTCGAAGCTTTTCACCAAGTTCAGTGCCGCCAGGTTCCCTTGTATACGTTGCACCTAGGTGTTCCGCTAAAAGACGTGCCTGAGTTGATTTTCCCGAACCATCTGGTCCTTCCACAGTGATCAAATAACCTGTCACAAGTTTTTCTCCTCAGTAGTTTCAGAAAGTAACTTCGTTTCACCAACTCTTAAGGAAACCTTAGATAAAACACCGGCAGAAAAGACAATTAATGCCGCTAGCCACAAACTTATTCTCACTCCAGGAACAGCAATTTCTAAACCAGCTATCTCAATATTACGATCCCATAGAAGGCTTGAAAGCCTATCCAGACCATCTTCTACTAACGGGCCGATAACTAACGCTAATAGGACACAAGCTCTTACCAGTAAATAAAAAGTTGCAAAAATACGACCCCTCATATGATCTTCAACATTTTCATGTAGAAGGGTAAACCCAACTACATATGTGACACCTAAACAGATTCCTCCGAGAAATAACATAACCATCGCGAAATGAATTTGTCCCGTAGAAACTGTTGCGAATAAGGAGATTCCTGCTCCAAAAAGAACTCTCGTAAATGTTTTTGCCTTGTCGATGCTATTCCTAAAAAAGAAAACTAGGAGAACTCCCGCACCTACACCAAAACCCAATGCTGTTAAAAGAACTCCAAATCCGGATTTACCGGCTCCTAGTAATTCATCTGTGTAGATCACTCCCAAAGGAATGACCATTCCTGCACCTAGCATGGCAGTAGCCAATCCCGCATTAACAGTCCTAACTACGGGATTAATGAAAGCGAATTGCCAACCTTCTTTTAATTCTCTAATAGGACTCAATAACTGTTTTTTTACACCTTGATTTTCTGATTTTTCAGCACGCTGCTTTTGAGGAAGCTCAATGGATGAGATGAGTAATGCAGTCACCAAAAAGGAAACTGCATTAGCGTAAAAAGCTAAACCCATATCATCGAGTCTGATGTTGTCAGCCCAACTCGAATCAAACAATGCGGTTGAGAGACGACCAAATAATGCCATTAGTCCTGCTCCTAATGGGAACGTTCCGTAAGCGGCAACGAGAGACAAAGAATTGGCACTCGTCAAAAACTTTTCAGAAACCAGATTAGGAACAGAGGCTTCTTTTGCCGGTGACCACAACATAGTTAAAGCTTCGAGTATTAAGGAAGCAACGATGAGCCCTATCAAGTTGTTGATAAACGGAAGAACAATCATCACTATCGCCCGGCCAATGTCACAAAAAACCATGACTCGTTTTCGATCCCAACGGTCAACAAAAACGCCTGCTAAGGGTCCAAAGAAAAAACCTGGTGCAATTCGCGCACCCAGCACAAGGCTTAATGCAGCTCCTTCATTCCCAGAACCAACCCTGATAGCCAAAATACTTATTGCTAATAAACCAAGCCAGTCGCCAGTTGCAGATATAACTTGAGCTATCCAAAGTCTAAAAAAACTAGAAGAGTCGAAAGCTTTCTCTGTGAGATTATTTATCTGAAAATGTAACCGTCTATTCTTGTTATCTTGTTTCCCAAGACTCATAACAGCCCCTATTCACATCAATAATTTAATAATCTCTTAAGTATAAGTCATCAAACTTTTGCTCTTCTCTCAGCTAAAAGCTCAACTGCTCTTTCATCAGTAAGTTCTTCAACTGAATCTCCCAATTGAAGACTCGCGTTGGTTTTGCCATCAGTTACATAAGGTCCCCATTGACCATCTTTTAAAAGAATCGGCTTTTCTGTTACAGGGTCTACACCCAGTTCTTTCAAAGGAGGTTTGGTAGCTCTTCGCCCAAACTTTTTGGGTTGAGCGAGTGAATCTAAACACTGCTCTAAGGAAATTGTTAAAAGTTCCTCTTCAGTAGCGATGTTTCTGGTTTCTGATCCTTTCTTCAAATACGGTCCATAAGGGCCATTCTGTACCGTTATTTCTTCACCATCAGCTGGATCTACTCCAACTGTTCTTGGAAGACTCAGAAGTTGAAGAGCATCTTCAAAAGTAACTCTCTCTAAAGTCATAGTGTCAAAAAGAGAAGATGTTTTGGGTTTGGGTTGTTGCTTCAACTCTTCAAAACGTTCGACCTCTGTAATTATTTGCTCCGTAGTTTCAAATTCCTTTAAAACTTCAAATAATTCTTCAAGGACTTTCATTTGAGATTCAGAATTCTTACTACTTAATATCTCTTTTTTGTAACCTGAAATTTCAAAAATTTTATTTAAGAGATCTGCCGGTGTGGGAGAATCAAGAGTCGGGATAGACCTGCAAAAATCAGTAAATTCTTTAATACCTTTAAATGCCGTTCCTTTTATTTCTAATTTTTCTACTTGCTCTAAAGCATCGAAAAGACTCGATCCATTACTTTCTGCAAATATTTTTGCCTTTTCTAAAGAACTTTTACCTATGCCCCGTTTTGGAGAATTCAGTACTCGTAAAACTACATCATCATTGTCAACTGAGTTAGATAACTTTAGGTATGCCATTGCTATCTTCGTTATTTTTAAATGATGAGGTAACCTGAACAACTTTCCTTCACGTGAAGAGGCTTTCGGCCATTGTGGAAACCGTCCTAACGAAACATAAGGTCCGAACCTTCCTTGCTTTGCAACAATCGGTAACCCTGTTTCTGGATCAATTCCCAATTCTCGATCCGGTGGCGCATTTATATATTCGAGTGCTTTATCAACCGTTAATTGATCTAAAGGTAAATCTTCTGGAACCCCAGCAGTATCCTCCCGATACTCGACATAAGGTGACCGCGCATATCGCGCATAAACAGACTCCCCATCAGAAGTTTTTCCTAGTGGAACTCCGCAGACAGCCCTTGGGTCAATTTCATCTTCTCTCTCAACCACTTTGGTGTGAAGTCCTATATCCCCGTCGAG
>DBNM01000156.1:0-8346 GCA_002299135.1 Candidatus Neomicrothrix sp. UBA672 | reverse complement strand
CCATCAAAATAGAAAGCTTGAAGATAAGCATTTTTTTCCCACATGCCATTTGAAATATCATCAAGTGCCACTTCCATTTCAGCTGTAAATTTATAATCAACCAATTTTGGAAAATGCGCTTCTAATAACTGTGTTACTGCAAACCCTTTTACAGTGGGTATTAAAGCCGTTCCTTTTTTCCAGGCATATCCTCGTTGGATGATTCTCCCAAGAATGGCTGCATAAGTACTTGGTCTTCCAATGCCTTCTTCTTCCAGTCTTTTAACTAATGAAGCTTCTGTATATCTAGCTGGTGGTTTTGTAACATGTCCCTCTGAGGTGGAATCCACTACAACGACCGTCTGCCCGACCTTCACTTCAGGCAAAACTTGATCCTCTCCGGGAGAATTTTCTTCATCCGTTTCGTTATCATCTACATCTTCTATATAAACCTGTCGGAAACCTTGATGATTTATAACCGTGCCCGATAAAGAAAAAATTAAAGATTTTTCTTTATTGCTTTTTTCTTCTGTTACCGAACCTTCGAGTTTCACGCTTACTGTCTCTCCAGTTGCATCTGTCATCTGTGAAGCAATCGTCCTCTGCCAAATCATTTCATAAATCAAATACTCATCTTTTGACAATTCTTTCGAGAGATCTTCAGGCGATTTAAAGTTTTCACCTGCAGGACGAATAGCTTCATGGGCTTCTTGCGCATTACGTGTTTTGTTCTTATATAAACGTGCTTCGTCTGGCAAATAACTAGACCCATAAGAACTTTCTACAGTCCTACGAGCAGCTAAAAGTGCAGTATCTGAAAGGGTCGTGCTATCTGTTCTCATATAAGTAATATGACCATTTTGATAAAGGCTCTGAGCTATTCCCATCGCTCGACTTGCGGAGAAGCGAAGCTTTCTTCCAGCTTCTTGTTGGAAAGTTGAAGTTGTAAATGGTGATGCTGGACGCCTTCGATAAGGTTTCGGTTCAACTGACGCAACTTTTAAAATCTTTTGCTTCAATAATGATGACAGGGTATTCGCTGAATTCTCATCGAGGACACTAACTGCATCAGAATTCCAATGTCCTTTTTCATTGAAGTCTTTTCCTGTCGCTACGCGCAGACCATCAATTTCTAATAGGCGAGCTGAAAAAGATTCATCACTATCGGTAGTCGCATCTATTTTCAATCCCCAATAATCAGCAGTTTGGAATTTCATTCGTTCGCGTTCACGTTCGATAACAAGTCGTGTAGCGGGACTTTGCACTCTTCCTGCTGATGCACCTCCTCCGACTTTTGTTCTCGTTATATTAGACAGTTCAAATCCGTATATTCGATCCAGTATCCGACGTGTCTCCTGTGCCTCAACAAGATCTTTTCCTAAATCACGTGTGTTTTTCAAAGCTTCAGTAATAGCTTCTTTAGTGATCTCGTTAAAAACCATCCTCTTAACTGGCACTGAAGGTTTCAAAACCTCAAGTAAGTGCCAAGCTATAGCTTCACCTTCACGATCTTCATCAGTCGCGAGAAAAAGCTCATCTACTTTTTTTAAAGCTTTTTTTAACTGTGATACCTGTTTTTTACTATTTGGACTGATCTCATAAAGAGGTTCGAAATTGTGACATACGTCAATTCCTAATTTTCCGAAACATTCTTTTTTATCTTCTGGTACATCTTTAGGACTAATCAGATCTCTTATATGCCCTACGGAAGAATCGACAATATACCCATCACCCAAGTACTTTTCGATAGTTTTTGCTTTTGCTGGAGATTCAACAATTACTAATGCAGTCACGTCTTCTACTTTGTTCACACTCAAACACTGGTTGTCAAGTACTCCTAGTTAATTAAATTGATCAACTTCTTTATTTTCCTCAAGAAAACTAGCCTCTTGTTCGACTACTTTGACACTTCTTAAAAAGAATAATCCTATGATTGCAGCTAATGCAGATGCTAAAAGAATCCCTACTTTAGATTCATCTTGCAAAATAACATTGTCATAAGCAAGCGTGGTCATAAATATGGAAACAGTAAATCCGATTCCTGAAAGCGCAGAAATACCCAATACGTGACGGAAATTTGAGTTAGCGGGCAATTTCGAGACTCGAAAACGAACTGCTAAAAAGGTGAACAATGACACCCCAACTATTTTTCCAACGACCAACCCGACTACAACTCCTCTCGTAACACCTGATGATGCTGCATCTGATAAAGAATCTGAACTTATCTCAATACCAGCATTTGCTAGAGCGAAAATAGGAACAATTAGAAAACCAGTAAGCGGATGAAGTAAATTTTCAAACCTTTCCGTAGTCGGCACCGATGCGTTGAGATGAAAAGTAGCTTTTCTCAGCCCAGAAAAGTCAGTTCGAGATTGCATAGCTGGCTCAACTGCTTCAGAAACTGTGCTTTTATCACTTATGAGAGGTGTAGCTGGAGCTAAAAGTCCCATAATCACACCAGCAATCGTAGCGTGAACTCCGGATTCAAAAAGTGAATACCAAAGTAAGATTCCCAGGGCGATATACACAGGGGTATACCTGACATCTAATTTCTTTAGAACGACTACACCCAAAACCGATAAACCGGCAACAAAGAGCCACCCAGTAGCAAGATCGTCAGTGTAGAAAAAAGCAATTACTAAAATCCCACCAATATCGTCGACTATCGCCAAAGTTAATAAAAAAACCTTCATTACACTCGGAACCCTTGGTCCTAGAAGTGAAACCACACCGATGGCGAAGGCAATGTCTGTTGCCATAGGTATGCCCCATCCATCTGCGGCTTCTCCAGATGAATTGAAAACAAAAAATATAACTGCCGGTACAACCATTCCGCCTACCGCAGCAATCATTGGCAGTAAAGCATCTCGGAATTTTTTTAAGTGTCCTGTAACCATTTCGCGCTTTATTTCAAGACCTACGACAAAGAAGAAAAGAACCATTAATACATCATTTACGAACTGACCTAATGTAAGTGGATGCCCATGATGCTCTAATGAAATTGAATCCCCGAAAGAAAGCGTTATTTCAGTATTCCAGAGATTGTAATAACTATTGGACCACGGAGAATTAGCCCAAATAAGAGCTACTAGAGCAGCTATTACTAGAAGAATGCCGCTTGAAGCTTCAATTCCCAAAAAATTTCTGACAGGACGTCCTATAGTTTTGGCTAAACGCCGGTTACTACCAAGCCATGTATTTTCAGAAATTATTTTTTCTCTATCCATGATTTTCCTAATGAAACTTAGATAAGTAATGCCAAATGTTTAACAGCACATAACACTCTTACATTAAAAGTATTTTACTACAGGCTTTACAATTAAGAATTGTTACTGTTCTGACTATTAATGGTCATATGAACTACTGTGCCTTCTGGTCCGGACTCTATCTCTAACCCATCTGACATTTCGCGCATTATTGACAAACCTAAACCTCTTTCATGTTGCAACCGTTCTGGGCTTTCGGTCGGTGGTAAATCTGGAATCAAATCAACCTCAAAACCAGTTGCTTTGTCTCTGACTTCAACTTCAATTGCAGAATCAGTCAATTTACATAAAACAATAAGCCTTTCTGAAATGGAATTTTTTTCTTGTGCGCGAATCGCGTTTGTTAAAGCTTCTGATATAACAAGACGTAAATCTGCAATACGAGCTGTGGATAATTCAGGATTTGTCGACGCCAAAGAACCAACCACTGCTCGTACTAATTGGACATAATCAACTCGTACCGGAATACTTAATTCGATTTCTCCAGTCACTTTAAATCCTCAACTAACCTGAAAAAGTTTCACGATTAGAGTCCATTTTAAAAATCTTATCCAACTCACATAACCTAAAAATCTTTTGCAATTCATCATCTACGCCTACTAGAAATAAGTTTCCTTGATTTGAACGCACACGTCTCAGCCCCCCAATTATTGAACCAAGACCGGAAGAATCTATGAAATGAACGCCTGCAAAATCAAGAACTAGAAAAATATTCCCTTGAGAAACCTCTTTCACTATTGATTGCCTAAGCACAGGGGCTCCTGCCATATCTAAATCTCCAATAAGGCCAAGAAACACATTTTTACCTTCTACTGAACGGTGGATTTCAAGATTCATGTAACTCCAATAAATACTTCCTTTTAACACGTTAGAGCCCTGTTACTTGTTTTATTTACATCGCTCTTCATTATTCTTTATCTTGGATCTAAGATCATTCTGTGGAAGCTGCTTTTTTTGATTTAGATAAAACAGTTATAGCGAAGACTTCAATCATTGCCTATGCACCTACTTTGAGAAAAAACGGTTATTTAAGTATCCCCATGGCTGTTAGAACCGCTTGGGGGCATTTATTGTTTAAATTTTTTGGAGCTGATGAAGAGAGTCTCGATAAAGCAAGAAAAACTGCCCTTCGTTTAGCAACTGGTATGAACCAGAAAGCAATGAAAAGACTTGTAAGAGATAATTTAACTGAAGTTATTGAACCGATTGTTTACGATGACGCAATTGACTTGATAGAAGAACACAAATTGAAAGGGCATCTGCTGGTACTGATTTCTGCAAGCCCAACAGAAATAGTTGAACCCTTAGCCGAACATTTAGGTATCGACGACTTTATAGCTACCACACCTGTCGTGGACTCTGAAGGTCGTTACACAGGGGAGGTAGAGTTTTATGCTGCTGGGTCACATAAAGCAGAAGCAATAATAGATCTTTCTTTAAAAAAGAACATTTCTCTAGAAGATTCTTGGGCATATTCTGATTCGTCAACAGATATTCCAATGTTGGAGCTAGTAGGTAATCCAGTAGCCGTTAACCCAGATAGAGAACTTAGAAAACAGGCAGAAGAAAAGAACTGGCCGATATTAGAATTCGTGAGACCAATTGCTTTAGGAGAACGAGTTCCTCTCAACCGCAAATGGATTGCTATAACAGTTCTAACTTTTCTTTTAGGAGCAGGGGTCGTTAAAACTTTTAAACGTTTCCGTTCGACTAAATAAAATTAAATAGAACGAACCTTGCGAACCGCAACTGAAATAAGCGCTCCTAGAGCCAAAAGCATCAAAAACTTTTTCATAAAAGAATGATACGTGCCTAGAAAGGGTAATTACATAAGCAAAGAGTTAAATTGTTTTTACTATTTTTACTGAATGCATAGTATTTAAGCTCTGACACAATACGGTCATCTATGGAGGTGTCCGAGTACCTGGTGGGCTCCCCCGCCTTCAAAGCGGGTGGGACGGGCGATCCCCGTCCGGCGGGTTCGATTCCCGTCCACCTCCGCCAGATTATTTTTAAACTGCCAAAAGATCTCGGGCGCCTGTATCGCTACTCGGATGACGCAACTTAGACATAGCCCGAGCTTCAATCTGGCGGATTCTTTCCCTAGTCAGATCAAAATGTTCTCCCACCTCTTCAAGGGTTCGAGGTTCCCCACGATCGAGACCAAAACGCAACTTCAAAATTTCTCTTTCTCTTTCGTCTAAAGGAGCAAGAAGTCGAGAAATCTCCTCGGGTAATAACGCAGTAGCGGCAGTTTCAAACGGAGACTCGGCTGAACGATCCTCTACTACATCTCCTAACTCGGCATCTCCATCTTCACGCAGTGGTTCACTGAGCGAAAGCGGTTCAGCCGCAAATCGAAGAGCTTCTGTTACTTTGTCTTCAGGCATTTCTACCTCAGCTGACAGTTCAGCCAAAGTTGCTTGCCTTCCAAACTTTATTTCAAGACGAGATCGAGCCTTTTGAAGACGAGCAAGAGTATCCCCAGCATGTACGGGTAAACGAATTGTTCGTCCCGTATTTGCTATTCCCCTAGTGATGGCCTGCCGTATCCACCAAGTTGCATAAGTGGAAAATTTGAATCCCTTTCGCCAGTCAAACTTCTCAACAGCATGCATCAAACCAAGGTTGCCTTCCTGTATCAAATCTAAAAGAGGCAACCCTGAAGCTTGATATTTTTTCGCGATAGAAACCACAAGTCGTAAATTTGATTGAACGAAAGTTCGCTCTGCTTTTGAACCCCGACGGATAGTAACTTTTAATTTTCGAACCTCTGCTGGTGTCAGCTTGGCTGAATTAGCTTCCTGTTCTTGTTCAGCTTTAACGCCTTCTTCAATTTTTTTAGCTAGTTCGACTTCGCCTTCCTTAGTTAATAATGGATATTGACCTATATCGGTTAAATAAAGTCGAACTAAATCTTCCTCATCTCTATCGACTCTTTCTTTGGCCACGCCCATTCCTCCGTAAATTCAACACATGCCTACGCGCGTTACCTTACCGATGCTCTGGCAAACAACAAACAAAAATCGTGACGGTTGTCACAATTTTTAAAAAAATGTTTCAACCTTTATATCGATTTACCAGTGGTAGACGTCGATCTCGGCCAAAACCTTTTCGTGTAACCCTGACTCCTGGAGGATTCTGACGTCTTTTATACTCAGAAGTGTCAACAAGTTGAACAACCTCATCAACCATTTTCGAATCAAAGCCATCTTCAACTAACTCAGCTCTAGTTCTATCACCTTCAATGTATGACTTTAGAAGAGGGTCAAGGGTTTCGTAGGGCGGCAAACTTTGATCATCACGTTGATCTGGTCGAAGTTCTGCCGAAGGAGGTTTGTTTATTATTGAATTTGGAATTATTTCATTTCCTGCAGATTCATTTCTCCAGCGAGCCAAGTCATATACACCGGTTTTATATACATCTTTAATAACCGCATAAGCACCGGCAGTATCGCCATATAAAGTCGAATAACCGACCGCTGCCTCACTTTTATTTCCGGTAGTTAAAACAAGCCAGTTATTTGCATTTGCAAACGCCATTAATAAAACTCCTCGAATCCTTGATTGTAAGTTCTCATCAGTAACTCCAAGAATCTCTTCATTGAGATTAAAAGCCCATTGTTCTGAAAATGTCGAGTGAATATCCTCAATCGAAAAATTGACTGAAGCTATTCCGAGATTTTCAATTAATTGCTCAGCGTCTGTTAAAGAATGGGTACTCGAATAGCGTGATGGCATCATTACAGCTGTCACATTATTTGGTCCCAAAGAATCAGAAGCTATAGCTGCTACCAACGCAGAGTCAATACCCCCAGATAGTCCTAGGCACACTTGCTGAAATCCACTTTTCAAAACATAGTCTCGAGTAGCGGTCATTAATGCTAAATAAAGTTCTTCAAAAATATCTAAAGTAGGTGCAATAGAGGGTTCAATTGTCCCTTCATGATCACGAATCGAAGATACTTCTATAATCGGCAAATTATTTTCAGTGGTTTTATTTTTTTCAATAGATAGATCAGCGACAAGTATCGATTCATGAAACCTTGGTGACCTTAAAATAACTTCTCCTTCAGAATCGGTAATAAAAGAACCACCATCAAAAACGAGTTCATCTTGACCGCCTACTAAATTTACATATGCAATAGGGACATTATTTTCTTGTGAAATCTCATTTACAAGAATCTCTCTTTCTTGTTGCTTGCCTTGATGAAATGGCGAGCCGTTAGTTGTAACAATCAATTGAGCCCCTCCATCAACGAGCACTTTGACTGGACCGTTTGGAACCCATAAGTCTTCACAAATCGCAAAGCCAATGGTTGCTCCTCCGATGGAAAAAAGGTTTAAGGAGTCTGACCCTGGTGAAAAGTTTCTAACTTCATCAAAAACTTCAACGTTTGGAAGATTCTGTTTTCTGTAACTTCCTACGATTTTTCCCTTATGACAAATCGCTATTGAGTTGTATACATTTTCTTCATCTGAATCCGCAAATCCAATTACCAATGCGCAGTTTCCAGACATCGAGGCAAGATCGTGTAAAGCATTTTTGTTATCTGTAATGAATCCTGGCTTTAGAACTAGATCTTCAAGTGGATAGCCAGTTAATGACATCTCTCCAAATACTGCTAGATCACAATGTTCTACTTTTTCTATAAGATCGCGAATTAATTCAACATTTCCTTCTAAATCTCCTACAACTGGATTGATCTGAGCAAGAGCTAGCCTGAACATTCCCATACACTCAGCGTACAGAGAGCAAATGACATGTTAATTACTTTCAGTCGTTCCCTCTAATGTTTGTTCGTCACTTTCTTGAATTAAACCTTCAATTATTTGCGTTATTGCCTCTTTAGCTACGCGATCCACTATTTCGGAGATCTCTTCCTCAAACCGTTGATCAAAAGTTTCTTTAATCAACTCTTCAATAAGACTTAAAGTCAGTTCACTTGATTGGAAATTTCCATCATCCGCAGTTTTAGAATCTGCAGAATCTAATTCATCTATGGATTGAATTGAAGCAAGAATTGCATTGAAAATCTGTTCAATTTCTTTAAATATTTCAGACTCTCTTATTTCAAAACCCTCACCCATCATCGGAGGC
>DBNM01000072.1:2290-5924 GCA_002299135.1 Candidatus Neomicrothrix sp. UBA672 | reverse complement strand
CACTCCATTCATCACAGAAACGTAAATACAGGACCTTGGAGTGGAATATCAATGCACCCATTCGAACACTTAGTTTATTTCTCATTACCTCTCCTTTTTATTTTTATACCAGCTTCACCGTTCCTCGTGACTTTCAGCCTGTTATACCTAATCCTTGCTCCGTCACCATCACACTCAGGATTTCACCGATATCGATTTGGAAACAAAGACATCCCCGCCGCAGACTATTTTCATTACTTGCATCACAAATATTTTGATTGCAATTATGGAACTATTTTGTTTCCCCTTGATAAATGGTTTGATACTTTTCACGATGGGAGTGTAAAAGCTCACAAAAAAATTATTGAAAAACGAACACCTAGTAGGAAATAAGCTTTGAAAATAACTGCAGCAGTACTGAGAGAACTTAACAAGCCTTTATCAATAGAAGAGCTAAATTTAGATGATCCTAAAACTAACGAAGTTTTAGTAAAGATTGATGCTTTCGGTATCTGCCATAGTGACTACCACGTTGTAACAGGTTTAGCTAAGCAAGAATTACCTGTTGTTCTGGGGCACGAAGGAGCTGGCACAGTAATGCAAGTAGGAAAAGGTGTCACCAACGTGGAAGTTGGTCAAAATGTCCTTCTCAATTGGTTTCCATATTGCAAAGAATGTCCACAGTGCTTAGTTGGAAACACAAATCATTGTAAAACCTATATGGAAATGCTTGGTCAAGGGAAAATGCTAGACGGGACGACCAGATTAACGGACTCTGATAATAAGCCAGTCCTACAGCTATCAGGTTTAGCTTGCTGGTCTACGCATGTTGTTGTCCCCGACATTATTTGCACAAAAATGCCTGAAGGAACCCCACCAGAAATTTCGGCATTAATTGGTTGCGCAGTGACTACGGGTGTAGGAGCAGTCTTGAATCAAGCTTCAGTTCAAGAAGGGTCTTCAGTAGTTGTCTACGGTGCAGGTGGTGTAGGCCTTTCGATAATCATGGGGTGTGTTCTTGCAGGAGCCAAGAAAATAATTGCAGTAGATAGGTCGGAAGCGAAGGAAGTATTCGCACGTTCCATGGGAGCCACTCATTTCATAACAGCAGGTAAAGACACAATAGAGAATATTAAAGAATTAACTGATGGACTTGGTGCAGATTATGCATTTGATGCAATTGGAAATATAGAGATTGCGGAAATGTTACTGCCTTCTCTCCGCGAAAGAGGTTTAGCTTTATTAGTTGGTGTACCACCTACCGATTCAAGGATTCAAGTTGACGCTACTGACGTGTTTCGACAAGAGAAGAGACTGTCGGGAACAATTTATGGGAGTGCAGACACGGCAGTGGATTTTGAAAAATTCGCACAGATGTATCTCGATGGAAAACTACCAATCGACAAACTAATCTCAAAGTCATACAAGCTGGAAGAGATTAATCAAGCGTGCGAAGAGATGTTAAATGGAACCATAGCTAGAGGTGTTGTTACTTTTTAACTTTGGATCAAGTTTGACCATTAATGCAGGCAGACGGCTGATGACTAGGTTTCTGTTTCTATGTTGAAGCGTAAGAGATCTCATCAATAATCGCATCAGTGATGCTTTCAGATGATGCTTGTCCACCGATATCTTTGGTTCTAATGCCTTTGGCAAGGGTCTTTTCTGTGGCATTTCTGATGATTTCTGCTTCTTCCGTTCCACCAAGTCCGTATTCGATGAAAAGAGAAATGCTTAGTATCATTCCAATAGGGTTCGCAATATTTTTACCGTAGATGTCAGGCGCCGATCCATGTACTGGCTCGTAAATCCCTCTCGTGCAAGTTTCACCTATAGCAGGGAGGAAGGGCAGTGAGGCTGAGGGGAGCATTCCGAGTGAGCCTGCTAGTGCACCAGCTTGGTCAGAAATGATATCGCCGAACAAATTGTCACTTATGATGACATCAAATTGCTTAGGGTTGATGGCTAGCTGATAAGAGCAGTTGTCGGCATATACGTGATCCAATTCGATATCAGGGAATTCATCACCCACGGTTTGAACCACTTCGCGCCACAAAACTCCAGATTCCATAACGTTTGCTTTGTCAACCGAAACGATACGTTTGTTGCGTCTTCTTGCGAGCAGGAAGCCCACTCTGGCGAGTCTTTCAATTTCAAATGTACTGTATGAAGTGGTGTCGTATCCTCGTTTTTCAGTTGAAGAAATTGACTCAATACCTCGTGGTTCTGCAAACATCACGCCCCCACACATTTCACGCAAAACCATTATGTCAACACCATCAGAAACTTCAGAACGGTAGGGGATCTCATCTAAAAGAGAAGAGCTGACAACTGCGGGACGTAAGCCTGCAAAAACATCAAGCTCTTTTCGTAATCTCATAAGACCATCGTTTTCCTCAGGGTTTGAGGAATGGGGTAAGGTTTCTCCATTGATCCCACCAACTGCACCGACAAGAACACCGTCAGAATCTTTAGCTTTGGCTACTGTTTCGTCTCGACAAAATGTACCGTATTCACTCCATGCTTGACCATGAATCAAATCTTCTTCTATTGAAAGGTCGATTTCAAAAATCTCAGAAGCTTTTATCAAGACACGCAAACCTTGCGACATCACTTCTTGCCCGATCCCGTCACCGGGGAGCACGAGTACGTTTGCTGATTTTTTCATCGACGTTAAATATGCCTAAGCTTCAAGCGATTTAATCATTATTTGTATCGACAGTTTCCTCAAAAGATCCTTCGAGTTCTGATTTTTCCTCATTTTCAGTGAGTGACATGTCCTGAGTGGACATAGCTCCTTTACGTAAAAGCCAATTTGAGAACCAGTATGTCTGTTCTGGTAAACCTTTGCATGAATTAAGCATCTCTTGAAGTGCTTGTAATTCAATTTCACTAACAGAAAGATTCCAACGGGCCTTTATTTCGATCCACGAATACGCATATTGACACCAGTAAGCATCGTTTACTGGTTTCCAAACTTCAGGACCTCTGGAACCCTTGGAACGATTTGCTGATGAACTGACTGCAATTAGATGTTGAGGGTCACTTAAATCATTGTAAAAGTTAATTTTTGTTTCCAAGGGCCAATTAGAAGCGCCAGAAACATGAGCATTATGAAGGGGCACCATATGATCAATGTCCAACTCAGCTGGATCGTCGAAAAACTCATCAGAGTAATAGTCGTACCACTTTCCCGCGATCACACTGCAGCCTCGATCATCAAGTGATGTTGTCGCTAGTGATTCTTCAATTAACACTTCATGCCGTGTATTTATGCAGTTGTAATTATCATCAATCCATCCGGGACCCCATTCTTCACGAACGTATGGGACATCGAAATTTGGGGCGGCTAGACGGAGTTCGGATAAAAGGTCATCTCGCCAATCTGTACTTAACTTAGAATTATCCTCTGTTTCGAACAGAAAATCCGGTTCATCCTGACTGTAGTCAAGTCTGCTGTAATCAAATTGAGTAGTTGTTGCAAGTACAACATTTTGTTCAATGCTTGTTGTTGACTCTGACATTTTCGTAGCAACAGTTATTAAATCGTCTTTCTTATCAGGGGTTCCTGAACAGCCCTGTGCGGTTACAAAAAAAGAAAGGAACAGAAGTAATATTGTGAGGCGTTTCATGTAATAACTAAGATCCGATCAAA
>DBNM01000072.1:0-1905 GCA_002299135.1 Candidatus Neomicrothrix sp. UBA672 | reverse complement strand
CTCGTATCTTCTTCTGATGCTTTTTTTGTGACTTCTAAATCATTGTTGATCATTGCATCTTCATAGGAGTCGAATTCAATTATTTGCAACAAGTGACCTGGGTTATCTCTATCTTCGCAAACAGTAGCTTTTTTAACTTTTGTTTCGGCTCCGGCAATAGTTATATAGTTGTTGATCGAATCTATTGCTTCTTCTGTGCTTCCAGTGAATTCCATGATTTGAACAAATTTCATTACTTCTCCTATCTTCAAACACACTTTATTACTCGAAAATGTGTTTAGGCGAAACGAGCTCAACACCTTTTTTATCGTGAGGAGAAAAATACCCAAGGATCGGACTAACCAGCGCATAACCCATTAGTTCTCTTAATTCAGCCGGTAACTCTTTTGCGATCTCAGGCGGGCAAGAGAGGTACTGGTTTTCTTCTTGTCTTAACCAAGAAAGGCAATAATGAATGAATACACCAAGTCGATCTTCAGATTCGGTGGTGTTTGAACCACCACCGTGCAAAATTGATCCTCCATATAACAGAACAGAGCCAGCTGACATTTCTGCATAGACGATTTCATTTTCCAAAGGGACTCTGTCTTTATCCCAAACCTGGGAACCAGGTACTAGACAGGTGGCACCATTTGTTTTCGTGAAGTCAGTCATTGCCCAAACGGTGCTGAACTGAGTTTCGATTTTTCTATTAATGTATCCCCCCCAGACGCCTCGATCTCTATGGAGGTACTGACTGGTTTCAGAAGGAGAGATTTCTATTGCTTGCGTAAAATTTAATTGGTAGCCATCACTGAATTCTTCCAAATATTGTGCACACAAAGCATTTATTAAAGGGTGCAACGCTAGCTCCCTTGAGGTGACCGAGCGAGCCATTAAAGCTCCAACACGTTTGGTTGAAGTTCCCGAGAATTCATTTATGCCTCTTGGACAGGCATCTAAATAAGGTCTTAATTCATCAGTAATTTTAGAGGTAATTGAATTAGATATGAGTGAGTCGATAATTACCGCTCCATCAGCTTCTAATACTTCAAGAATGTTTCCAGTAGATTCATTGCATCTCATGTGTCGTATCACAAGTAAACCAATCTTCCTGAATCTAAAAAAACTTACTTACCAAAGGCAACTACATTCAACAACAGACTCTAACGCTTTCCAACGGAAAGGAGTTAATTCAGAGAGAGCACCACAGCCAGTGCATTGAAGGATATATCCACCGTCTGTTTCAAATAATTTAACTGGATTTTCACCTGTAGATAATCTTTCTGACTTGGCACGTGTCTTTTTTTCCTTTGTGATTTCTGGTAACAGTGGGGTGTCGAACTCTAAATATGGCGGTGTGATAGTCGTGACCGGTGGATTTTCCCATACCTCTTCATGTCTTTCAGTTGTCTGCGCCCATGATAAATAACTTAGCCACGCATATTCTTCGACGGGATCAATGCCATCTGGTATTTGATCAAGATCAGACATGGGCCCAATCTTTCGAATATCCGGGAGAATTTCTGGTCCAGCGTATTCAAGGAAAGTTGCCAATTTGTCGTACTCATCTACATCAAAAATTTTGGAAGTTTCACTAATGTTCTCGATTTCTTCCATGAACCCATCTCTTTCTTGGGCTGTTGGATCTTCAAGCGTGTCGCGTGAGAAAAGTATCACGAAACGGGCACCACTCCCTATTTCTTTACGGCGAAGAATACGTCCCATTCGTTGAATCATCTGCCGACGTGTCCGACTTGCACTTATGACTACACCCAAATTCGCATCAGGAACGTCTATTCCTTCATCAAGGACTCGTGGCGCAGCAATTACATCCAGCGTTCCTTCCCTTAGGGAATTGAGTAGTTTTTCTCTCTCGTTCCTCCCAGTCGCTCCAGTTATTAGATCGATTTTAAGCAATGGATC
>DBNM01000066.1:1550-4229 GCA_002299135.1 Candidatus Neomicrothrix sp. UBA672 | reverse complement strand
TTCAAGTTGGGTCGTAAATACTCTGAAGCGATGGGTGTAACTGTGCTCGACTCGGAAGGTGAATCGCAAACTCCAACTATGGGTTCATATGGAATAGGTGTCGGCCGGGCTATGGCGGCTATAGCCGAAACGCATTGTGATGACTCAGGATTAATCTGGCCTATGAGTGTCGCCCCCTATGAAGTTGTTTTAACTGTCGTGAAAACCGATGACGAAAACTCAATGAAAATAGCAGACGAGATTTATACAGATTTAAAAACTAACGGTATAGACGTTTTGCTTGACGACCGAGAAGAAAGACCCGGAGTGAAATTCGCTGACGCTGAATTAATAGGCATACCTCTTCGGGTGACTATTGGGCCACGTGGTTTAGAGAATGGGGTGGTCGAATTTTTAGACCGTTCTGACCCAGAAAAAACACAGGCTGAGATAAGTGTTGAGAAAGTGAGAGATTTCTTATTAGAAAAAATTTCCTCTCAGCAAGATTTAATCGTATGAGGCGACAATTTTTGGAATAAGGTTTCGCCTTAAGAGTTTGGAAATTACTGGAAGTGGAAGATTTGAATCCTCTGAAAAGGAAACAGAAAGTTGTAGCAACAATAGATCTCCCTGGTGTTCCTGAAGGAACAGAGGGGAAAATTTGTGTTGCAAACGGAATCGAATGGTTCCGTTACTGGGTTGATTTCGATAACGGAACAAAACTCGGCCGCGTGGATCATAAAGACGTAGTCAAAGTCGAAGATTGGGAACAATTCCAACTCGACAGAGCAAATGCTGAAAACGAACCTGATGAAACTGAAGAAGCTGTCACAGAGGAGACTTCATCAGAGACGGTTTCGAGTGGCGGGAACGAACACGGCATTCCTGAACATCTCATAGAACGCAGTAGAGCAGCTAGAGAACGTTTAGGCGCCTAACTAATTTTCGAATTTACCTACCATTGCAGTCGTAGGTAGGTATCCTACAACTCTGATCTACCACTTTCGGAGGCCAAATTGACATTCAAGCCCGGTGACAAAGTTGTCTATCCACATCATGGTGCTGCAGTAATTGAGAAGAAAGAAAAGAAAAAAGCTTTCGGCAAAACTACTGAATACCTGATTTTACATATGGCTCATGGAGACATGGTTCTTTCTGTCCCGGCTGAAAAAGCCGAAGAAGTAGGAATGCGCTGGCCTATCGCCAAACGCGATGTCCCAGATTTGTTTGAAGTTCTTGAAAAAAGAGACGTAAGAGAACCAGCTAACTGGTCGCGTCGCTTTAAAAATCATCAAGAAAAACTAAAAAGTGGTGACGTTTATCAGGTTGCAGAAGTAGTGCGAAACTTGGCTTTGCGTGATAAAGAAAAGGGACTTTCAGCTGGAGAAAAAACGCTTTACAACAAAGCTCTCAATATTCTTGTATCAGAACTCGCATTTGCACTAAATTTTTCAGAAGAAAAGGCTTTAGAAAAAGTTGAAGACGCTCTCACCGAGTAGCAAAATGTAGTTGCGGTATAACAGCCGGATTATTTTCAAATCGATTAAGGGGCCATATGGGTAAAGAGCGTCGAATCGTTGTAGGTATCGAAGGGTCCGGTTATGCCAAAGCAGCCTTAGTTTGGGCTCTAGAGGAAGCGTTGCATCACAATGCTGTTGTCGAAGTTGTCACCTGTTATTCGCCTACTTACATACCATCTTCGCCTGACCTTGGATATGTGCCTTTCGATGGAACAAATCTGATTGCTGAAGTGGAAAAACTCCAAAACGAAGTTGTTGAATCTGCTTTAGAAACCGCGGGGAATCCAAATGTTCAAATCAAAAAGACGATTCAAAAAGGAAGAGCGCCTGAGACTTTAATGTCCGTAGCAGAAGGCGCTGACATGCTTGTAGTGGGAAACCGTGGAAGAGGTGGTTTCGCTGGACTCAGACTTGGCTCTGTCAGTCAAGCGATTTCTCATCACAGTCCCTGTCCGCTCGTAATAGTTCGTACCGGTCTAATAGATGAATAAAGCTCGGTAAGTTCTTGGGGATAAAACCTTTTCACCATATTGGGCTTGCAAAAATCCTGGAAGAACAAATTTGGCTAGCTTTCACCAAGTCAGGCATTTGCGCTTCTGAATTCAAAAAAATAATTACTCTCAAAGATTTTAAGAAACAACTTAAAGAAAAAACAGGAAATCATTTTTTAAGAGTTGACTCTTTACCTGAAAACATAGAAGAAGGTATAAATCAATGGCGAGTAAAAGGTCATTCTGCAAAACTTCAGTTCGAAATTTCTGCTTACTCATCTTTTCAACAAAAAGTTTGGAGAAGTTGTTCGAAAATCCCTTTTGGTGAAACCACCACTTATTCAAAGATTGCCCAAGACATCAATAACCCCAAAGCTCAACGCGCTGTTGGTTCCGCTCTGGGAGCAAACCCCATTCCTCTACTGATTCCTTGTCACCGAGTTCTCCGGAATGACGGAACTGCAGGTGAATATGCTTACGGAAGTCATTTAAAAGAACTTTTACTTGAACGAGAAAATTACGCTAAAGTTCTTGGCTAAACAACGAACGCAAGGTCTTTAAATGTCTGAAAATAATACAGAAGGTGGAATCACGGTAGAAGTAGAAGGACGAATTCTTTTAATGGGAATTAACAGGCCTTCAAAAATGAACGGCTTCACGCCCGAAATGATTGACGATCTCACTGATGC
>DBNM01000066.1:578-1171 GCA_002299135.1 Candidatus Neomicrothrix sp. UBA672 | reverse complement strand
CATGGTGATCATTTCACTGCAGGTCTAGATTTGCCCAAGTTCCGAGAGAGGATGCAGAAAGGCGAAAGAGGGCGTGGGAAAGGAAAGGTGGATCCAACTGCATTAGGTCGTAAGTGCATGAAACCAATCGTTTCAGCTGTAAAGGGTGTGACCTATACGCTTGGAATCGAACTGATGCTGGCAGGAGACATAGTTATTGCTGCTGATAACTGTCGATTTTCACAATTAGAACCTTTAAGAGGCATCCATGCTACCGGTGGTGCAACAATCAGATTTGTTCAACGTTGCGGTTGGGGTAATGCCATGTACCATCTCCTCACCTCTGATGTGTTTGATTCTGAAGAAGCTTTCCGCGTAGGGCTTGTGCAAGAAGTTGTTCCTTTCGGCTCCGAACTTGAAAGGGCGATCGAAATCGCAGAAATTATCTGCGAAGGTGCACCTCTAGCAGTGCAGGCAACTAAGCGTTCTTCTATGCGATATGTGACAGAAGGAGAACAGGCAGCTATTGCTGCTATGGGGGCTGATCAAACGTTACTCGCTGAAACAGAAGATGCGGAAGAAGGAGTTAATGCTTTTAAGGAAAGAAGAAAAGG
>DBNM01000066.1:0-239 GCA_002299135.1 Candidatus Neomicrothrix sp. UBA672 | reverse complement strand
AAAGGCAAGTAACTAAGGCCAATTAATTTTCGAGATCTCATCTCGTAACTGGTATTTAAGAATTTTCAATGTCGGATTTCTAGGCAATAAACCGTCATAGTTGATTAGTTGTTCTGGTATTTTTTGTTTCATCAACCCTTCAGATTCACAAATTTCAATCATTTCTTCGAGTTCCAGTGGGTCGTTGCCTTCAGCTAGTTCCACAACTGCGCAGACCCTCTCCCCTCTTTCTTTATCTG
>DBNM01000034.1:12554-15965 GCA_002299135.1 Candidatus Neomicrothrix sp. UBA672 | reverse complement strand
GTCCGACTAGTTTCCGCTGAGGGGGAACAGGTGGGGATTAAACCGATTTCAGAGGCCCTTCGTTTCGCACAAGAAGCAGGATTAGATTTGGTAGAAGTCGCAAATCAGGCAGACCCTCCGGTTTGTCGTGTGATGGACTATGGGAAGTTCAAATACGAACAATCTCAGAAAGCCAAGGAATCACGAAAAAAAGCGACCCATGTCCTCGTGAAGGAAATGAAATACCGTCCAAAAATAGGATTAGGTGACTTCGAAACAAAAACTCGACAGGTGGAAAAGTTTTTAACAGAAGGAAGTAAAGTCAAAGTGACCATCATGTTCAGAGGTCGGGAAATTCAATACCCGCAACTCGGACGGAAAATCCTGGACGATATAGCTGAATCTATTTCACACGTTGGAAGAGTTGAGGTTTATCCAGAACAAGAAGGTCGCAATATGACTATGTTGCTAACTCCTGGAAAGGCAACACGCAGGCAACGTGAAGCTATTGAAGCTTTGCAAGCGGAAGCACTTGAGATGGAGGAAGCTTTAGAAGAGATTGAATCTTCATCAGAAGTTGATGAAGAGCAGACAAGTGATGAAGTTGAAGAACAAGAACAAGAACAAGATTTAGAAACGGATTAGAACTTAAAACAAGCGGGAGTAATTATGCCAAAAATGAAAACCCATAGGGGCGCTGCTAAGAGAATAAAAGTTACAGGTAGTGGTCGTTTGCGACGCCGCAAGGCAAACAAAAATCACATGCTTGAGCACAAGAGTTCCACTCGTAAGCGACGCTTGGGAAGAATGACTGAAGTAGACGGAGCTAACAGTAAAGCAATACGCAAACAGTTAGGTATTTAACAACACCAGGATCCTCACTAAAGAGGTCTCCGATAAAAGGAGTTAAAGATGGCCAGAGTAAAGAGAGCTGTCCACAGCAAAAAGAAACATAAAGCAGTTTTAAAACAGGCCAAGGGCTATTACGGAAATAAAAGCCGTAGTTTCAGAGCTGCGAATGAGCAAGTCATGCATTCAGGAAATTACGCGTTTAGAGACCGCCGTGCAAAAAAAGGCCAATTTAGACGTCTTTGGATCCAGCGCATTAATGCAGCATGTCGAATTCATGGTACGACCTACAGCGTGTTTATTGCTGGTCTCAAAAATGCTGGCATAGAGGTTGATAGAAAAGTTCTTGCTGATGTAGCAGTAGCAGATCCTGATGCTTTTGCACAACTAGTGGAAATTTCCAAACAGTAATAACTGATGACACTTCATGGCCTTCCTTTAATCAAGAGGATCTGAGAAGAGTTCTTAATTAATAAGATGTCGTTCAACAGTCAACGTATTCGGAGAATGCGGCGTTTAGCGAGAGATCCTGAAGTTCGGGAATTGGAAGGACTCTTCGTGGTCGAAGGTCCAAGACTCGTTGAAGAATCGATAGGTGCAGGCCTTGAAATTGATGAGGTTATTTTGCCAGAAGACGAGTTGGATCATGACCTGATAGAAGTTCTAAGTCAGGAAAAAATTCAATTTCATTTGGTTGCCAGAAAGATCTTTGAAGGTTTAACAACCTTGCGTAATCCTCAACCTGCCATAGCTTCTGTTAATCAGCATGGGATCGAGTTAGGAAGTCTTGTTGAGAAAAAAGGTTTGCTAGTTGTTTTATCCGGTGTTTCTGACCCTGGCAATTGTGGCAATTTGATCAGAACAGCAGAAGCATTTGGTGCTTCAGGGGTTCTTTTTCATGGAGGTGTTGATCCCTACAACCCAAAAGTGGTTAGATCATCTGCAGGTTCATTTTTTAGAACGAGATTTACTGTGATAGATGAAGAATTTCCTTACGAAAAACTATTTGAAGAATTGAAAAAGTCTGATTATAGATTTGTAGCTACTTCACCTTCTGGTGGGATAGCCCCAGAAAATGTTGCTGACAATGCTCAAATAGCAGTGATCCTCGGAAATGAACCTAGGGGGCTACCAAAGGAAATAGAAGCCCTCTGTGACGAGATTGTTACTGTGCCAATTGAAAATACTGTTGAATCTCTGAATGTAGCGACTGCAGGTGCGGTTGTTCTTTATGGAATTAAAAGATCGCGTATTTAGTGTTTCAGTAAAATAACCCTTCTAAGCCCATTCATATGGCGTAACCTTCGATAAACGGATTCGAAAAACTTACAACTGGTATTTGAGAATGAATCAAGATTATGACCTGCATTTAAAAGAGGCAAAAGGAAAGATTGAACAGTCTTCCGATTTAGAAACCTTGAAGAAATTAGAAGTTGAACTGTTGGGTAAACAGTCATTAACTGCTCAAGCAAAAGGATCTTTAGGTGAATTAGAGCCTGAAGAGCGTCGAGAATTGGGACTTATTTTGAATGAGACCCGCACAAAACTTGAAGAAATGTTTGAGACGAGAAGAAAAAAGCTTGACTCGGAGCTAAGGGGGGAACAGTTAGAAAATGAGAGGCTGGACCTGACCGAGTTTGACCAAGGTCACCGACTTGGCCACCGACATGTGGTTACTCAAACATGGGAAAGACTGGAAGATCTTTTTATCGGTATGGGCTACACGGTTTCTGAGGGGCCAGAGATAGAGGATGAATGGCATAATTTCGGTGCTCTCAATTTCCCTCTTGGCCACCCTGCACGTGACATGTACGACACTCTTTATGTCGAATATGGGGACCCCATGAGCACTCTTTTGAGGACACATACTTCGCCAGTTCAAATAAGAGTAATGGAGGAAGAAGATCCGCCAATTTATTCAATCATGCCAGGGAGAGTTTTTAGAAGCGATACAGCAGATGCAACTCATATGCCTGTTTTCCACCAAATCGAAGCATTGGTAGTGGACAAAGGTATTACCTTCGGGGATTTAGCGGGGACCATAGAGACTTTCACCAGTGCGTATTTTGGAAAAGATTTTGAATCGAGGCTTCGGCCATCTTATTTTCCTTTCACGGAACCATCAGCCGAATTTGATATAAGACACTCAGGTGGCAAATGGTTAGAGCTGGGTGGTTGCGGGATGGTGCACCCGGAGGTTTTGAAAGCCGGAGGTTTGGATCCTGAAGAATGGCAAGGATTTGCATTTGGATTCGGTCTTGATCGCTTGGCTTTGATGCGTCATGAAATTGATGATTTGCGTGAGTTGTTTCGTAACGACTATCGATTTTTGGCACAATTCTGATGCAGATTTTACAGGTTCGTTTAGAACCCGAAAAGGTAGTGGGGTCATGAAAGTTCTACTCTCTTGGTTGAAAGAGTTTGCCCCTATCGAGGGAGAGCCAGATTTAATAGGTGAACAGTTGAGTGAATTGGGTTTGGCTGTTGAGGACATGACTCGAACCGGAGAGCACCTCGAGGGTGTCGTGGTGGCAAAAGTTTTAGATTTGAGACCTCATCCTGATGCAGACCGTATCCAAATAG
>DBNM01000034.1:4563-12242 GCA_002299135.1 Candidatus Neomicrothrix sp. UBA672 | reverse complement strand
CGTATCCAAATAGTCGAAGTTGACAGTGGCGATGGTCAACCATTACAGATTTGTTGTGGAGCATTTAATATGTCTCCTGGTGATTTTGTTCCACTCGCGACCATAGGAACAATAATGTCCAATGGAATGGAAATAAGCCGTCGAAAGTTACGCGGCGAGTGGTCTAATGGGATGCTTTGTTCAGGAGCTGAAATAGATCTTGGCGACGATCATGACGGAATCCTTATTTTAGGAAATGAAAGCGAACAGGGAACTGCTCTGGCTGATTCATTGGGAATTGAATCCGATGTTCTTTATGATCTTGAAGTAAACCCTAACCGACCGGATGCTATGTCTGTAGCTGGTGTTGCACGAGATTTAGCCGCATATCAAAAAATACCTTTCAGCATCCCAGTCCCTAAAGTTTCCGAAAAAGGAAAAGATGTTTCTGAGATTTTGAAAACTGAGATAGTTTCTCCGGATCTTTGCGGCCGTTTTGTGGCCAGGGTAATTGATGGAATTTCAATTCAGGACTCTCCTCAGTGGTTGAAAAATAGAATTACAGCATTAGGAATGAGGCCAGTTAACAACATTGTGGATATATCCAACTATGTAATGCTGGAATTGGGTCAACCCAGTCACACTTTCGATTTGGCTTGTGTAGCGAATTCAGAATTTAGAGTCAGATGGGCTACAGAAGGGGAAGAAATTGTAACCCTCGATGGAGTTGCAAGAAATCTGACAGCACACGATGGTGTCGTGACCGACGGCTCAGATTCGCCAATTGGAATTGCGGGTGTAATGGGCGGCGTTTCAACAGAAATAAGTGAAGGCACTTCAACCGTGGCTTTGGAAATGGCCTGGTGGGATCCTTCAGCAATAGCAAAAACGTCAAGAAGACTTGGATTGAGAAGCGAAGCTTCAGCTCGTTTCGAAAGAGGAACCGATCCAGAAGTAATTGAAACCGCCATGTTGAGGTTCTGCGAATTGTTGGGACCTGAGGCGCTTATGTCTCCAGGGATAATTGATGAGAAAGGCGATCTGCCTGCAAGGGAGAAAATTAAAGTTCGTATTTCTAGGGTTAACAGCATTCTTGGAACGGATCTTGATCAGGACGGCATTCTTCAGATACTTGAACCAATAGGTTTTGAATCTGAATCTGTTGATCAAGATATTGATGTTGTGGTTCCAAGCTTTCGACCAGATACTTCATCAGAGATTGATGTGATCGAAGAGATAGCGAGAATTTACGGGTACGAAAACATTGTAAAGACAGTTCCAAAGTCTAAAACCTTTGGTTCGCTCACACGGAAACAGAATGACCGCCGTTTAATTAGAACAACAATGATGGGTCTGGGTTTAGATGAGGCAATGCCAGTGCCTTTTCTGGCTCCGGGTGAACTAGAAAATGCGGGACTCGAATCTGATGGAATAAAAGTTGCGAATCCTTTAGTTGCAGAGGAGTCGGTAATGCGCTCTTCGCTGCGACCTGGCTTATTGAAAACTTTGGCTTATAACGAGTCGCATAGACTCACCGGATTAAGACTTTTTGAACTTGGTCATGTCTATAGACAGCCTGACAAACCTCAACCGCTACCAGATGAGAGAGAGCAACTTGTGTCTGTTCTTGCTGGAAATGAAGCTGGAGAAATTGTCAAGATTTGGTCAGCTTTGGCTGACGCGTTGGCTTTTGATGATTATGAACTCATCACTGACTCGCCACCAGGCTTTCATGCTACTAGAACATCCCGAATTGAGATTCAAGGCAAAACGGTTGGCTTCTTAGGGGAAATTGACCCATCGGTTCTTTCTTCGTTCGAGGTTAGTGAGAGAGTTGCATGTCTTGAGGTTGATATAGATGACCTTTTATCAATACCTCATGGGCAGCGTTCATATGCGCCTTTTAGCCGATATCCGTCGTCTGACATTGACTTAGCATTTGAGGTTGATGAAGGTATCCCATCGAATGAGGTAAAAAGATGTTTACAGGAACAAGCAGGAGTGTTGCTTGTGGACATATACCTGTTTGACATTTTTAGAGGGGAACCCGTTTCAGAAGGTCGAAGAAGTCTCGCTTTCAAGTTGCGACTCCAAGCTGAAGACAGGACTCTTACGGACGCGGAGGTGGCGAAAGTCCACGGAGAGTGCATCGAATCGGTTGAGAAAAAGTTTTCCGCAAAACTTCGGAGTTGAACTGATTCAGAAAAGAAAAATGTTTGAAAGGATCTAATAATGAAAGCATGGCAAATACACGAACTTGGAGAACCAAAGGAATCTTTGAAGCTTCAAGAGATGGAAACTCCAGAACCCATGGCTGGCCAATTGCTAGTAGATGTTGATGCAGTGGGGCTGGCTTTCCCAGATGTGCTTCAATGTCGAGGAGAGTACCAAGTCAAACCACCCCTGCCCTTTACACCAGGAGGTGAAACAGCAGGCAGAGTAATAGCTGTAGGTGAAGGAGTGGAAGATTTCAGTGTAGGGCAGAAGGTTATTTCACTGGGAGGAGGTTTGTCTGAGCAAGCTTTAGTGCATGCACATATGTCTTTTGGTGTGCCCGACTCAGTGGATCAAGTTAGGGCTGCTGCTTTGCCAATGAATTATGGAACAACCTGGTTCGCTTTACATGATCGTGCCCTCATACAGAGTGGAGAAACACTATTGGTGACTGGGGCATCAGGTGGGACTGGTTCTGCGGCAATACAGTTGGGATTGGCAGCTGGAGCAAGGGTGATAGCGGTGGCAGGTGGACAGGAGAAGGTAAACGCATGTAGAGAACTTGGTGCAGACGTAGTGATCGACCACAAGGAAGAAGAAGATCTTGTTGAGAAGGTCAGGGACGTTACAAACAATCAAGGTGTCGATGTCGCTTATGACCCAGTCGGTGGAGATATGTTTCAAAAAGTAAGAAGATGCATGGCGTGGGATGGGCGATTACTAGTCATTGGTTTTGTAGCTGGGATACCAGAGATAGCAACGAATCACGTATTGCTTAAAAATTATTCAGTGGTGGGAGTCCATTGGGGGGCTTCGTTGGGAAGAGATCCGAGTTCTTTTAAAAGACAAATGTCGTCGGTAGTAGATTTAAGTGGGGAAGGCAAAGTGGACCCTTTGTTGCATCCAACTTACGCTTTTGAATCTTCAAATCAGGCTTTGCAGGATATTGCTGACCGTAAAGTAGTAGGGAAAGTGGTAGTGGATCTAAATAAAACCTAGAAATATTGAATTTTTATACATAAAACTGTATGATGATACTATGTTTTCAGTAGGTATTATTGGCGCTTCAGGTTATACCGGTGCCGAATTATTAAGAATTTGCTCAATGCACCCTAACTTTGAAGTTAAAACGGCTGTTGCATCGACCCTTGCAGGAACAGCTATATCTGACGTCCATGCACATCTTTCGCCTGAATTTCCAGAAATGTTGTTTGAGGATAAAGACTCTGCACCATTAAGTGAATGTGAAATTATTTTTACTGGGTTACCTCATGGGGCCTCACAAAAAGTAATTCCAGAATTCCTCGAGACTACAAAACTGATTGTTGATTTAGGAGCTGATTTCAGACTCAAGAACGCCGAAACTTACCGGCAATGGTATGAAGAGGATCACACTGTTCCAGAACTTCTTGATTCTGCATCCTATGGTCTGCCCGAACTTTTTAGAGATGGACTAGAAAACAGTTCTTTAGTAGCTGCGCCTGGCTGTTACCCCACAGCTGCTTCTCTGGCCTTGGCGCCTTTTATTAGGGCAGGAGTAATTGAACCTGATGAAATTATTGTTGACGCAGCGAGCGGCGCTTCGGGTGCAGGGAAAAATCCCCAACCAAATAGTCTATTTTGTGCTGTCGATGAGAATTTTGCTGCCTATGGTTTACTTTCGCACCGTCATACCCCTGAAATAGAACAGGCGCTTAGCACTGGGTCAAATGGGAGTCCGATAGGTGATGCATCAGTTCTGTTCACACCGCATTTAGCTCCAATGAATCGGGGAATTCTTGCTACTTGTTATGGGAGAGTCAAAGGTGCACTTGATACAGATGCCGCTCTTCAAATTTTGACCGAAGCCTACTCTGGAATGCCTTTTATTGTGGTCGACGAAAAATCACCAACCACAAAATCAACTTTTGGATCAAATGCCGCTCACTTAACAGCAAGAGTTGATCCAAGAACAGGGCTGTTAGTTTCATTTTGCGCAATAGACAATCTGGGTAAGGGTGCTTCCGGCCAGGCGGTTCAATGCGCGAATATAGTTCTTGGCCTCGATGAGTCAGATGGCCTAAGTGCAATTGGAATAAGCCCATGACGATCACAGATGTTGAAGGTTTTCTGGCTAGTGGCGTGGCCAGCGGAATCAAAAATAACAACGAACTAGATCTAGCGTTGGTTGCAACCGAAGATCAAAAACCGGTACCGGCAGCGGCTGTCTTTACATCAAATAAAATGACAGCAGCACCAGTCTTGGTATCGCGCAAACACTTGGAAGCAACTGGAGGTGCTGCTTCTACTGTCGTTCTTAACAGTGGAAATGCAAATGCAGCTACAGGCGAGCAAGGTTTGCTGGATGCTGAACGGATGTGTCAGTTAACAGCACAGGGTCTTGGATGCGAATCGAGCGAAGTCCTAGTTTGTTCAACAGGATGGATTGGATATCCACTTCCGATGGAAGAGATTGCCTATGGAATAAAAAGTGCAATTGACTCCCTCAAGGATGATCAAGGGACAGTAGCAGCAAAAGCAATTATGACTACAGATACGGTTCCCAAAAATACTCTCGTTAAAGCGAAAGGTTTTTCAGTTGGCGGTATATCTAAAGGGGCGGCAATGCTTCAACCGAATATGGCCACAATGCTCTCAGTACTTACAACTGACGCTGCAATAAACCCGCAGGAGGCTACAAGACTCCTACAAAAAGCAGTTTCAGTTTCCTTTAATTGTCTAACAGTAGATGGAGCAGAATCTACCAATGACACGGTTATTCTCTTAGCAAATGGCAAGTCAGGAGTGGAAGATTCTACGCTCCTTGGAGAGGCCTTGACCGAAGCATGCAAGGATTTAGCTGTGCAAATGGCGGATGATGCTGAAGGTTCAACTAAAACGGTTTTCCTTCATGTGACTGGAGCAAAAGACGACACAGAGGCTGAATTAGCAGCTAGAAGTACAGCTAATAGCCAGTTGATCAAATGTTCATGGTATGGAGAAGACCCTTACTGGGGCCGGATAGCGGCACAGATAGGTGCATCTGGAATTCAATTCGATCCTGAAAGAATCTCAGTTTCTTATGGAGGTCAAATCGTCTATGCACAAGGAAAAGCCCAAGAAGTAGACTCTGCGGCCTTGGAAAAACACATGTCTCAAAGACGCTTAGAATTACATGTTGATCTGGGACAAGGTAGGGGCGAATCTGATGTGGTTACAACAGATCTAACGCACGCCTATATTGATGAAAACATGAGGACCTCGTGATGAAAAACAAGAATGTTAATGGCAAAGAAGAGCCGGTTTTTTCACCTGAAAGAAGAGCAGGAGTATTGGTGGAAACTCTTCCCTATATAACAAGATTTGCTGGGAGGGTTGTAGTCGTAAAATTTGGTGGCAATGCAATGGAAAGCGACGAGTTAGCTGACCAATTCGCCCAGGATATTGTTTTGATGCATTCAGTGGGCATTAAACCTGTAGTTGTCCACGGAGGTGGACCTCAAATTGGTGACTTAGTGGAGAGGTTAGGTTTAAGCACAGAATTCAAGGATGGACAGAGAGTAACTGATAAGGAGACTCTAGAAATAGCGCAGATGGTCCTCGTTGGAAAAGTTAATACAGACATTGTCTCGAGTATTAATGTTCATTCTCCAATAGCTGTAGGTCTCTCAGGAGGTGATTCAAATTTAATTGAAGCAACCCAAAAAGACTCATCACTTGGTTACGTTGGTGATGTAGTAAAAATAAATCCTTCCATAGTGGAATGCCTTATGGAAGAAAATCTCATTCCCGTAATATCGACCATTGGAACAGATTCAAATGGACAGGCTTACAACATAAATTCAGATACTGTGGCAGCTGCCTTAGCTGGTTCTTTGAAAGCTGAAAGATTGCTTTATCTGACTGACATAGAGGGTCTGTTAGAAGATGTTTCGGACCCCGCAAGCAAGATTTCAAAGATCGGTATTTCAAGTTTGAATGATTTGATTGACGAAGGAATTATCAAGTCTGGAATGATCCCCAAAGCACAAGCATGCATTGATGCAATAAAAGGGGGTGTGGCTTCAGCCCATATGGTTGATGGTCGGATACCCCACGTTTTACTTCTCGAATTGTTCACAGACGCTGGAATAGGAACGATGGTTCTCCCAGAAGACATGTTGGATTCATTCAAATCTGAAACTCAAGCGCAGGATCAATTATGAACTGGTCTGAATTGTTAATGCCTAATTACGGCACACCATCGGTGACATTCGTTAAAGGTTCCGGCACGGAACTTTTCGATAAAGATGGGAAAAGGTATTTAGATTTCTTATGTGGAATAGCGGTAACTGGTTTAGGGCACAGCCACCCAAGAATAGCTAACGCCATATCAGAACAAGCAAATACGCTTTTGCATGTCTCAAATCTTTTCATTACAGAACCACAACTTGAAGTTGCAGCGACTTTAGACAGACTTATAAACACAGGGAGCGGTCAATCAGGAAAAATTTTATTTCAAAATTCTGGAGCCGAAGCGAACGAAGCTGCCATGAAACTAGCCCGGAAATATCAAGGTTTGGGAAAACATGGAGTGCTTTCTGCTTATAAATCTTTTCACGGCAGAACCATGGCTACTTTGGCTGCGACTGGTCAACCTGAGAAACATAAACCGTTCATGCCTTTGCCAGAGGGATTTAGACACGCCGAATGGGACAATCTTGCTTCCTTTGAGGAAGCAATCGACCAAACGACTGGAGCAATATTGGTTGAACCTATCCAAGGTGAAGGCGGCGTTAATAACGCAAGCAGTGATTTCTTACAAGGGCTCCGAAAGCTTTGTGATGAGAAGGGTTTGCTTCTGATAATGGACGAAATCCAAACCGGTTTTGGGAGGACGGGAGAGTGGTTTGGGTTCCACCATGCAAATATCAAACCTGACATTGTAACAATGGCTAAAGGAATGGCTAATGGTGTTCCTATTGGAGCTGTTTGGGCAAAATCAGAAATAGCAGACGCTTTTAAACCTGGTGATCATGGTTCGACTTTCGCTGGACAACCGCTAGCAACTTCTGCTGCAAGAGAAACTCTGAGAGTCCTTGAGGAAATTCAGGCACCTAAATTAGCTAAAGAAAAAGGCGAAGAGATGGTTGCAGCAATCACAAATATTGATGGAGTCGACTCGGTTAGAGGTTTAGGGCTTTTACTAGGAGTGGAAATCGAAAAAGAAAGACTGGCAAAGGGTGATGCTCGTGACTTGGCACAGGATTGTTTAAAAGAGGGCCTAGTTCTAAATGGTGTTACGCCTACAGCTCTCCGGTTAGCTCCACCTCTGACCATTTCTTCAGAAGAAATAATTGAAGGAGCGGGGATTCTCGAAAAGGTCTTAACAACACGCAAGGAAAAAGCATCGTGAGAAGTTTTTTAGAAGTCGACGATCTTAACGCAGAAGAACTACGCAGAGTTCTTGATCTTTGTCTTGACCCTAATCCATCTAAGATTTTAGAAGGTGAAGGTGTCGCTTTGGT
>DBNM01000034.1:2362-4160 GCA_002299135.1 Candidatus Neomicrothrix sp. UBA672 | reverse complement strand
TCCGTGGTGAAGAACTAGGTTTTGACAAAAGGGAATCTGTTGAAGATGCAGTTTCAACTCTTTCTGGTTACTACAAATGTATAGCAGCGAGAGTTTTCGATCACAAAATACTCGAGAGGATGGCCCAAGTGGAACTTTGTCCAATTGTAAATCTTCTCTCAGACACAGGACACCCTATGCAAGCACTAGCTGACGTCATAACACTAGTTAAAGAGTTCGGGGATGTTAACGGCAAGATTCTAGCTTTTATAGGTGATGGCAATAACGTGTTTCGTTCTTTAGCAATGGCAGCTGGCATGTTAGGTGCTGAAATTCGTTTCGCTGGCCCAAGTGATTACAGCTTGAGTGAAATAGATAAGGACAGATTGGCTGCAGTTGATGTAAAAGTTAATGAATTTGCTTTTGCACAAGATGCGGTTGATGGCGCAAACATTGTTTATACAGATGTATGGACTTCAATGGGTCAAGAATCTGAAATGGAAGAAAGAAAAAAAGCTTTCGAAGCATTTACGGTGGACAGCAATTTAATGGAATCTGCATCATCAGATGCTGTTTTCCTCCATTGTCTTCCTGCTCACAGAGGTGAAGAAGTAACAGCAGAAGTGATAGACGGATCGAAGAGCCGTGTATGGAGCCAATCGGAAAACAGAATGCATGCAGCCCGCGGACTACTTTCCTGGCTTCTAACTGAAGGTCAAGAAAATGAGTAAATCACAAAGGCAACACTTACTTGCAAAGATACTTGAAGAACAGGCTGTCTCAAGTCAAGCAAAACTTGTCGAACTGCTTAAGGCTGAAGGTATAGACGTTACTCAAGCAACGCTCTCACGTGATCTCGAAGAACTCGGAGCTGTCAAGGTGAGAGTCCCTGTGGGTGACAGTGTCTATGCAGTACCAGACAATCCGACAGAAAGAGTTTTACCAGTTGATTACCTTAGGCGTGTATTAGGAGAGTGGCTAGTAGAGGTATCAGTTTCAAACAACATCGTTGTTTTAAGGACACCACCAGGCTCAGCACACGTTGTAGCGTCGGCAGTTGACAGAGCGGGTCTTCCAGAAATCATAGGGACAGTTGCAGGAGATGACACCGTAATATTGGTCGCTGCTTCAGATACCACAGGTGAGAAAGTATCTGAAAGATTAAAAGATCTAGCAGGTATTAGAACCGCTAATTAGTGAATGAGAGAAATATGAAAGATATTAAAAAGGTTGTACTTGCTTATTCAGGAGGACTCGACACCTCCATAATCCTGAAATGGCTCCAGGAAACTTATGACTGTGAAGTTGTGACATTTACTGCAGATCTCGGTCAGGGAGAAGAACTTGAACCAGCGCGCAGTAAAGCTCAAAGCATGGATGTGAAAGAGATTTACATCGAAGATTTGAGGGACGAGTTTGTTTCCGAGTATGTGTTTCCAATGTTTAGAGCGAATGCTATTTATGAAGGAGAGTACCTTCTAGGGACTTCTATAGCTAGACCTCTCATAGCAAAAAGACTAGTTGAGATAGCAGAAGAGACAGGAGCGGATGCTATTAGTCATGGAGCAACAGGCAAAGGTAACGATCAAGTTCGTTTTGAGCTTGGAGCTTATGCTCTCAATCCAAGCATTAACATAATTGCACCATGGAGAGAATGGGATCTCGGTTCAAGAAAAAGTCTCCTAGATTATGCCGAAAAACATGGAATACCAGTTGAAATGAAAAGAGGCAACGAGTCGCCTTATTCAATGGATGCGAATCTTCTCCACATCTCTTACGAAGGCGGTCCTTTAGAAGACCCATGGAAGGAACCTTCTAC
>DBNM01000034.1:0-1985 GCA_002299135.1 Candidatus Neomicrothrix sp. UBA672 | reverse complement strand
TATTTAGATTTGGAGTTCGAAAATGGAGACCCAATTGGAATCGGTGGTGTAAAAATGTCTCCTGCAGAGCTTTTAACTGAACTAAATAGGTTGGGTGGGGCTAACGGCGTGGGAAGAACCGACATAGTAGAAAACCGCTATGTCGGCATGAAATCAAGAGGAGCTTACGAAACTCCGGGTGGATCAATTCTTCTCAAAGCACACAGGGCGATTGAGTCAATAACTTTAGACAGAGGTGTAGCTCATTTAAAAGATGAATTGATGCCTAAATATGCAGAGCTAATTTATAACGGTTATTGGTTCAGCCCAGAGAGGGAGATGCTCCAAACCGCTATAGACCAATCACAAAGATGGGTAAATGGAAAAGTCAGACTCAAACTCTATAAAGGCAACATAGAAATTACCGGAAGGGAATCAGAAGACACTTTGTTTGATGAGGCCATAGCTACTTTTGAGGATGACTCCGGCGCATATAACCAAGCAGATGCAGAGGGATTCATAAGACTTAATGCTTTAAGATTGCGCACTGAATCGTTAAGAGATTCAATGCGTGGTGGAAAACAAGGAGGAGCATAATGGCAACCTTGTGGGAAGGAAGACTAAGCGGAGCAACGACAGACGCTTTAAAAGCCTTAAATGACAGTCTCCAAATAGATAAAAGGCTGTACAAGGAGGACATCTCAGGTTCAGTAGCTCACGTTAAGATGCTCGTTTCTGTAGGTCTGATTGAAAAGTCTGATGGAGAGTTGATTCTTGACGCACTCAAGACGACTGAAGAAGAGATGACATCAGGATCTTTTGTTTTTCAGCCTGGGGATGAGGATATACACACAGCTGTTGAAAGAAGAGTCACAGAAATCGCCGGTGAGGCTGGAGCTCGGATGCACACGGGCAGGAGCAGGAATGATCAAGTGGTAACGGATCTCAGGCTGTGGACATTAAAAAGCCTAGATGAACTAGCAGCACTCGTCGTCTCTTTACAGAAGTCATTGATTGAACAAGCTGAAAAAGCAGAAGCGACACGGCTACCGGGATACACGCATTTACAACAAGCTCAACCGGTACTTCTATCACATCACCTGTTAGCTCATGCTTGGGCTCTTTCAAGAGATTTTGACAGGATCATAGAAACTCGTTCCAGAACAGACGTGTCTCCTTTAGGAGCGGGAGCATTAGCAGGTTCTTCTTTACCGATAGATCCCATAATGACTACAGAAACCCTAGGTTTCTCAGAAACTTTCAAAAATTCACTTGATGCTGTTTCTGACAGGGACTTTGTAGCCGAGGCAGTATTCGTTAATGCATTATTAGCTGTTCATCTCTCCAGAATCGGAGAGGAGCTTGTGCTTTGGTCCAGTGAAGAGTTCGGATTTGTGGATATAGATGATGCGTATACTACGGGTTCATCCATGCTTCCTCAGAAAAAGAACCCAGACATAGCTGAGTTAGCAAGAGCTAAAACCGGAAGAATAGTCGGGCACTTATCAGGATTATTAACAGTTTTGAAAGGGCTTCCTTTGGCTTACAACAAAGATCTACAAGAAGACAAGGAACCTTTATTCGATTCTTTTGACACAAACACTTTGGTTTTAACGGCATTAACAGGAATTTTTGATTCTGTTGCTTTTAACAAGGAAAGAATGGCTCAAGCAGCTGATAAGCCTTTCTCTGTGGCGATAGACCTTGCAGAATATCTAGTTCATAAAGGCATGCCTTTCAGGGAGGCTCACACATTGATAGGTGGACTAGTCAAAGCTTCAATAGAAGATCAAAAGGATTTCAAAAAGGTGGTATTAGAAAATGAGAATTTCGAACCTGAGATAGAAGATTTTTTCAAACCTGAGACAGCAATTAATAGACAAATCACACCGGGAAGTACAGGTTTAGATGCTGTAGAGGTTCAAAAAGAACAAATGAAAGAACGTTTAGAAATACAAATTTCTATGATGTCAAAATGACGTATTCAATGGACATAAAGATCCGTT
>DBNM01000083.1:5755-11364 GCA_002299135.1 Candidatus Neomicrothrix sp. UBA672 | reverse complement strand
GGTTCAATTGTGAATTCAGCCTTTGCTTTTTCTGAACCCAAATTATTTCCCCTGAAAATCGAAATTGCTGATTTCGCGAAGTTGACCGGCAAGCGACTCAACTGCTGATTCGAAAAGTTCTTTACCTAATTCAGGATTTGCATCTGTGGGGTCACCTATAAGACCTTCACTCCCAAAATCTCTACTCGTCCATCCGAATTGAACTTTGCCTCCAAATTTCACCCATTCATTCTCTGCCATCCACTCAGGCACGCAACGAACAGCTTTTTCCATTTGAACTTCTCCCGGTCGTAGATACGAAAAAACTGAAGTTTCATTTAATCCACCATGAATACCCATGCCCATCTCCTCTTCGGTGCTTGTGCCTCCAGACGCTGGAGGGACAGAGGGATGAACAAGAAATGTCAACAGTCCGTGAGCAACTCTTATATCGCGACATGCTGTGATCAGGAGAGAGGTGTTGCCACCGTGACCGTTTAAAATAACCAACCTTTTTGCAGCAGTTGCAGAAACACATCTGGCTATGTCATCAAGAACACTAACCATCGTGGTTGTACTGTATGAAAGAGTCCCCGGCGACCATGTGTGTTCATTTGATTTTGAAATCGACAAGGTTGGAAGAAGCCATAAATCTATCTCATCTCCTACAGAATCAAGAAGAGCACTAGAAGTTTCTTCTGCAATAACCGTGTCTACTGACATTGGCAAATGAGGTCCGTGCTGTTCAATTGCGCCAACGGGAAGCAGTATTAAAGAATTATCATTTATTTGCTCTGGGATATTCGGCCCAGTTATATCGGCAAGTCTTCCTGACATCCTTACAGGATAACCGAGTATCTCACCTAACGCGATTGATCGGTTACTGTCACTTTTTTAACCAAGAGGCCCTGCCCATCTATCCATCTCTTTCATCTCAATTCCTGCTTGTTCCAGCGCCCTTTTGGCAGTATGTGAAATCACCTCATCAAGATCTTTATGTTTGTTGTAAAAAGCTGGTACTGGAGGGAAAATTACCCCTCCAGTTTCTGCTACTTGTTGCATTAAACGTAAATGCCCTAAGTGAAAGGGGGTTTCCCTCACCATTAAGACCAAAGGTCTTTTTTCTTTGAGGGTTACATCCGCTGTTCTTGTAAGCAAGTCAGAGCTATGCGAGTTTGCTACTGCCGACAGAGTTCTTATTGAACACGGGGCGATAATCATTCCGTCACATGGAAATGTTCCGCTGGCGGGTCCTGCTGAAATGTCTTTGATTGGATACGAGTGGTCAGCAAGTTTTTCGACTGCGCCTGCTGAAAAATCGGTTTCCATGCCTATTGTCTGTTTCGCTGCATTCGTTAATATCAAATGTGTTTCTACTTCTTGGATGTCACGCAATATTTCAAGAATGCGAATTCCGTATATGACTCCGCTAGCTCCACTTATCCCGACAACCAGCCGCTGAAAACCATCTTTCATTTGCTAATTTCTCCTCTTAATTACTTGCAAGTAAATTTCTTCCATGAGTTTTGAACTGTAGTCCGACCTCCGAACATAAGCACCTTTGTGTCATGTGGATAGCATCAAACTATGGATCTTGATCTAATGGCTCAAAAATATATTAACGACGGCTATCTAGTCGTTCCAGAAGTTTTTGACCAAACGACTGTAGAAAGTATTCAATCAGAAATTCCCAAGTTTCGAGACGGAACCTATCCCATTCAAGACCCGTTGAATCTAGTAGACAAAGACTCTGGGCTCCTAGCTGTTCACTTCCCTCACTGGGTTTCACGCCCAATTTTTGAAACTTTGAACCATCCAAGGATAAAAGAGGTTCTCCAGGTAATCGTAGGAGCTCATATCCCCCACTGGGATGGCAGGGTCAAATGCATGCAGTCCATGCTTTTTCTCAAACCTCCTGGCTTTCCAGGTCAAGCCTGGCATCAAGACGAACGCTTTATCCCCACTAGAGACCGTTCTCTTGTAGGTGTCTGGATTGCATTAGACGACGCAACTCTGGATAACGGTTGCTTAAGGGTCATCCCCGGAAGCCACAAAATGGGACAGCTTTGGCCGACGAGACCGCATAATGAAACTGAAGAATTTGACCTTTCAGACGAAAGCTACGGTTTCAACTCAGATGATGAAGAAATTGTTGAAGTAAAAGCTGGGTCGGCTGTTTTTTTTAATGGCTATTTATTGCATCGATCTCTTAGAAACCTTAGCGATACAAGTCGGAGGGCTCTAGTGCACCACTATATGAATGCATGGTCTAACCTGCCTTGGCAAATAGGTGCAGACAGGCTAGTGGATGCCGCCACACACGATCATCGGATGATCGTGCCGGTTGCAGGTGACGACCCTTACCCCGAAAGAGGGATCGAAGCAAGCCCGAATGAAGTGTTTATTCGCCCATGGGGAGATGGAATGGAATGGGGTGATTGGGATGCTTAAAGTTCTTCATAATGCCCGGTTAGAAGATGGCAGGTTAGTGAACCTTCACATAAATGGTGACCGCATAGAAGCCATCACAGAATTGCAGAAATCCTCTCCACTATCTGAAAATGGTATGGATCTAGACGGATGGCTTGTGATACCGAGTATGGCTGAGCCACATGCGCATCTTGACAAAGCACTAACAGCTGAAAATGTTCCCAACCCCGCAGGTGATTTATCTGGTGCCATTGAAGCTTGGATCTCTGCAACCGCTCGTGGAGAAATAACTTATGAGGACACTATCTACCGCGCTGTAGAGGCAATGCGTCTACTAGTCTCCAGAGGCGTTACAGCAGTTAGAACTCATGTAAATGTTGCATTAGGTTCTCGTGCCTTAGAAGCAGTTCGCGAAGCCAGAAAACTTGTTGAAGGCCTTATAGATGTTCAAATAGTTGCCTTAACAATAAACCCTATGACCGGCTCCGAAGGAACAGACAATCGAAAAGCTTTAGAAGCGGCAATAGAAACCGGAGTGGATCTGGTCGGAGGATGCCCTCACCTTGACCCCAACCCTTCCGTTTTGATTAAAGACGCATTAGATGTAGCCGAAGATGCAGGCATAGGAATTGATTTACATGTAGATGAAATGCTTGATGAATCAGTTTTGACACTTCACGACTTAGCGAAACAGGTAATGGATCGGGGTTTTGAAAACTCTGTTACAGCAAGCCACTGCGTTACTTTAGGGATGCAAAGTCTAAAAAAGCAAAAGGAGGTCTCGACTGATGTTGCAAAAGCTAATATCGCTGTTTTACCCCTTCCGCAAACAAACCTTTTTCTCCAAGGAAGAGAAATACCTACTGCTACACCTCGTGCTCTTACCGCAATTAAGAGTCTTAAAGATGCAGGAGTCCTAGTTGCAGCTGGCGGTGACAACGTTCAAGACCCGTTCAATCTAGTAGGTCGCAGTGATCCACTTGAAACTGCTTCACTCTTGGTTTTAGTCGCACATGAGATGCCAGAAAATGCCTACGAAATGGTAAGTGTAAACGCTAGAAAAGCCATGGGACTTGACAAAGCCGACGTGTCACCTGGGTCTTTAGCTGACTTTGTCGCTATAGATGCACCCTCACTTCGAGGAGCTATTGCTGATGCGCCAATGTCCAGAAAAGTTTTTAAAGGTGGAGTTCTAATTTCTTCCTCTCAACAAACCACTCAAATGAGTCCAGAAGGACTTTAAGCACGAACTTCACCTAAGCTTGAACAATGAAGGAAATGAAAGATTTACGCGATTTTATATCGGCTCTAGACGCTGCCGGTCAACTGGTTAAAGTCAACAATCCAGTTTCAATTGAACATGAATTGGCGGATGTTGGAGCAAGCATTGTGCGTGAAGGCAAAGGGGCTTGTCTTTTCGAAAATGTTACTGATAGCCCTTGGCCAATCTTTTGCGGAGGTGTGGCGTCTCACAGCAGAGCTGCTGTAGCTCTAAACTGTGACCCGTCTGAAGTTGCCGACACTATGGAAAAAGCGCTTGATGTTTCAAATGGTATAGCTCCAGTAAGAACAGAAAAGGCAGCTTGGCATGACAACAACCTCTCAGGAAGTGAAATTGATCTTGGCAGTTTGCCAATTCTGACTCATTCGAGGGGTGACAGCGGACCTTTCATAACGGGTGCTGTAACAGTTTCCAAGGATCCGATTTCTGGTAGAGGAAATCTCAGTTACAACCGGATGTCTAAACTTGATAAAAATATTCTCGGATTTAATGTGAATGAGTGGAGAGATGTAGGCACTTTTTGGAAGTCTCGAGAAAATCCAGACGATCCCTTCCCTATAGCTCTTGCCATGGGTTTAGATCCTTCCATCATGATCGCAGCTGGAGTTAAAACACACGTAGATGAGCTTTTTATTGCAGGTGCGATTCGAGGTAGCGGCATAGAGGTCTGTAAGGGACTTACTGTAGATATAGATATCCCTGCAGCAGCTGAAGTAGTAATTGAAGGTTTTCTACACCCTGCAAAACGTGCCCCGGAAGGACCTTTGGCGGAGTTCCATGGATACCATGGGGAGGCTTGGAACAGTCCGACTCTCGAGGTTTCGTCTATTTC
Source organism: Candidatus Neomicrothrix sp. UBA672 (assembly GCA_002299135.1). GTDB lineage: Bacteria > Actinomycetota > Acidimicrobiia > Acidimicrobiales > MedAcidi-G1 > MedAcidi-G1. The sequence continues at coordinate 6,841 of DBNM01000083.1, read as the reverse complement.
TTGGCGCGACAGCCCTATTTTTCAAACGATTATTCCCGGTTGGTATGAACATATCTACATAGGCAACATTTTGCCTAGAGAACCTCTGTTGAAAAGTTACGTGAGACATTTGGATCCTTCTGCGGAGGTTTACATTCCTCCTTATGGAAATGGATTTTTAGCAGTGATCCAGATAGAACGAGATAATCCAGGCACTGCAAAAAATCTTGCCCTAGCTGCGATGGCAGCTCATATCAATATTCGAAATGTCGTCGTTGTGGATAGGGATATTGATATTTTCCAGCCATCAGAATTGCATTGGGCCATTACTAATCGGGTGAGTTGGCAAGAGGATGTTTTTTCTATTCCCTTTGCTCAAGGACATGAAATGGATCCAACAGCAGATACTCGTGGCATAAGTACAAAGGTTGGAATTGACGCAACTTATAAAAGGGAACGACGTGAGTACGGGTCACGAGTTGCCTATCCGAGCGTTAACCTCAATGACTACCTGAACTGAGACTAAGTTCATTCAAACATTTTTGAAGTACGTGAAATAACTTTTTCTGCTTCTTTGGGGCTCCCAATGGGTAATTGGAATTCATCTATACCGTTTTCATTGATGAGATTTCTAAGTTCGTTAGAAGCTTCTGACGCTGAGCCTGTTATTACAAACTGTTCAACCCATTCGCTAGGAACATGTTTGGCCGCATTCGGCGGACCTCCTTCAGAAAGTGCTTGTTTTATTTCACTGTTTATTTCTTCAGTCAGTCCTATGTGTTCTTTCACCTCCTGCGGTGAATCGACAAGACGAAAACTCAATGCCGCACGCGCTTCTTCAAACTCTTTTTGAGAGGAAACAATCATAGTTGAGTAGACAATTTTGAATGGATCGCGTTCTGCCGAGTTTCGTAGTGCTTTGATGTGTCCGGGTAAGAAGTCTTTATGTATGTAACTCAAATAAAAGCCGTCCCCTAGCTCAGCGCCTAATTGGGTCATGCGTTTACCACGACCAGCTAAAAAGATCTCTATGTTTTTGCGTCCGTAATTTAAAGAAGCTGACTTCAATGAGAATTCATTTCCTTCAAGATCTACTCTTTCTCCCGA
>DBNM01000083.1:1309-5362 GCA_002299135.1 Candidatus Neomicrothrix sp. UBA672 | reverse complement strand
AGTGGATTGAGTGTTAGGCCTCCACCGGCTCCAATACCTACGAACGCTCTGCCTTTACTTACTTCGTCCAAGCTTGCTATGGCAGCTGCTGTAATTCCTGGATGGCGTACGTATGGGTTAGTTATTCCAGGACCGACAAGAATGTTTTCAGTGGCTGTAGCTATTGAAGTAAGTGTGACAAAAACGTCTCTCGTATGCAGTCCTTCGTCATAGACCCAACATCGTCTGTAACCCAACTTTTCAGATAGTTGTGCTAGTTCAACTATCCTTTCAACTTTTGCTGTCGGCATCAGATTTACGCTGACAGGTAAATTCACTTTGCGTTCCTAGGCTGCTCACGGTTGTGGATCGCCTGACTCACTACATAGGCTGCATTTTTTCCGGAAATGCCAACTATTCCTGCACCTGGGTAAGTTGCAGCACCTGAAAGATAAAGACCATCGATTGAAGTTTTATAACGTGTCAGTTCTTTATCACGCCCGAAAAACGTACTCAATGGCGAGGTTCCAAAAGACGGTGTGTGGCCTTTATGCATAGAGAATTCATTTTCATAATTTTCGGGTGTCATTACCCGCCATTTTTCTACTTTTTCAATTCCTTCTGACTTCATAAATGAACCCCAAATATCCAGCCACCTTCTGGGTTCGTTGGAACTCTCCCATCCACCTGGTGTTGAATACGGAGTGAAAAGAACTTCAAGACTAAGAATGTGCCCCCCTGAAGCTGTCTTCAAAGTTGGATCAGGAACAGACGGAATATCAATTAGCATTGTCGGTTTTGTCGCAACTTTTCCCAAAGGCCTCATCTCATGAGCTTGAACCAAATCCTGTGGCGAAGGGGAAATAATTGTTGTTTGGCCTAGAGGATCCAAACCGTTATGAGTGGCACGGATCTTATCTCCCCATGTTGGCTCGGGCAGTTCGTTTAAAACGGCATCTATTTTTGACTCATAACCTTCAGGTACTGGCAATTGCCTCCACTTGTCAACCATTTTTCTTGCTTTTCTTGGCGTTTCACCCACCCACTCAACAAAAACTCTTTTTGGATCACACGCTGCTACAACTGTTCGTGTATTTATGATTTCTCCATCTGCGAGTCGTACACCTTTGATTGCCCCATCTTCGATGATCACACTTTCAACTCTGGACCCGCAACGAACCTTGCCACCAGCCGCCTCAAATGAAGCTTTTGTCGAATCTGTAAGAGAACCGCTACCCCCTTGAGGTCTGCCAACACGATTAATATGTCTAGTCGCGTAGCCCAATGCAGCCATACCAGTGCCAGGTGTTTCTGGTGACAGCCCCCATACTGTGGGCCCCACCGAGATCGTAGGCATTATCAAATGCCAATCACTGAAATAACGACTTAGTAATTCCATTGCACTGCTACGAGACCACCTAATGAGTCGACTCAGACCTTCACCTCTTTTTTGTAATGCTTTGGAAGCGAAGTTGAGGGCAGATGGTTGAGTTGCAGCCAAATCAAGAGCCAATCTTGCTACTGGTAAGGCATCTTTCAAATATCTTTTATAACCGTCAACTTGATCTGGGTGTGATTTAGCTAATCCAGAAAGAGTCTTATCAATATCAGAGTAAATCACCCAAGGTTCAGTTTCGTCATGGAAAGCACAAACTGAGCTTGCTTCTGTTTCTACGTATTTCAATCCATAGTTGGCTAAATCAAGCTCTTCGATTATCGGCATTGCTCTAACCAAGTTGTGTTCACAATGACAAATATTAAACCTTGCACCTAAATCGTCGACTGTTGATGCACATCCCCCGACAGAAGGTCGCGCTTCAATAAGAACTGTGTCGATACCCAGACGTGCAAGATAAGCAGCGCAGATAAGACCGTTATGGCCACCGCCTACAACTACTACTTCTGCTTCACTCACAGTTTTCCAAGTTGCTCACAAAAGAAGGCGGCAACTCAAATCGATGACTCAATATATTTTTTCTTCTAGTCGAACTTGGGGAGAACATCTTCAGCAAGCCTGTGTAGTTGCTCTGTCCCCGATTCGTAACCATCTCCGGGCATCATGGGAAAAAGCATTAAATTTTCCACTCCCAGCAAATCTCTGTACCACTCGATTTGCTCACCAACATCATCTGCTGAACCGACAATCCAAATCTTTTGTTCCAGCGACTCCTCTAAAGTAGGAATTAAACCAGCTTTTGAAGGTTTCCCATCTGGCCCCATATAACCCTTACTCCACCCATATGGTCCTAAAAATTTCCACATTTCATCATGGCCAGGTCGCACTGACTCAATAGCTTCTTCATAAGTGTCAGCTACACAAACGCATCTAACCAGCATTCTTTTTTCACCAGATTCAAGTGACTGGTTTTGTGACTCTTCGTACAATTCTGCAAATCTGTCCCACTGAGCTTTAATAAAAGTTGGATGTGAGTTCCAAAAAACACCTCCCCAGCCTTTTTTGGGGACGACTTCTAGAGTGGGCGGTGATGTGATTGCCTGCCAAGTTTCATAGGGGTACAAAGGTCTCGGCACTAAGGTCAATTCTTGCACTGTGCCTCCCCGGTCTGGGATGCCTGGTGGGGGGAAATCATAAATTTCGCCATGATAAGAAAAAGATTCCTCATTAAGAGCTAGCTGTATAATTTCCATTGCTTCATCAAATTGTTTTCTATTGAAATCATCAGCTGTAGCTTGATCGGGGTTGTCAAAACTACCAATCAGACTCCCGAGCGTTTCAGCTTCTCTCGGCACAGTACCTCTACCAACTCCAAGAATTCCCCTTCCACCTGAAATGTTGTGCAAAGTAGCAAAGTCTTCAGCCAGTCGAAGTGGGTGCCATTGCGGAACGATATTGAAAGCCATTCCTATATGAATTTGTTCTGTTCTTTCAGCAATTATGGCACCCAAAAGAATTCCATTTGGCACAACTTCGTAGCCTTCGTATTGAAAATGGTGTTCAGTAAGCCAAAACGAATCAAACCCTAGTTTGTCTGATAAACACGCTGCATCAATTATCTGCTCAGTGGCCTTCCACATTTGCTCATTGGTATATCGTCTATCTGTTGGGACTGGGAGATCAGGTCCAGCATCGTCCATCTCAACGCCGCCAAAAAGAAAAACTCCTGTTCTCATAATCACACTGTATGAGATTTTGACAAAACTGACTATAAAAACAAATAATGCTTATTGCAAAAAGCGGATTTTTCTTTGTAGCCTGCTTCATTAGCGTGTCAACATCCATATTATTGTTCGCCTTAAGAAATTTTTATAAACCAGATAGGACCAAGTGAGATAAAGACTTGAATACAAATTTAAATACTTCTTCGTCACTTTCATTTGATGACATAGGGATGATTTTCCCTGATGGAACAGAAGCTCTGCAAAATATATCTTTTGATCTAAGCAAAGGGGAATTTGTCACCATAGTCGGGCCTTCTGGTTGTGGGAAATCGACACTTTTGAAAATCGCGTCAGGTCTTCTTGAACCAACTAATGGAAGTGTGGAAGTTGATCGAGAAAGACTTGGTTATGTTTTCCAAGATGCAACCTTGCTTCCTTGGAGAACTGTAGGTAAAAATATTGAACTTCTAGCAGAACTCCACGGAATAGACTCACAGGAGCGCAAACAACTAGTTGAGGAATCAATTGAACTGGTTAATTTAGAGGGTTTTGAGAACCATTACCCCAAGTCTCTTTCAGGTGGTATGAAAATGAGATGCTCACTTGCTCGTTCGCTCACATTGAAACCTCCACTTTTTCTTTTCGATGAACCTTTTGGAGCAGTTGACGAGATAACTCGTGAAAAATTGAATGAAGACACACAGCTATTGTTCAAACAGGAAGGTTTCGCTGGGTTGTTCATCACTCATTCAATTAGCGAAGCTGTTTTCATGTCGACCAAAGTACTTGTCATGTCAGCACGGCCAGGAAGGATAGTGGACGAATTTAATATTCCTTTTGAGTACCCGCGAAAACCGGACCTTAGATTTAATGCAGACTTCGCAGAGTTGTGTGGAAAGGTCTCAGTCTCATTGAGAGGATCGCATTCATGAACACAGTTACTGAAAACAAAGA
>DBNM01000083.1:0-984 GCA_002299135.1 Candidatus Neomicrothrix sp. UBA672 | reverse complement strand
TACTGAAAACAAAGAAAAATCTTCAACAGCTATTTCGGGTCAACCTTCTCGGATAAAAAGATATATTGCTGTGTTAGTGCCACCTTTAATTTTAGGATCAGGTGTCATCGGTCTGTGGTACTACATCACTTTCGGCGTTTTAGCTGAAAAAAGACGATTTCTCCTTCGTCCAATCCACAGTGTCATCGACGTAGGTTTTCTCGATGGTGATAATCGAACCGAATCATTAAACGCACTGTGGTCGAGCACAGAAGTAGCGTTAATCGGCTTGTCTATTTCTATAGGTCTTGGGTTTGTTCTCGCAATACTAATGAGTCAAGCAAAATTTCTTGAAAGAGCAATTTTCCCCTACATGGTCACTTTGCAAGCCATACCCATTTTGGCAATCGTCCCATTAATTTCATTCTGGTTCGGCACGGGTCAGACATCTCGCGTTGTCGTCTGTGTAATTATTTCTCTTTTCCCAATCATTGTTAATACATTATTTGGTCTTCAATCCGCTGAAAAAGGCATGCACGATCTCTTCACTCTGCATCATGCAAACAGATTTACACGACTCAGAAAATTAATGTTTCCTGCCGCTCTCCCGGCTATCTTCGCAGGCCTTCGGATTTCTGCTGGCTTGTCAGTAATCGGAGCAATCGTTGGTGATTTCTTTTTCGGAAAAGGTGAAGCCGGCATCGGGCAAATGTTGAAGAAACATGCAAATAGGCTTCAGGGCGAAGAACTTCTGGCATGTGTAATTTTGTCTTCTGCTCTTGGAGTATTTGTTTTCTTGATATTTGGAGTAATTCAAAATAAGGCTGTCGGTAGATGGCATGAAGCCAACTCCGCGACTACCTAAAACCTCTAATTTCAACGCAAAAAATCGGCCTAGGAATCTGAGATAGCTACAACAGCGATTTCCATTTTCCAGGACTTTTGAGCAAGCTGTGACACTACCAGAAGAGTTGATGCCGCTTGATGTGAACCGAAAGTCTCATC
>DBNM01000129.1:4494-5089 GCA_002299135.1 Candidatus Neomicrothrix sp. UBA672 | reverse complement strand
TAAATCTTCCAGAAACCATGGAAGTCCCAATGGTAAGCGGAAGGTTTATCAATCAATTTGATTATGATCACTCTGCTCGAGCGGCTGTAATCGGAAGAGATCTAGCTGATGAATACGGTTACATGAGAGGAGAGCAAAGAACTATCTCTTTAAATGGAATTGATTATGGAGTTGTAGGTGTGCTTGATTGGGTTTTACTCGAACCATCGATGGATTCTGCAGTTTTTATAGCTTTTTCAACTGCAGAAAAAGACTGGGAAATAGAAAATCAAGATCCGACTCGCCTATATGTTCGCGCTCCCACCAATACTAAATTGGTAGCAGAAGAAATACCGACTGTGGTCAGTTTAGGAGGGCCAGACGGAGCCCGAACCAGTGTCCCGACAGATCTTCTTAATGCAGAGTCTCAAGTAGATGAGAGTTTGAATACTTTGACAAAATTGATGGGTGGACTGGCCTTAATAGTGGGTGGTGTGGGAATAGCAAATGTAATGTCTATTTCTGTCATTCAGCGCTCCTCTGAGATAGGCATACGACGTGCTTTAGGTCACACGCGTACGACAATAGCTATGCAGTTTCTTTTTGAAGCCTTGGT
>DBNM01000129.1:2761-4164 GCA_002299135.1 Candidatus Neomicrothrix sp. UBA672 | reverse complement strand
GTAGGTGTCCTTGGGGGCATTTTTGGGGCTTTAGCGGGAGCGGGTGTTGTTTGGTTCACTTCGTGGTCTCGTGATTATGTCATGATTCTTTCTTTGCCCTCATTAATAGGTTGGAGTCTGGTTTCGGTCGCAGTCGCTGTTGCATCAGGTCTGTACCCTTCTATGAAGGCAGCACGTCTTGAACCTTTGGAGACCCTTCGCCTCGGTTAACACGATTTGGACCTAATATTTCTCATATGACTGTCGACCTTTCAGATTATGGGGCTAGTGGGGACCTTTTATCTAATTCCGATGAACTTGGACGTATCATTCGAGTTGACCGTGGAGAATGTGATGTAATTTCAGAAAAAGGAACAGTGAGAGCTATATCAGACTCCAATAGATCTCAGGGGGAAGTTGCTCCTGTAACAGGCGATTGGGTCAAATTGATAATGAATCCGGAGGTCGGAACCGTTATTGACGAGATTTTACCTAGAAAGAATAAGTTGTCTCGCCGTGACCCATCAGATGAAAGAGTGGAGCAAGTTTTAGTTTCTAACGTGGATTTAGTGATAATAGTTCACGGCATAGATCGCCCACTTCCGCCTGGCCGGATCGAAAGGCTTTTGACTTTAGCTTGGGATAGCCAGAGCGAAGTAATAGTTGTTTTAACAAAAGTTGAAGAAAGAGACGAACTGTTAGAAGAAACAATTCGAACAATTGAAGCTATAGCTCCTGAAGTTTCAATTGTTGCTGTTGATTCAGCTAATACTTCTGATCCGGGGTTAGTGAAAATAAAGGACATGGTAAAACCAGGTTGTACAGCTGCATTAATCGGAGAGTCTGGTGCCGGCAAGTCATCGCTTGTAAATGCTTTGCTAGGTGGTGAGATTGTGGAAACAGGTGAAGTCAGATCAGGTGATAAGAGAGGTAGACATACCACTGTTACTCGTGAAATCCTTCTTTGTCCTGATGGGGGCTTGTTGGTGGACACTCCAGGTCTGCGTTCTATTGGTATTTGGGATGCACAAGAATCTTTAAAAAAAGTTTTTGCTGATCTGGAGGAACGTTCCAAGGATTGCCGTTTCAGTGATTGTATTCATGAAAGTGAACCAGACTGTGCAGTGATTGAAGACGTTTTACTGGGAGTGCTGGACGAGAGAAGACTGGTTAGATATCGGTCTCTTTTGAAAGAATTATCAGACCAACAGAAGAAAACAACAAAACGTAAAAACAAATAAGAAGCTTTAGTCCTTATCTGTTAAAAAAGAATTCTTTAAAAAAGAACGGTCAATCTTGAAACCATTTTTGAGAGGCAGTTCATCAATGATGCTTATTTCTTCTGGAAGCTTGTAGTCAGCGAGCTTTTCCTTTCCGAATTTAACCAATTCATCCAGAGTCGGACTTTCTTCAGATCGTGCAGG
>DBNM01000129.1:0-2352 GCA_002299135.1 Candidatus Neomicrothrix sp. UBA672 | reverse complement strand
CTTAAAACTGATTCAACTTCTTGCGGGTATACGTTGTAACCGCCTCTGATAAACATTTCGTTAGTTCTTCCAGCAAGTCTAAATAGACCATTGTGGTCTTGTCTCGCCAAATCTTCTGTCTTCAACCACCCATCCTGTAAAAATTTTCTAGTGTTCTCTGAATCATGCCAATATGAATTCATGGAACTGGGAGTTTTAAGAAAGAGTTCTCCGACCTCTCCAGTTTCGACAAGACACCCTTCTTCATCGAGTATTTTTGCTTGTACTCCTAGTCTTGGTTTTCCGATTGTGTAAAGCGATTCTTCCATTGCGGCTTCGAGAGAGGTAGCTAGGCCAATTCCGCCTGACTCTGTTGATGAGTAGCGGATTGAATAAGGGGCACTAAAATTCTCTTTCGCTTTTACTACTAATGAAGGTGGGGATGGCCCTCCGCCAGCAACAATTGCTTTGACGCAACTGAGATCATAATTCTCAAAGTTTTTTACCTTTAGAAGTAATGCAATCTGCGCCGACACCCCCGCAATGGCAGATATTCGATGCGTTTCGACGAGGTTCATTACCTTTTGAGCTTTCCACCGGTCAAGGATGTGAAGGGTCACTCCTTTAGATAACTGCCAAGGGAGTTTTGTCATACTCCCCACATGTGCAAAAGCTGTACTGGGAACCAGATGACCACCTGAACCCCAAACACCTTCTGTGTCCATTTTTTGTATTGCTAAAAGTTCTTTATTCGTGAACAGAGCTCCTTTTGGAGTGCCAGTTGAGCCAGATGTGAAGCACACGCAGACTGGTCGATCAAAATTCTTCTCAAGTTCTTTTGGTTGGAAGGAGTCGACACGAAACCCTTTTAGTAACTTCTCTCTACTTTCGGCAAGTTCTATAATTTCAACAGAAGCATCTGTTGGAATTCCATCTAATAGTTCAGAAGTTGCAATAACAAGATCAGGCTCTACAATTCCGCAAATCGATTCCCTTTCGGGAGCTTTAAGACGCGGATTGATACCAGCTGTTATTACACCGATTTTCGATGCTGCTGTATAAATAATTAGATACTCGATGCTGGTGGGTAGAGATAGTAAGACGACTGAACCCTCCATCAAGCCTTTTTTAAGTAGAGCACCTGATACTTCGTCAGAAATAATGTCTAAATTTTTGTAGGAAAGGGAGACACCATTTTCGCATTCAATCGCGATTTTGTTCTCAAAATTTAAGGCAGCGTCTCTTACTATTTCTGGAAGCATTAAAAGGAATGTTATCTCTTGTAGGGAGGGGTAATTTAATTAGAACATTTTTCCGCCATTGTTAGTGATTTTTGTGAAAATTTTTGACCTACGTGAGGAGCAGGCATTATTTGCCTCGTAGCATTGCACTTTGAGAAGGTTGTTCAGCGGAGCCTTCGAAAATTTTCAGGAGGAAAACAGTAGATGGCTCGCATGAATGCAATTGACAGGTTCATCGGCGAAGCTGAAGCTTCGGGTTTAGATATAGAAATCCAACGTTATCCGGATGGTACAAGGACAGCCGCTGACGCAGCAGCAGCAGTCGGTTGTAAAATAGATCAGATAGTCAAGTCCTTGGTTTTCATGGCTGACGTCCGGCCGATACTTATCCTTTGCTCCGGAGCGCGCAGAGTTGATGAGGAGAAACTAGCTGAATATATCGGAACAGAAATAAGAATTGCAGGAGCTAGTGAGGTGCGTGCAGCTACGGGTTATGCAATCGGAGGCACACCACCTTTGGGTCACACTGTTCCGCTTAAGACAGTGGTGGATCCACACTTAATGGAATTTGAAGAAATTTGGGCCGCTGCAGGAACGCCCGATTCTGTTTTCCCGATACAACCAAAAGAACTTGTAAAAGCTACCAGTGGTGCTGTGGTCGCGGTTACACGCTGAAGAAAAGAGTGAAAATGTCCACAAGGCTCGATGGTCAAGTGGTTATCGTAACGGGAGCTGGTAGAGGACTTGGTAGAGCTCACGCGTTAGCTCTTGCAAGAGAAGGAGCTTCTGTACTGGTCAATGATCTAGGGGTTTCACGTGACGGGGAAAGTAAAGAGTCCTCTCCGGCAGATCGAGTGGTGAATGAAATCTTGGAAATTGGGGGGAAAGCCGAAGCCAATTCAGATGATGTAGCTGATTGGGAGCAAGCTGAAAATATTGTTTCACATGCTGTTGAAAAATGGGGAAGATTAGACGCATTAATATGCAACGCTGGCTTCTTAAGAGATCGCATGTTGGTTGGTATGAGCGAAGATGATTGGGATTCGGTTGTAAGAGTTCATCTGAAAGGTCATTTGGCACCTGCCCGCAATGCAGCGATTTATTGGAGAAATTTAGCTAAGGAAGGGAAAGA
>DBNM01000036.1 GCA_002299135.1 Candidatus Neomicrothrix sp. UBA672 | reverse complement strand
AAACACCAGAAGAAACACCAGAAGAAATAAAAGATTAAACAAAGTCTGAATCTTGACTACCATCCCGAATCTCATCGAAAATGCCGTAAAAAATTTTCAAGATCAGGAAGCTGTGGTGGATGAAAATTTAAGGTGGACTTTTAAGGAATACGGCGAACAGATAAATTCAGCTACCAAAGCTTTCATGAGTAAGGGTATTGAACCCGGAGATCGTGTAGCGATCTGGGCCCCAAACGCCGCAGAGTGGCCAGTAGCAGCTCTCGGAGCTCATTGTGCAGGTGCAGTCTTAGTTCCTATCAACACACGTTTCAAAGGTGAGGAAGCTGGTTACATATTAAATCGCACCTCAGCAAAAATTCTTTTCACCGTTACTGATTTCCTCGATACCAACTACGTAGATTTGTTGAATGGTGTGACTAGCCAACTTGATATAGAAGAAATAGTTGTCTTAAGAGGCTCAACTCCCAACAATTGCACAACATGGGAAGAATTTATTGCTAGTGGCACTTCAATAGATGAGATAGATCGACAAACTCGTTCTAATCAAGTCACCGATAATGACCTCTGCCACATCCTTTTTACTTCAGGTACAACAGGGAAACCAAAAGGTGCAATGCTTGAGCATGCGGCGGTATGTCGTTCGTATCAAACTTGGTGTGAAGTCATAGGCCTGACTTCGACCGACCGTTACTTAGTAGTAAACCCTTTTTTCCATACCTTCGGACTTAACGCTGGAATTTTAGCTTGCCTCATGACAGGAGCCACTCTCATACCTCATCCTGTTTTCGACGTCCCATCAGTTATGAAACGGATACCTGAAGAAAAAATCACAATGTTGCCTGGAGCCCCAACTATCTATCAAACCATTCTTAATCATCCTGAATTAGAAAATTTTGATATGTCCAGCCTCCGGCTAGCAGTAACAGGAGCTGCAGCAATTCCTGTCGAAATGATCTATGGGATGAGGGAGAGACTCGGTTTCGAAACTGTTGTAACCGGATATGGCCTAACTGAAGCCTCAGGAATAGCAACCATGTGTCGACATGACGACGACCCTGAAATAATCGCCAAAACCTCTGGAAGGGCAATAGATGGAGTTGAAGTCCTTGTAGTGGACGAAAATGGATCAGAAACCCAAGCTGGAGAACCAGGTGAAGTGGTTATCCGTGGCTACAACATTATGAGGGGTTATTTAGATGATCCGGAACAAACCGCCGAAACTATCGACCAAGACGGATGGCTGCACACAGGCGATATAGGCATCATGGATTCAAATGGGTACTTAGATATCACAGACCGCAAAAAAGACATGATCATTACTGGTGGTTTCAATGTCTACCCAGCTGAAGTAGAAAACTCGCTAATGAGCCATCCTGAAATAGCCCAAATAGCCATCGTAGGTGCGCCTGATGAACGGCTGGGTGAAATAGCGGTTGCTTTCGTCGTGCCCGCTAAACAAACTGACCCCACGGAATCTGATCTAATCGACTGGGCTCGAGAACGCATCGCTAATTTCAAAGTTCCTAGGCGAGTAATCTTCGTGGAGAACTTACCCACCAATGCGAGTGGAAAAGTTCTCAAGTTTGAGTTGCGCGAAAGTATTAACAGCTCAAAACAAGTCGACTAGACATACGTGCCGATCCACTATCCTTAAACGGTAAAACAGGTAATCTCTTAAAGAACAACTATGACCAAAGAACGACCGTATCCCGATGTCGGGAAAGCTGATTTTCCAAATCTAGAAGAAGCAATTCTAGACAAATGGAAGAAAGACAGTACATTTCAAACTTCTGTCGACGATAAACCCGAAGAGGCAGAATTCGTATTCTACGATGGTCCACCTTTCGCTAACGGCCTTCCACATCATGGCCATCTACTAACCGGCTACGTGAAGGACGTAGTTCCTAGATTCCAAACAATGAAAGGTAAAAAAGTAGAAAGACGATTTGGATGGGACTGTCATGGCTTACCCGCAGAAATGGAAGTCGAAAAAGAACTTAAGGTTTCCGGACGAAGTGAAATTACTAAATATGGCATAGATAAATTCAATGAGCGCTGTGAAGAATCAGTTCTTCGTTTCACAGAAGAATGGGAAAAAACTGTGACCAGGCAAGCTAGATGGGTTGATTTTGAAAATGACTACAAGACTATGGATCCTTCTTATATGGAATCAGTCATGTGGGCTTTCAAACAGCTATGGGAAAAAGATTTAATTTACGAAGCATTTCGGGTGATGCCATACTCATGGGGAGCGGAAACACCACTTTCAAATTTCGAAATCAGACTTGATGATGCCACGCGACCAAGACAAGACCCTGCCGTAACAGTAGCTTTCGATCTGGAAGCTAAAGAAAACGAATCCGAAAAAGTTCGCTTACTGGCTTGGACAACGACCCCTTGGACTCTCCCTTCTAATCTTGCCTTAGCTGTCGGAACAGAAATCGAATACTCAAAAAGAAAAGACTCCGATGGAACAATCTGGATTATCGCTAAAAATGCTCTAAGCCGTTACGAAGAACAACTTGGAGACATGGAAGATCTTGGCGTCGTTAAAGGTTCTGAGCTCATTGGCAAAAGCTACAAGCCTTTATTTGATTTCTTCGAGTATCGAACTGATGCATTCAAAGTTCTACAAGCTGATTGGATAGACGACCAAGAAGGCACGGGAATAGTGCATATGGCACCCGGTTTTGGTGAAGACGATCAAATAGTATGTGAAGCTAACGATATTCCTATAGGCGATGTAGTACCTGTAGACGATAAAGGGTGTTACACAGAAGAAGTAAAGACCTGGGCGGGAATGAATGTCTTTGATGCCAATTCAGAAATTATTTCTACCTTAAAAAGCAACGGGCAATTGATCCGCCATGACAGCTATGAACACAACTATCCGCACTGTTGGAGAACAGATACACCAATAATTTATAAAGCAATTTCTTCTTGGTATGTAAAAGTAACCGACCTGACCGAACAACTTCTTGCTAATAACCAGGCAATCAATTGGATCCCAGGACATGTCCAAAATGGAAGATTCGGAATGTGGCTAGAAGGAGCGCGTGACTGGTCAATTAGCAGAAATAGATTCTGGGGTTCTCCGATCCCTGTATGGAAAAGTGACGATTCTGACTATCCCAGGATTGATGTTTATGGAAGCATCGAAGAAATAGAAAAAGATTTTGGTGTAAAACCAGATAACCTCCACAGGCCTTTCATCGATCAACTCACAAGACCTAACCCTGACGATCCAACTGGCAAGTCTTTAATGCGCCGCGTGCCAGAAGTTCTGGATTGCTGGTTTGAATCCGGATCAATGCCTTTTGCTCAGGTTCACTACCCATTTGAGAACAAGGATTGGTTCGATGATCATTTTCCTGCTGATTTCATTGTCGAATACATAAATCAAACAAGAGGCTGGTTCTACACTCTGCATGTTCTAGCAACAGCTTTGTTTGATAGACCTGCTTTTCAGAATGTGATCTGCCATGGAATTCTTTTAGCAGAGGACGGAGCAAAGCTTTCAAAAAAACTAAGAAATTACACAGAACCCAATGAAATTTTTGTCAAACAAGGATCAGATGCTCTTCGTTGGTACTTAATGTCAGCAAATATTGTAAGAGGTGGGGATTCACGCATAAGCGATATTGGAATAGATGATGTAGTGCGCCACGTCCTATTGCCTATCTGGAATGCCTACAGTTTTTTTACCCTCTACGCGAATGTTGATGGATATCGAGCGGAATTTAGAACAGAGTCTGAGCACTTATTAGATCGCTACCTTCTAGCTAAAACTCGACAACTAGTTGAATCTGTCGACAGCAAAATGGAATCATATGACCTGCCAGGGGCAACCGAATCAATTCAAGGGTTCATAGATGCACTAAACAATTGGTATATAAGACGCAGCCGAGACAGATTTTGGGAAAAAAGCACAAAAGAAAACGAAAATCAAAAGAAGGATGCCTACGACACTCTTTACACGGTTCTTAAAATTTTTTCTCAAGTATCGGCGCCATTCTTACCAATGATCATGGAGGAGATTCATACCGGCTTGACTGGGGAACCGAGTGTTCATTTAACCGATTGGCCGAACCCTGAAATCCTTCCTGAAGATAAAACCTTAGTAGCTAATATGGACCGTATTCGTGACGCAGCATCAACAGCTCTGCGGCTTAGAGAAGATGAAGGAATTCGTGTGCGGTTACCTTTATCATCAATGGTCATAGCAGGACCTGGAAGCAATTCATTAAACGACTTCCTTGAATTGCTCACAGACGAGGTGAACGTGAAAACAATAGAACTCACCGAAGATTTGGATAAGTACGCAACATATAATTTGCAACCCAACGGTTCTTTACTGGGACCCAGATTAGGCAAAGAGGTTCAGTCAGTTTTTGTGGCAGCTAAGAATGGAAACTGGGTACTAAATAGCGATGGAACAGCAAAAGTAGCTGATGTTTTACTAAGCGAGGAAGAGTTCGAATTAGGACTCCAACCCCATGAAGGAATTACTGCAGCGACTCTGAATTCAGGAGACGCGATAATAGTTTTAGACACTGAAATCACTGAAGATCTCGCTAAAGAGGGAATCGCTAGAGATGTAATCAGACAAGTTCAACAAGCTAGACGGGACGCAGAGCTAGTGGTGACTGATCGAATCCAAATTTGGCTTGATGGTGGAGAAACAATCCTCGAAGGTGTTAAAACTTTCGAGGAATACGTTGCTAGTCAAATTCTGGCAACAGAAATCATGTATGGAAGAACCGAAAACCCCGAAGCCTCAACTACTCAAGTTGAAATTGAAAACAACGATCTGACTTTTTCGATAGTCGTATCTCAATAAGCGTTACAAGAAATATTTTCCTTCTTAAAAAAATATTTATAATCTATTGACAAACGTGTAATTACATGTGTGAAATATAAACCTTAGCGAAATCGCGGATCTCACCACTCATAACGAGCCACGGTTGGGCGAACGAAGTCGCTAAGAAGGGGAAACGGAAGGGAATTATAAATATGGCGCTCGCAGAGGACCGCCTAGATCTAGAGGACACAGAACAAATACAAGAACCGGAATTCGGTTCAGCTATGAAAGTCAAAAAGAGAAACGGCGACTTTGAACCAGTTGACGTTAACAAAATTGTTCGTGCGGTGGAGCGTTGCAGTGCTGGCCTAAATGGAGTTGATCCAATGCGCGTGGCAACACGAACTATCTCTGGTCTAAGGGACGGAGCCACCACAGAAGAACTAGATGAACTCTCAATTCGAACTGCTGCAGGATTTATAGTTGAAGAACCTAACTACTCACGATTGGCTGGCAGACTCCTTTCAACTGTTATTGATAAAGAAGTAAGAAACCAATCAATTCATTCTTTTTCTCAATCGATAAATATTGGTTTCGAATTAGGTCTGATACACGAATCAGTATCTGACTTTGTTTCTACTAACGCACGAAAATTTGATGACACGATTGAAAACGAGCGTGACCATCTATTTGAGTTCTTTGGATTAAGAACTGTCTACGATCGATACCTTCTGAGACACCCAGACAACCGGTTCGTAATAGAGACACCACAGTATTTCTTTCTACGTGTTGCTTGCGGACTGTCGAATAATTCAGAAGAGGCAATTCGTTTCTATAAATTAATCTCTTCTCTAGAATACCTTCCATCTAGCCCTACTCTTTTTAACTCTGGTACAACTCACCCGCAAATGTCGAGTTGCTATCTCCTGGATTCGCCAGAAGACAGCCTTGAAGGTATTTACAAGAGATATACAGATATAGCTCAGCTTTCTAAGTTCGCTGGTGGAATTGGGGTGGCTTGGCACAGAGTTAGAGCACAGGGATCCTTAATAAAAGGCACAAATGGTCTTTCAAATGGAATAATACCCTGGCTTAAAACTCTAGATAGCTCTGTTTCAGCTGTTAACCAAGGTGGCAGGAGAAAAGGAGCTGCATGCGTTTATCTGGAAACTTGGCACGCAGACATAGAGGAATTCCTTGAGCTTCGTGACAACACAGGAGATCATCTAAGACGAACACATCATTTAAATTTAGCCAATTGGGTGCCTGATCTCTTTATGGAAAGAGTCGAAAAGGACTGGCAATGGTCTCTTTTCGATCCTAAAGAAGTGCCTCACTTAACAGACTTGTATGGATCGGACTTTTCTACTGCTTACACCAAAGCTGAGGAAGAGGGTCTCTACGTTAAACAGATACCTGCTAGAGAGCTCTACAGCAAAATGATGCGCACCCTTGCACAAACCGGAAATGGCTGGATGACATTCAAAGATGCTTCTAACACTAAATGCAACCAAACCGGCGAAGGTAACCAAGTTGTGCACCTATCAAATCTTTGCACAGAGATTTTAGAAGTAACGAGTCAAGATGAAACCGCTGTATGCAACTTAGGTTCGGTCAA
>DBNM01000148.1:17902-19444 GCA_002299135.1 Candidatus Neomicrothrix sp. UBA672 | reverse complement strand
CTATTCGTTCTGCAGCTTCGAATTGGTTAGGACTATCCCAAGGAAAATCATCAGGTTTTGAAGAACCAGGACCGTTGAAAACATTGGCTCCCAACCCTACTCGGCTCATCAATTCCACTCCGCAAGCCAATCCAACATCAATTGTTCCCGCTTCTATGAGAGCATGAATCAAATTGTTAGCTTGCTGGCCTGAGCCACACTGAGTGTCGATAGTTGTGGCACCTGTCGTGTAATCCCCAGCTGTGTTTAACCATGCTGTTCGAGTTACGTTACTCGCTTGTTGCCCAGCCTGAGTTACGCAACCACCTATTACCTGCTCTACTTCGGAAGATTGAATTCCTGCTCTTTCAACTATTCCTTGCTGTAAAAGCCCGAGTAATTGCGTGGCATGAAAACCATTGAACTGACCGACTAATTCTCTTCCCCTTCCGATAGGGGTTCTCATCGCTTCTACAATGACAGCCTTCCCCATACAAACTCCTAACTTATTATTTTCTTAATCATCGCCGACAGCATTAGATTTCACCACATTGTTTTCAAAATAAACCATAAAGAGACATCTAAGATAAAGTCCTTCTGTGGCTCACTCTCCGAAAATCATTATTCCGGACGCCAATCTTAGAGATATAGGCGGTAAAAAAACCCAAACTGGTATGGAAGTAAAAACTGGATATATATTCCGCAGCGGGCATTTAAGTGACTTAGAAAAAGAAGATTTTAAGCAGTTTAAAAATTTGCAATTAAAAACAATCATAGATTTGCGAAGACCTTCAGAAATCGAAAAATATCCAACTCCTAATTTGGAAACATTTGAGACTCTTAATTTCTCAGTTTCTTCTGACGATAACGAGTTTACTGTTGCCGCCAATTTTCTAGATGGTGAGCAGTTACCTAATAATTTCACAGGAAAGATTATTGAAAAATATTTCAAGAATTCAGTCAGTGAAAAACTCAATTCCTACGTACCAGTTTTTGAATCATTAACTAACACCGACAATTTTCCTTTACTTTTCCATTGTGTCGCAGGTAAAGACAGGACAGGAATAGTCTCCGCTTTTCTGCTCGGAATTCTTGATGTCAATGAATCTGTAATAATTGAAGATTATTTACTGACAAATAAACTACGAGAAAAAGAAATGCAACTAAAAGAAAAACAAATAAGAGACCACTTAGTTGAAACCACTGAAAATGGTTCCGAAAAACTTATTGAAGAACGTATGGAAATAGCTCAATCACTTCTATACGCCAAAGAGAGTTTTATAACTTCAGTATTTGATGAGGTCAAGAAAAGTTTTGGGACTTGGGACAACTTTAGACTTAACGGTCTAAAAATCGATAACGAAAGATTCAAAAAACTGACAGACTTTCTATTAACGGACTAATTATAAATTCAACAGAGATGGCAGTTCCATCAAATGGTCAATTACAAAATCTGCTTCTAATTCGTTCTCTTGATCATCATTTGCCCCTCTAAATCTGACACTTGTCATACCAATGCTTCTTGCGCCGAAGACATCAGTGCGTTTCAAATCACCTACATGG
>DBNM01000148.1:1126-17537 GCA_002299135.1 Candidatus Neomicrothrix sp. UBA672 | reverse complement strand
TAATGCTTTCATAAATATTTTTTTGTCGGGTTTGTAAACACCTACTTCATCAGAAAATGCAAAAGAAGTTATGTAGGGAGCTATACCGAATTCAGTTAAAAAGAACCGTAAATGCCTACCAGCAGATAGAGAAGTATCACTTACTATCGCTGTTCTTATACCTTTTTTCATCAAATATTCCAAAACCTCTCCTGCCCCTTCGACCACATCGACTTTTAAAGCGAAAGAAGCTTGATCAAAAGTTTCCGCAAAAACCTCGCGATCTTCAAATGTGATTTGTTCTCCAAAAACGTTGAAGGCGTCTTCTAATGCCTCTTTAGCTGTGTACTGACGACCAGCTCTCCATTCAACATCAAATCTAACTGGGAGCATTTCAAGAACTGATAACAATAAGTCGGATGAAATACTCAAACCTCTTTCATCAATTACTTTTTGCCAAGCAGATTGTCTGACTTCAATACCACCTGGTTCGCTGACTAAAAGAGTGTTCCAAAGATCAAAAGTTACACCTTCGATATCGATGTGCTCAGATTTCAATTTTAGAATTCTTTTACGAACGACAAACTTTGTCATCTACAGCTGTTTTCGCAACAGCTTCAGCGACCTTGTATGGCACCGATTTATCAAAAACTGAAGGAACTATAAAATCGGCATTCAGATCATTTTCTTCAATCGAATCTGCTATAGCTTTTGCCGCAGCTAATTTCATATTTTCAGTAATCTGAGTTGCACCCACATCCAGTGCACCACGAAAAATTCCAGGGAAAGCTAAAACATTATTAATTTGATTTGGATAATCGCTTCTACCAGTCGCCATTACAGCTGCAAGACCATCAGCTTCCTCAGGACGTATTTCAGGATCTGGGTTTGCCATTGCAAAAACAATAGGATCTGAAGCCATGTTGCGAAGATCACTCGCATCAATAAGTCCAGGTCCACTCAGTCCTATGAAAACATCTGACCCTTTGATCACATCGTTCAAAGTGCCCATTTTTCTGTCTGGGTTCGTATTCTCGGCAAACCATTCTTTTGCAACATTTAAATTTTCACGGCCTTGGTAAACAGCTCCCGTTCGGTCAACACCTACTATCTCTCCAACTCCTGCACCAATTAATATCTTTCCCACGGCGACTCCAGCAGCACCCATGCCGGCTATTACAACAGATTGGTTTTCAATCTCTTTGCCGGTCAAACGAAGCGCGTTCCATAAAGCAGCGAGAGTTACAACTGCTGTTCCATGCTGATCATCGTGAAAGACTGGGATATCAAGAGCTTCTTGTAATGCTTCTTCAACTTCGAATGCTGCTGGCGCAGCGATATCTTCAAGATTTATTCCACCAAAAGAAGGTGCGAGTTTCTTGACTGTTTCAATAATTTCATATGAGTCCGTCACATCTAGACAAACTGGAAAAGCATCTACTCCAGCAAACTCTTTAAACAGAAGAGCTTTTCCTTCCATTACAGGCAAGGATGCTTCAGGTCCTATATCACCCAAACCGAGCACCGCTGTTCCATCGGTAACAATAGCGACTGTATTTTTCTTAATTGTCAGGTCATGGACTTGAGATGGATCTTCATGGATAGCCATACAAACTCTCGCGACTCCAGGGGTGTACGCCATAGAAAGGTCGTGATTGTCAGAGATTTCTGCCAAAGGTAAAACTTCAATTTTTCCACCTTTGTGCATTTCAAAAGTTCGATCATGCCAAGAAAGCAAATCAACGCCTTCTAATTGCTTTATATGTGCAATTACCGAATCTACGTGTTCCTCGTCCCTGCAATTTATTACAACGTCATTCGTTAAAATTTCACCCCGAACATCAAAACCGCCCATTGAGACGATATTCGCTCCAGCTTCGCCAACAGCTGTAGCAAATCGTCCTAAAGTATTAGGGACATTTTGAAGTTCAACTTTTACATAGATTGAATAAGCAGCAGTTGGTAAATAC
This sequence comes from Candidatus Neomicrothrix sp. UBA672, assembly GCA_002299135.1. Taxonomy (GTDB): domain Bacteria; phylum Actinomycetota; class Acidimicrobiia; order Acidimicrobiales; family MedAcidi-G1; genus MedAcidi-G1. The sequence continues at coordinate 15,588 of DBNM01000148.1, read as the reverse complement.
GGCATAAGGCTTAAGCCTACGAGCAGTATGGGGAATAAAACTATTGATTTTCGTAATCAAAACCTAATTCGGGTGCTGACACTAATGAATGAAAAGAAATTCCTTCTTTTTCAGCTTCTAAAGCACAAGTTCCACCACGATCAACAACAGCAAGAATCATCACAGGATTCCCACCTAGTTCACGTACAACTCTCGCAGCTTCTAGAGGAGAAGTTCCTCTTGTGACAGTGTCCTCACAGATAACCACCCTGTCATTTTTCTCCAAAGCACCAGCAAGTCGTCCTTGAACACCGTGATCTTTAGACTCTTTTCTAATACTAAAAGAACGAAAAAATTTGCCTCTGTTAGCTGCAATAGAGGCAACTCCAAAAGCAACGGGATCTGCTCCAGCAGCCAGTCCACCTATTGCTTGTGTGTCATCGGGGATTGCCTCTATGGCGGCTTCAGCTACCAATAGCATCCCCTCAGGTCTACAGATTGTCTGTTTAGCATCGCAAAACCAATTACTTTTACGGCCTGATTTTAAAACAAAGTCGCCCTCTTGAATCGAAAACTTTTTCAAATGAGCGATCAATTCATTTTTATCCATAAAGCGAAGCTACCTTAAAATTTCGACCTGACGAGAACCTTCGACTATCTCACCTATAACACAGGCCGGTTTTTTTTCTTTATTCAGTTCTTCCAATACTCGATCTGTTGCATTCGGAGGGACAATCAGAACCATTCCAATCCCCATATTGAAAACTCGAAACATCTCTTCATCATCAATTGAGCCTAAAGTTTGAATCTCGGAAAAAATTCTCGGGGTTTCCCAACTGGATTGATGTATGACTGCGTTAAAAGCTTCTTCTAGGACTCTCGCTACATTCTCAGGCAATCCTCCTCCTGTTATATGAGCTATCGCATGAATTTCGTTTTCCTTCAAAACATTCAAAACGGTTGGAGCATAAATTACGCTTGGTTCTAATAATTTTTCTCCAAGCGTGATTTCAGCATCTTCCCAAGCAGGATCGTTGAGAGATTTGCCAGCAGTTTCTAAAAAAACTTTTCTCACCAGAGAAAAACCATTTGAACGAAGATTTGGCGACTCTATGCCAATTATTTGATCGCCTGATTCAACATTTGAACCTTTAATTACCTTATTTCTTTCAACCGCACCAACTGAAAATCCAGCCAAATCAAAAGAATCGTCTTCCATGACTCCTGGGTGCTCTGCAGTTTCGCCTCCAATTAAAGAACATCCAGCTTCTACACAACCTTCGGCAATTCCTTTAATTAAAGACTCAACTAATTTTGGCTTTAAGCGACCAACTGATATGTAATCCAAAAAAAACAGAGGCTCGGCACCTACACAAACAAGATCGTCTACACACATTGCTACGAGGTCATTTCCTATAGTTTCATATCTACCGAGCATTCTGGCTATCTCTGACTTCGTTCCTACACCGTCAGTCGCAGAAACCAATAGAGGATCTTTATATGACGACAACCCCAAATCGAACATTGCAGCAAAACCACCAAAATTGTCAACAACCTCTGGACGATGTGTCATTGAGGAAAAAGGTTTTATTTGCTTAACAACTTGCCTAGCCGCATCCAAACTTACACCTGACGACAAGTAGTCATCACTTTTCACAATAAGCACCTGATTGCAAGTTTATGATCTACCAAAATCACGAATTTGTTGTTCTAATAGTTGAAAAAAAATCATTTGAAACCAAATTTTGATCTTCGCTTTCTTCACTATTCAATTTTGAAGAGAGTTCTGTAGGTATCTCTATGGGGTATTCACCTGTTAAACAAGCATCACAAAACCCGGATCCCGATGTTCCTGTCGCATTAATAAGCTCTTCAAGTTGTAGATAACTAAGACTGTCTACTTCTAAATATCTTTGTATTTCGTCAACTGTTAAATTAGCTGCTAACAGTTGACCTTTTGAACCTGTGTCCATTCCATAAAAACAAGGCCACCTGTAAGGCGGCGAAGAAACCCTTAAATGAACTTCTTTTGCACCTCCATCTCGGAGCATCTGAACCATCGCTTTTGTTGTCGTACCTCGAACGATTGAATCATCTACAACAACCAATTTTTGATCTTTTATATTTTCATTCAAAGGATTTAATTTCATTCTCACTGTTGATGAACGCATTTCTTGCGTAGGGGCAATAAATGATCTACCTATATAACGATTTTTTACTAATCCTTGACCAAATGGGATTCCTGATTCCCTAGCAAAACCTTCCGCGGCGGGAATCCCTGATTCTGGAACGCCCATAACCAAATCGGCCTCTACGGGAGCCTGCTTTGCTAGTGCTTCACCCATTTTAACTCTTGCCTTATGGACACTTTGACCGTAAAGGTAACTGTCAGGTCGAGCGAAATAAACGAACTCAAATAAGCAAATACGCGGATCAACCTGATCTTCAATAAATGGAAAAACCGAACTGCAACCCTTCCCATCGATTATTATCATTTCTCCTGGATCAATTTCTCGAATAAAATTTGCTCCAATCACATCTAGAGCAGCCGTTTCAGATGCTAAGACCCAACCTCCATCAAGCCGTCCTAAACACAAAGGCCGAAATCCATTGGGGTCGCGAACACCAATTATTCGATTTTGATCACAGAATACTAATGAAAAAGCTCCAGATAATTTCGGCAAAACACCTTGGAGTGCTGATTTCATAGGATCATCCAGATCTTCAATTTGTTTTGTGGATATATCTGAAGAAATCAATTCAGCAATTAAATCACTGTCAGAAGCCACAGTTCCTTTTAGCATTCCGGCTTCTCTTGCCAACTGATCTGTATTTACTAAATTGCCATTATGTCCTAGTGCAAACTCGATGTCACCAACACCTCGATAAACAGGCTGAGCATTTCTCCATGTACTTGAACCAGTAGTCGAATAACGAGTCTGTCCTATAGCCAGATTTCCATTTAAAGCAGCAAGATTCTTCTCGTTGAAAACATTTGATACTAGTCCCATATCTTTTACGACTGTTATTGATGTTCCGTCACTAACAGCCATTCCAGCTGATTCTTGCCCACGGTGTTGCAAAGCATAAAGACCTAAATAAGTAAGGTGTGCTACTAAGTGGTCGGGAGCAAAAATTCCAAATACCCCACACGCTTCATGAGGTTCATCGAAAAATAATTCAGACTGTTCTATAGCTCTCTGAAAAGCTTCACTTTTTGACACTAAAGCGATCCTAGTGTCTGGGAGTGAATCAAATCCTGCATACTCATTTGATCATGAACTGATTGTGCCTGCACCTAAAGCATTAGGTAGATGAGTCACGAATGCTGAGTCAATAGTTTCTTTTGGAACATCTATCAAATCCTTGACGATGAATCTGTCACCACCTACTAAACCCAGACGTGTGGTAGGTATATTTACGCTCTCTGCCCTAGACAACAAGTCATTTACATTTTCCGGATGTATTGAAACAAGAACTCTGCTTGGCCCTTCACCGAAAAGCGATAATGTATCGGGGATTCGGGCAACAGTAATACCGAATTTAGATTTTGCGACCATCTCAGCTAAAGCAACCCCTAAACCTCCAGCAGATAAGTCATGTATTCCGTCAATAGTTCCATCAGATATAAGACTCCTTACTAAGTCAGCAAGAACTTTATGAATTTCAAAATCAACATCTATTAATTCTCCACTATCAAACCCATGCAAAGAACTCCATAATGAGCCTCCTAAACCAACATCGCTTGGACCTAGAAGAACTAAACGATTTCCTTCTAGTAGTTCAAATCCAGGAGGTTTTCTATAAAGCTCTTCAATCTTCCCAACTATTCCGACGACAGGAGTAGGCGAAATATTTGCTCCAGAAGATTCGTTGTACAGACTTACATTCCCACCTACTACGGGAATCCCAAATCCCTCACATGCTTCTGCCATGCCGTCTATGGATTCCGAGAGTTGCCACATAACTTCAGGGTTTTCCGGATTGCCAAAATTTAGACAATTAACAAGGGCAAGGGGATACGCTCCAACGCAAGCTAGATTCATTAATCCTTCAGCAACAATCAGTTTCGTACCTACTCTGGGATTTTCAGCACACCAACGATGATTTCCATCTGTAGTAATAGCTAAACCTTTTTTGGTGTCGAAGCCACTTACAGGATCCCTCAACTTTAAAACTGTTGCTTCATGACCTGGCCCCACAACAGTATTTAAGAAAAGTTGATGGTCATATTGACTGTAAACCCATGAAGGATCTGATAGAAGAGAAAGAAGATCACTCATTGGATCGCTTGCAACTTCTGTATTTTCATGAAAAACAGATTTCTTTGGTTCAGGCTTTTTTTTAGGTCGATCATAAATTGGTGCATCATCATGAAGAGAAGAAGCGGGGATTTCAGCTAAGACATTTCCTTCGAAACGATCAAGTATCCTTAATTTATTCCCCTCTGTAACTCTTCCAATGACGCTCGCATTCACTTCCCACTTATTACAAATCTCAAAAAGGCGATCTAAATTAATAGGTTCAATTATTGCAAGCATTCTTTCCTGTGATTCACTGATCATTATCTCATGAGCTTCCATTCCTAATTCTCTTTGAGGAACTGCGCTTATATCAACATCCATTCCCACTCCTCCTCGAGAAGCAGTTTCACTTGTAGCGCAAGTCAACCCTGCACCACCCAAATCTTGGATACCCACAACTAGATTTGAATCAAAAATTTCTAAGCAAGCTTCAATTAATCGTTTTTCTTCAAAAGGGTCCCCAACCTGAACGCTCGGCCGTTTTTCAACATCCCCTTGATCAGAAAATCCCGCTGAAGCTAAAACACTTACTCCACCAATTCCATCCCTACCAGTCGCAGCTCCTAGCAAAACCGCTAAATTACCGATTCCAGAAGCTTGACCTAAAACCAATCGATCTTTAGGCAAAGTACCCAAACATAAAACATTTACTAAAGGATTGCCTTGAAAAGTTGGATCAAAATCAATCTCACCTCCGACAGTTGGAACACCAACCGCGTTTCCATAACCAGAAATACCAGAAACAACTCCTTCAGCAATCCAACAACTCCTTGCATCATCTAACGATCCAAACCGCAGAGAATCCATTAGAGCTATAGGTCTCGCACCCATAGTAAAAATGTCTCGAAGAATACCTCCAACTCCTGTTGCTGCTCCTTGATAAGGCTCAATAGCTGATGGGTGATTGTGTGATTCAATCCTTATTGCAACCGCAATTCCATCTCCTACATCAATCACCCCAGCATTTTCGCCTGGACCGACAAGAACCCAAGGTGCAGATGTTGGAAGACGAGAAAGATGGAGGCGACTACTTTTATATGAACAATGTTCAGACCACATAACTGAATACATAGCTAGCTCAAGAGGATTAGGTACTCTTTGTAAAATTTCACCAATTTTTGAAGCTTCTTCATCGGTTAGCCCTAAAGCTCTATGTAATGAATCAACCATGGCGGGAACTCTCACTTATCAATAAAGAAATACTCAAAATAGATGCTTTACTTTTTCTTCCCATTAATTGAGACCTAATAGAGAATCAATAAGCACTTTTCCATCTTCACTACCTAATAGTGAGTCACATGCTCTTTCTGGATGTGGCATAATTCCAACGACATTGCGAGCTTCATTACAAACACCCGCAATATCATTAATTGAACCGTTCGGATTATCACAATAACGAAGTACGACACGATCCTGTTCTAAAAGAGAGTTAAGGGTGTCATGATCACAAGTAAAATTCCCTTCAAAATGGTTTATGGGAAGTGATAATTTAGCTCCTTTTGTTGCATGTCGAGTAAGTGTTGAATTTTGTGTCTCCACACAGACTTCAACGGTCTTACATAAAAATTTGAGTCCTTTATTCTTTTGAAGAGCACCAGGCAAAAGACCAGACTCAGTTAAAACTTGAAAACCATTACAAATTCCCAATACAGGCCCCCCGTTATTTGCAAAATCAGTAATTGCTGACATGAGTGGTGAAAATCTAGCTATAGCTCCAGGTCTTAAATAGTCACCATGTGCAAAACCGCCAGGAATTATCACAGCATCAACTTCAGACAAATTTTTACTTGAATGCCATAGAATTTTTCCATTCCCACCAAGAGATTCGACTGCATGAATTGAATCCAATTCACAATTTGTACCTGGAAATACAGCGACACCAACAGTAGCTGTCATTAATTGCCTTTTACTTGTTCCAAATTTTCAATTGTTATTTCTGCTTCTTCAATTACTGGGTTAGTTAAGAAAGTAGAACAAATACTTTCTACTTTCTCATGAGCTTCCTTTTCATTTTCAGCTTCAATCACAAATCGAATCGTTTTACCTACACTCACATCTCTAACATTCGAAAAACCTAAAGTTGGCAAAGAGCGCTCAATTGTGGAACCCGCTGGATCTGCAATTCCTTTACGTAAACAAACATCAACAAGTACAGAAAAAACCAAACTAACTCCTAGCACCAGGCCAATCCTCGAAAGACTTTCCTGAAATCTTCTCATATGCCTCTATATAACGCGAGGAAGTAGCTGAAATAACTTCATTCGGAAGATTTGGAGGCGGAGGTTTTTTATCCCATTCGACGCTGTCTAAAAAATCACGTACGGGTTGCTTATCAAAAGATGGTGGCGCAAATCCCGGTTTCCATTGCTCTTCAGGCCAAAATCTTGATGAGTCTGGTGTAAGGACTTCATCTGCGAGAACTAATTCTCCATCTATTAAACCAAATTCAAATTTTGTATCAGCGATAATGATCCCACGTCCCATAGCTAGATCAGCCGCCATTCTGTAACAGTTCAATGAGGCGTCTTTAACTTTTTCTGCCAAATCTGAACCAAGAATTTCAACTGCTTCTAAAAAAGAAATGTTTTCATCATGACCAGATGTTGCTTTTGTTGAAGGTGTAAATAATGGTTGTTTAAATTGTTCAGACTCTCTTAAACCCGAAACAACCTTCTCTCCGTGTACGGTCCCTTTATCTTTATATTCTTTCCAAGCTGAACCTGTAATAAAACCTCGTACTATGCATTCAACTGGCAACATCTCAGCACGTTTACAAATCATCGTTCTACCAAGCAAAAACTCTCTATTATCAAGATTTATTTCGCTACCTAAATCCATTGGGTCTACTGATAACAAATGATTGGGAACCAAATTATTCAATTGACTTAACCAGTACTTGGTCATTGCAGTAAGAACACGGCCTTTTTCAGGAATCGGTTCATTTAAAACAACATCAAAAGCTGACAATCGATCGGAAGTGACCATAAGTAGTTTCTCGGAATCAATCTCATAAATATCTCGGACTTTTCCCGAATGCACATGAGGCAAGTTGATAGTCAAAAATGACCTCCTTCTAAATAATAGATTCTGGTTTATATGAAGCAGCAAGAGGTCTGTGCGTAACTATTTCAGCAATTTTTTCAATAACTGACTGAACTTGATTTGGAGCATTACCAATCAAAATTGTCCTTTGGCTAAATAGTTCATTTATTTCTTCTCCTTTTAATGGAAAACGGTCATCTGAAGCAAGAAGCTCAACGAAGCTCAGACCATCTGAATCTTCACGTCTAGACACAGAAGAGTTCCTGGCATGTTCACTGATAATTTCATGAGCAGTTTCTCTGCCTACTCCTTTTTGCACTGCTGCCATTAAAAGCCTTGTCGTCGATAGATAAGGAAGTTCTTCCAAAAACTCTTTCTCAATTACCGCTGGGAATGAACCGAATTCATCAAGCACAGTTATAAATGATTGAAATAATCCATCAATCGCAAAAAATGAATCCGGTAAAGCAACCCTCCTGACAACAGAACAACTCACATCTCCTTCATTCCATTGATCCCCAACTAAACCACCTACCATCGACAGGTAACCCTTTAACACCAATGAAAGACCATTAATTCTTTCTGAAGTTCGAGTGTTTGTCTTATGAGGCATAGCTGATGAACCGACTTGCCCTTGTTGAAAACCTTCTGAAACTAAGTTATGCCCAGCCATTAATCTGACTGTCTTTGAAAAATTGGAAGGTGCGCTTGAAATCTGAACAAGTGCAGAAACAACTTCAAAATCCATTGAGCGGGGGTAAACCTGACCGACAGAATCTAAAACATCATCAAAACCAAGTGTTTCCGCTACACGATTTTCAATCAAACTCACTTTCTCTTTATCACCTTCAAATAAATCCAATAAGTCTTGTTGAGTACCGACAGGACCTTTAAGACCACGAAGGGGGAAATTGTTTAACAAATAATTTGCTTTGTGGTAAGCGTTAATTAATTCCTCTGCCGTATTTGCGAAACGTTTACCAAGCGTTGTTGGCTGTGCAGCGACATTATGAGTTCTCCCAGTCAGAATGAGCGAAGAATTTTCGACAGCAAGCCGCCCTAATCTGCTTAATGAAGCGACTACTAAATCAAGAACCAAATCTAAACTTTTTTTAATTTGTAGTTGTTCAACATTTTCAGTCAAATCTCTAGAAGTCATTCCCTTGTGAGCATGTTGATGCCCAGCTAACTCAGAAAACTCCTCTAATCTAGCCTTAACATCATGCCGAGTGATTTTTTCACGTTCACGAATCGAATTTAAATCAACAGAATTTATAACCGATTCATAATCTTTAATTACTTGATCTTCGATTTCAATACCAAGTTCTTTTTGCGCTTTTAATACAGCTACCCATAGTTCCCGTTCAAGAACTATCCGAGATTCAGTTGACCAAATATCAACCATCTGTTGGCTTGCATAGCGACTGGCGAGAACATTTTCCACGATCAAAACGAAATCATTCTATCTTGATGCCATTTCTTCTCTATGTGACTCAAGAAGTTTTACATATTTTGGTTCACTTAAAGCAAGTATTTGTATAGCCAATAATCCAGCATTCATAGCTCCATCTATTGCAACAGTAGCTACAGGAATTCCCTTAGGCATCTGAACTGTTGCTAAGAGAGAATCAAAACCAGAAACTGAACTTCCTGATAATGGAACTCCAATTACAGGGAGAATTGTATTTGCTGCAACTGCTCCAGCAAGATGTGCAGCCATTCCAGCTCCACAAATAATTACTGAAAAACCATCCTCAATAGCAGAAGAAGCAAAATCTGCAACATCTTTTGGAGTTCGATGCGCCGACATAACTCTCGTATCTACATCAACTCCAAATTTCTCTAATATTTCTGTGGCAGGTTTCATCCGATCAGAATCGCTTGGAGATCCCATCAGTACCGCAACTCTTTCTGTCACTATTGTTCCTTTCCTTCGTCTATCTATTCATCTTTATATAAGTCGAAATTAGAAGCAATGTCTTCTCGTTTTTGCATCCCAGGCCATGAAATTTGTGAAACTGCTTCATAAGTTAAATCCCTAGCTTTCTCCAATGTTGGGCCCATACCGGTGATCGTTAAAACCCTTCCACCATCTGTTGCAAATCCATTATTAGTCTTTCTGACACCCGAGAAGAAAATATCTATCCCTTTCATTTCCTGAACTTGTGACAATCCATCTATAAAATCGCCAGTTCTTGAATTTTCCGGATATGACTCGGAAGCACATACAACAGCAACAGCTGCTTCATTCGAAAAAATTGGATTTGAATTAAGAGAACCAGATGCTGCGCCAAGAAGCAACTCGACTAAATCTGTTTCTAATCTAGGTAGAACTACCTGAGTTTCAGGGTCACCGAACCTTGCATTGTATTCAAGAACTTTTGGTCCATCCGGTGTAATCATCAAGCCGCAATACAAAACACCTCTGTAATCAATTCCCTTTCGCTTTAATGTCTCCAAAGTTGGCATAACAGCAATGTCCATGATTCTTTCGACCAAGTTTTCTTCCACGAAAGGAACCGGTGAATAGGCACCCATGCCTCCAGTATTTGGCCCTTCATCTTGATCTTTAAGTCTCTTAAAGTCTTGTGCCGGAGCTAAAGGAACTGCAGTTTGACCGTCACAAACTGCAAGTAATGAAATTTCTGGTCCTGTTAGTCCTTCCTCTATAACAATTCGTTTTCCAGCAGTCCCGAAAGCTTTTCCAGATAGGTACTCAGATACAGCTTGTCTGGCTTCAACCAAATCTGAAGTAACTAAAACCCCTTTACCAGCTGCCAAGCCATCTGTCTTAATCACATAAAGATCCGAGAGGTTTTGAAGGAAATCAAATGCTGCTTCCTTTTCTGTGAATACTCCATGCCTAGCTGTAGGAACACCTGATTCAACCAAGATTTCTTTCATCCAACTTTTTGAACCCTCAATTTTTGCTCCATCAGCATTAGGACCGAAAACAAGCTTCCCTTGTTTTCTCAATTCATCAGCTAGTCCCTCAACTAAAGGCTGTTCTGGACCTATAACAAATAAATCAGCTTCTATTTCTTTTACAGGTTGATTAGTAGAAAAAGGTATCCCAGGATTTCCTGGAGTGACAATCACCTCGGCTGTTCGTGCAAGAACATGCGCCAACGCATGTTCTCTTCCTCCTGATCCGACAACACAAACCTTCATTTAACCTCTTTATTGCTGGCGGCTAAAATATTGATGGCGTCCTGGTCCCACTCCGACTAAGTCGACAGAAATATTTAAAGAATTTTCAATAAAATTCAAGTAATTCTCAGCTTCTTCTGGAAGTTCCGATCTATTTTTGACTTCTGATAGATCACATTTCCAACCTGGAAATTCTTCATATATAGGAACTGCTTGGTTCTGTACTGACTGGTGGTGAGGTAACCAGTCGTATCTCTGACTTTCAAATTCATAAGCAACACAAATTTTTATCACATCTAAATTGTCTAAAACGTCAAGTTTTGTAATTGCAAGCTCAGTTAAGGAATTGACGCGAGTGGCATAACTAAGCATCACCAAATCAAGCCAACCCACACGACGTCTACGACCTGTATTTGTACCGTACTCATGGCCAACGTCGACAAGATGTTCACCAACGTCATCAAATAATTCAGCAGTAAAAGGTCCAGCACCAACTCGTGTTGTGTAAGCCTTAGTTATTCCTATTATTCGATCGATATCAAGCGGACCTACCCCAGATCCGGTGCAAGCTCCTCCTGCAACTGGATTAGAAGAAGTTACAAAAGGATAAGTTCCATAATCCAAATCAAGAAAAGTGGCCTGGGCTCCCTCAAGTAATATTCGTTTTTTTGCAGTTAACTCTTCGTGGATTAAATTAATCGTGTCTGCTATGTGTGGAATTATGCGTGGTGCATAGTCATCTAAATATGTTTTCGCAATTTCCGTCGGATCCATAGGGGCGTGGTCAAAGACTTGAGTGAGAACACTATTAATGTATTTCATCGTTGCTTCTAATTTTTGTGTAAAACCATCACGATCAAGAAGATCTTGAACTCGAAGACCTATTCGTAAAGCTTTATCGGCATATGCAGGACCTATACCACGTTTGGTTGTACCTATTTTTTCATCGCCAAGATTACTTTCATAAAGTGCATCTAACTCTTGGTGATAAGGAAAGATTAAGTGGGAATTACCACTAATTCGCAAGTTCTTCGTACTCACTCCACGTGACTCAAGAGAATCCATTTCTTCGATAAGAACACCCGGATCAACTACAACCCCATTACCTATTACTGGAGTTACATGTTCTGCCAAAATTCCACTAGGAATTAGCTGTAAGGCAAAAGTTTCTCCATCTACTACCAAAGTATGGCCTGCATTATGACCACCTTGGTAACGAACAACCATTGACGCGTCCTGAGCGACAAGATCGGTAAATTTTCCTTTACCTTCATCACCCCACTGCGTTCCTACGACGACTGTAGCGGGCACATCAATTCTCCTGAGTAGGGATTATTACTTGCTGATCTTACCTTTATTTCGGGCTTTTTTTCAGCACTTTTTTAGTGCATTAAATTATTTATGATTAAAAGCTAAGTCCCTACAACTAAAGATTTGGTTTTCCACATGTCCTGTGGAAAAGCCTCTAATACCCTTTCAGAGAAAGGGGGTAATTGTGGAACGAAACCTGTTTGTAATCTTTTTGTTATAAAAGATTTTGAAAATTAATTCATAAAACTGCAGGTCAAGGCCTTTTCTGTTGCCGAAGTAAAGTGACGCTTTGTTTTATAGGTACAAGATCTCTTCGATATTGGCGGTGCACTTCAGTAACTGCTTCGGCAATTTGATTTTTTGCTATTTCAAGTTCTCGATTTAGACGAATTACTTCAGCTTCAAGTTCTAAAAGACGCTTAACACCCTGCAGATTTAGACCCTCGGCAGTTAAATCTGCGATTCGCCGAAGAAGTCTTATATCAGTGTCGCTATATCGACGGTTACCTCCAGCTGTTCGAGCCGGATCCAGTAATCCTCGGCTTTCATAAATACGTAGAGTCTGGGGATGCATTCCAGATAATTCTGCTGCAACTGAAATTACATAAACTGCTTGATCGGGTTGTGGTCTTTCCATATCAATTTTCCTCTGTCTGAGCGGTAAAACTCAACACACTCATGACCTTAGCTTTATTAATCACTGCATTAATCCTTGGGCGTTTTTTTCGCCATAACATCAGCCAACTCCTCAATAAGTGAAACTTCTTTATCACTCACCTGCGTTGGGATTTCAACTTCAACTGTTACTAAAAGATCACCAAGTCCTCTTGAAGTGGAAACTCCGCCTCCTTTTACACGAAATGTCCTTCCATTTGGCGTCCCGGGGGGAATACGTAACGTCACTTTACTACCGTCTAATGTGTCAACTTTTACTTCAGACCCAAGTACAAGTTGAGGAAAAGTAACTCGGGTAACTAAAGTCAAATTTTTCCCTTCACGCCCAAAAAATTCATGTGGTTCTACTTGCACAATTACAAATAAGTCTCCAGGTCCCACAGGTCCAGATTGACCTTTACCTTTTACTCTGACTCTTTGACCGTTTTCGACTCCAGGTGGAATTTTCACTCGCACAGATGTCGATCCTTTATCTCTCTGACTTCCTAACGTCAAAGTAGTGGTAACACCATTTACAGCATCTAAAAAAGAAAGAGGCAGAGTAGCTTCTATATCTAGACCTCTTTGACCACCTCCATTTGGTTGATTTCCAAAAAAGTTCCCAAAAATATCGCTTATGTCAAAAGGGATGCCGCCTGAATTAAAGCCGCTAGAACCCGAGTTAAAACCAGCTCCAAGAGGACCTAAGCGGCGAAGTTCATCATATTCAGAACGCTTTTTTTCATCTCCAATGACGTCATAGGCAGCAGACACTTCCTTAAATTTTGTTTCAGCTTCTTTGTCATTCGGATTCGCATCTGGATGCAATTTTCGCGCAAGTTTTCTATAAGTCTTTGTAATTTCCTTAGCTGACGAACTCTCTGAGACACCAAGAGTTTGATAGAAATCCTTTTCTAGCCAGTCTTTTTGAGCAGTCACTTAATATCTCACAAACCCGTTAACCACGTACTTTGACCATTGCAGGTCTAAGTATTTTGCCTTCCCAAAAATATCCTTGTCTTAATACTTCAATTACTATTTGTCCTTCTTCACCCTCAATACCTGGTTCATGCGAAACAGCTTCATGAATGGAAGGGTCAAATTCTTCTAAAGCCGTTCCAACAAGTTCCAAACCTTCATTTTCTAAAGAATCAATTAATGCTTTTCTAATCGCTACTACGTCTTCAGCGCCATGAGAAACAGCTGCATCGCATGCATCAAGAATTGGGAGAAGTTTCTCGACTATTTCTCCACGTGCGTAAGTACGTGTTTCGGTTATTCTTTTCTTAGTTTGCTTTTGATAATTATCAAATTCAGCTTTAACGCTTTGTAAAAGGTTTAAATATTCATCGCGTTCTAACAAAATTTCATTAAATGACAATTCCATCGAGTCGTCAGAGTTATTACTTTCTTCCACCGTTTCACCAACTGAAGACACATCATCGACCTGTTCGTTTTTCTTGTGTTCTTGTTCTGAAGTGTTTTGCAACTCTTCTTCCTCAAACTCAGGAGAAGTGCCATTCTCATTTTGTTCTTCTGAATTTATTGAATTCACTGTTCATCAACAATTTCAGCGTCAACTACATCATCATTTTCTGAACTTTGAGATTCGGAATTTTCTTGAGCAGCAGATTCATAAATTCTCTGCCCAAATTCTTGACTAGCTGCCATTAGGGCTTCTGTAGCATTTTTTATCGCTTCAATATCATCACCGTCTAACAGCGTTTTTAATTCAGTTAGTTTTTCCTGGACGATGCTTTTTTCTTCTTCTGAAATATTTTCAGCCTGATCTGTAAGCATTTTTTCAGTTTGATAAACAAGATTGTCTGCATTATTCCTAACTTCAGCGTCTTCACGACGAGATTTATCTTCTTCGGCATGAGTTTCAGCATCTTGAACCATTTGATCTATTACATCTTTATCTAAAGATGATTGACCAGTAATTGTCATCGATTGCTCATTATTCGTAGCTTTATCTTTTGCTGAAACATGAACGATTCCATTTGCATCGATATCAAAAGT
>DBNM01000148.1:0-821 GCA_002299135.1 Candidatus Neomicrothrix sp. UBA672 | reverse complement strand
GCATCGATATCAAAAGTTACTTCTATTTGAGGCATACCGCGAGGTGCAGGAGGTATGTCAACTAGTTGGAACTTTCCTAAAGTCTTGTTGAATTGGGACATTTCTCTTTCACCTTGTAAGACATGAATCTCAACAGATGGCTGACTATCCTCAGCAGTAGTAAAAATTTCAGATTTTTGTATTGGAATTGTTGTATTCCTGTCGATGAGTTTTGTCATTACACCACCCTTGGTTTCTATTCCCAAAGACAATGGTGTTACATCAAGCAGTAAAACGTCTTTAACTTCGCCTACGAGAACACCAGCTTGAACAGCTGCGCCAACTGCTACTACTTCATCAGGGTTTACATTTTTACTTGGTTCGCTGCCGGAAATCTCTTTAACTAAGTCAACCACTGCGGGCATTCGAGTGGAGCCTCCTACTAGTACCACATGATCAATTTCACCCTTACCTACATCTGCGTCTTTGATTGCTTGCTCAAAGGGGCCACGACATTTTTTCAATAATTCAGCAGTTAGCTCATGAAATTTTGCTCGCGTTAATGAATAATCCAAATGTAAGGGACCACCATCTGTAGCAGTAATAAAGGGAAGGTTTATTTGTGTTTGCTGAACTTGTGATAATTCTATCTTTGCTTTTTCAGCTGCTTCCTTAAGACGTTGCGTTGCCATTGGGTCAGAAGCCAAATCAACACCATGATCATTCTTAAAAGAAGTTACTAACCATTCAATAATTGCTTCGTCCCAATCATCTCCACCCAGGTTCGTATCACCATGCGTAGATTTAACTTCAAACACTCCGTCACCTATTTCAAGAATAGA
>DBNM01000123.1 GCA_002299135.1 Candidatus Neomicrothrix sp. UBA672 | reverse complement strand
CCTACTTCTGATTCTGAAACATCACCAGCTACAGCAATTGCATTTCCACCTGATTCCTTAATTTGATTTACGACTTCATCAGCCACAGCGCTTGAAGGAGCAGAACCGTCTAGCTCTACCCCATAGTCAGCAACAACTACGTTCGCTCCTTCTTTTGCGCAGAGAATGGCGACAGAACGTCCAATTCCATTTCCGGCTCCTGTTACTGCAATGTTTTTACCTGAAAGATGACCAGCCACTTTTCCTCCTTAATATATTTTTTACTAAAAGTTATGCGGCGACACTATCGGAGGTCACCCAATCGGCCTATCGTCGGAGAATGCTATCAGATAAAAAAATCCTCGTTACAGGTGTAACTGGCCAAATTGGCTTTCCGTTAGCTCGTTTCTTAGCAGAAAAAAATGAAGTTTGGGGGGTTGCCCGGTTTACCGATGAACAGAACAAAGAACGTGTAGAGGGACTGGGCGTCCACACTTTTACTCTTGATTTAAATTCGAAAGACTACGGAACTCTTCCAACCGATTTCGATCATGTAGTACATTTTGCAGTTTTTCAAGGCCCAATAGCTGATTATGATTTGGCAATTTCGAATAATGCTGAAGCGACGGGAATCTTGATGGAACATTGTCGCAACGCCAAGTCCGTATTGATAGCTTCAACTAACTCTGTTTACAAACCCAATGAAAACCCTTGGCATCTATACCATGAAAGTGATCCACTGGGTGATTCAACTGTTACCCATTCTCCTACTTATGGAATCTCTAAAATAAGCCAAGAAGCTGTTGCTAGGACCATGTCTAGAGTTCTTGACCTCCCTACTACTATCGCTCGAATTAATGCAAGCTATGGCGATAATGGGGGTCTTCCAAAATATCACTGTGCAGCAATAGCAGCTGATAAACCAATAACACTCAGAGACTCAGCCCCTTCTCCTTATAGCCCCATCCATGAGACAGATCTCGCTCATCAGGTCTCACATCTTCTTGAAGCCGCTTCAACTCCCTCTACCATCGTTAACTGGTGCGGAGATGAAGTTGTAACTGCTGAAGACTGGTGTGCTTTTTTCGGTTCTCTCTTGGGTAAAACTCCACAACTCCTTTACGAAAATGTGCCCGGTAGCCAATCAGGAGGTGCAGCAGATCCGGGTTTCAGAAAATCAATAACTGGGCCATGTAAAATTTCTTGGATGGATGGAATGGCGAGCTTTGCAGAACATCATGTCAAATAAGTTTTACTGCTATAACAGAGAAAGGTTTTAAGTTTTTCAAGGGATTTTAATTCCTGTGATTGGAAAGCAGTCTTATGGACATTGAACATGTTGTTGACAGGATTGAGATAACAGATTTCTTTTCGCGCTATGCGCGTGCCGTCGATACTCGGGATTGGGATCTTTATAGAACCTTGTTCACAACGGATGCACACATCGATTACTCATCTTCAGGAGGCTCAGTTGGCAATTTGGAGGAAACCGTTTCGTTTTTATCAAAATCTTTAGACATGTTTGAAATGTCTCAACATCTCGTCACCAACATCGAAGTGTTAGAGAAAGAAGAAAACAAAGCTGATGTTCTTGCTCTTTTCAATAATCCAATGCGTCTAAAAGGAGGAGAAATCTGGTTTGTAGGTGGAAAATACAGACATGAACTGATCCGGTCAGACTCAGGTTGGAAAAGTAGAAAACTTGTCGAAGAAACTCTTTGGTTTGATAGATCTCCTTTCGGCGATCTCACCAGAGGGAACTCAGAAGAAAAGGAATGACTTTCATTGATGAATAATCGTGATGAAAGTCGTTACAAAAAATGGGAATCAGATCACGAAGAGCGAGGAACGAGTGATCTGATACCTGCTGCAACTGTTGTAATAATGAGGGATTCAGAACCCGGTATTGAACTTTTAATGCTTCGAAAGAATTCCAAAGTCGCTTTTGGAGGTATGTGGGTTTTCCCTGGTGGCAAAATTGATGAAACTGACAAGGTTATTGGTTCCGACGGATCTCTTGATGAATTAGCAACAGCAACAAATGCTGCTGCAAGAGAGACTTTCGAAGAGGCAGCAATTTCTGTTTCTCAAGAAAACTTGTTTTGGTTTTCGCATTGGGTTCCACCAGCTATAACTCCTAAAAGATTTTCTACATACTTTTTTGCAACGAAACTGCTAGATGGTGACGAAGTCACTATTGATGATTCTGAAATCATTGAACACAATTGGTTCCGTCCTCATGAAGCCATCGATTTGCGTGATGCCGGTGAGATAGAACTAGCGCCACCTACTTGGGTGACCTTGAATCGTCTTATTTCTTTTACAAATGTTGAAAATGCTTTAAATGACCTTGATGCCAAGGATCCAATTTTCTATGAAACGCATATAGCTCAATCAGCGAAAGGGCCAGTGGCAATGTGGTTTGGAGACGCAGGTTATGAAAAAACCGATCCTGATATGCCCGGAGAACGCCATAGGCTGACGATGACTACAGATGGTTACCACTTTGAACAATCAAATAGCTAGCTCTCTAACCTAATATTTATGTATGAGTGCTGATAACTCTCTCGAGACCGCAATAGGCCTAACGGAAACCGAAGTTGCTGAACGGATAGAAAAAGGTCAGGTTAACAACGTCCCTGATGCTCCTGTTCGTACCACTAAGCAAATATTGAGAGCAAATGTTTTAACTCCGGTCAATGGGATTATGGGAACTCTGCTCGTTCTCATATTGGTAGCAGGTTTCCCAGGAGATGCTTTATTTGCAGGAGTTATTTTTTCTAACAGTGTCATCGGGATTTTTCAAGAATTGAAAGCTCGAAAAACTTTGACGGAGTTAGCTGTTCTATCAGCTCCTAAAGCGCGCGTAATTCGTGAAGGAATTACTAAAGAAATTAATGTTTCTGAAGTCGTACTTGATGACCTGATTGAAATCCAACCAGGTGATCAAATAGTTGTGGATGGCGAATTAACACATTCTGCTGGTTTAGAAGTCGATGAATCACTACTAACTGGTGAATCTGAACCTGTCGAAAAAAATATTCAAGATGAGGTTTTGTCTGGAAGTTTTGTATCAGCTGGTTTTGGTCATTACAGAGCTATGCGTATAGGTGTTGACTCATATGCAGTTGCTTTGGCTGAAGAAGCTCGGCGTTTCAGGCTCGTCGATAGTGACTTGCGTTCCGGGGTAGACACAATACTGCGTTGGTTGATTATAATTATTCCCCCTTCTGTAGGTCTTTTACTTCTTAGACTTTTAGCTACCGAAGATCTGTGGGAGGAAGCTTTACGTGGGACCGTAGCTTCAGCAGTTGCGATGGTTCCTGACGGACTCGTTCTACTCACAAGTCTTTCCTTCATCACTGGTGTAGTCACTTTGGCTAGACATAGAGCTTTATGCAAAGAACTAGCATCAGTTGAAATGTTGGCTCGTGTCGATGTCTTGTGTCTGGATAAAACTGGGACTATCACAACAGGAGAAATTTCCTATACAGGATTTGAAACCCTCGATGGAACTGATCCTTCTGATGCGCTCGGAGCGATGGTGGCTGCCGACCCTTCGCCTAACGCGACACTTGCTGCTCTAGGCGAACAATTCCTAGACCCTGGCTGGCACCTAGTTGACTCAATAGCCTTTTCTTCAATGCGTAAATGGGCTATGTGTGACTTCGGTGAGAATGGATTGTTTCATTTGGGTGCTCCTGAAATTCTCCTGGGGAAAGACGATCAAGAAAATCGTAACCGTGTGGAAATTCTAGCGAATGAGGGGAAGCGTATTTTAGTTCTTACTAGGTCAAATGATCCTGCTGGCAAAACAGATGAATTGCCGTCAAGTCGAAGTCCAGTATGTCTGATTTTTCTGGAAGATACTTTGCGAGATGATGCACAAGAGATCCTTAGCTACCTTCAAGGTCAAGGCATTCAATTAAAAGTCATTTCGGGTGATCATCCTGCGACAGTTGCTGCTGTGGCTAAAAAAGCTGGTGTCTCAACTAATTCCGAGGTATTAGATGCTAGAGAATTATCAGAAAATCAAAACATGGATGAAATAATTGAAAATACGTCGATTTTTGGACGTGTTACACCTCACCAGAAAAGGGCAATGGTTTCATCTCTTCAAAACAAGGGTCACACCGTTGCCATGACAGGTGATGGTGTCAACGATGTTCTCGCTTTGAAAGATTCTGATATGGGTATCGCTATGGGATCGGGGAGTTCGGCTAGTAGGGCTGTAGCCCAGTTGGTGTTGCTTGATAATCAATTCAAAATATTGCCACGTGTTCTTAAAGAAGGACGGAGGGTTATTAATAATATAGAGAGAGTTTCTAATCTTTTCATAACAAAAGCGACTTACGCTGTTCTATTAACTGCACTCGTAGGAATACTCGGCGTTCCTTTTCCTTTTCGACCTAAACAACTAACGCTTATAGGAACTTTTTCTATAGGGCTTCCTGGTTTCTTCTTAGCTTTAGCTCCTGACAGTTCACTGGTGAAGCCAGGTTTTCTAAAAAGGGTTCTTCGGTATTCGATCCCTGCTGGCATCTCTGCTGCGATCGCAACTTTTGTGTGTTATGAAATTGTTAGGCGTTCGGATGTTTTATTGATTGAAGCTAGAACTGCTGCAACAGCGACTCTTCTATGCCTTGGTCTTGGAATTCTTGTGGTTGTAAGTAGACCCATAAAACCTTGGAAATTATTGTTAGCAGTGTTTATGGGCTTGTCTTATGTGTCTGTTCTTTTGAGTGAGTTCGGCCGTGACTACTTTGAAATAGTTCACATGTCCGGTGGCTCGTGGTTGACTACAGGAATTTGTGTTGCTGTTGGAATCTTTCCAATATTTCTTTCAGCTCGCTTTAACAGGAACTAATTTTATTTTGTTTATTTAACGTCCTGCTGCTGCTGCTGCGGCTAGAGCAGCAGCGGCTCTGTCAGCGGCTACCTGTCTGCGTCCTATTATCGGTGTGGTTGGTGCGAATCCTGCAGTAGCTCTCTCTGCCTCTGATTCTCCACCCCAAAAACCTAACTCTCTGTTGTCGCGAGCATATTCTTTGCAATCATCTTGCACTGCACAGTCAGCACAGATCTCTTTAGCTTTTGCTTCACGCCTGACTCTTGCTTCAGGTCTTTCAGCAAATGGTGCAAAGAATAAACTGC
>DBNM01000013.1:5901-10693 GCA_002299135.1 Candidatus Neomicrothrix sp. UBA672 | reverse complement strand
GACAATGTGGTCAGGGCAGGTCTAACAAAAAAACATACAGACAAAAAAGAGTTCCTATCCCTCTTAGACACCAGAGCAGAAACACCTAAAGTGCAATCTGCTGATGAAACAGATCACGAATACACAGGACCAGTTAACAATCTGGCAGTCAGGAGAATAGAGGATACGAAAATAGAGGTAAACGGTTCAAGAAGTGTCGATTTGGTATTGGCCACAGCCGGAGTGACTAAAGTCGAATATGGAGAAGAGGCACAATTGAAACCAGGGGAGGCTTTCTTGATTCAAGGAGAAGATTTGAATTACATAATTGATACCGAAGGAAGCGCATTTCTAGTTAGAGGCGAAACCCACTCCTATTAAGTGTCACCCGATATCGTTAATGGCATATGTCTTATGAAAACGATTACAAAATTGCTGATATAAATCTTAATGAGTTTGGTCGAAAAGAAATTCGACTAGCTGAACACGAGATGCCAGGGTTGATGTCCTTGAGGGCAGAGTATTTTGATGAACAGCCTTTATCTGGAGCACGAATAGCAGGCTCACTCCATATGACCGTTCAAACAGCTGTACTTATCGAAACCCTAGTGGCTTTAGGAGCGCAAGTTCGCTGGGCTAGCTGCAATATTTTTTCAACCCAAGATCATGCAGCAGCGGCAGTAGTTTGTGGTCCGGATGGAAATCCTGAAGATCCGAAAGGTGTCCCCGTTTTTGCATGGAAAGGCGAAACACTTGAAGAATACTGGTGGGCCACACAGAAAATATTCGAATGGCAGGGCGAAGGACCGAACCTTATTCTTGACGATGGAGGAGATGCCACTCTATTAGTCCATAAAGGTAGAGAATATGAACAGAACGGCGAGGTTCCTGAATCCCAAGAGGAGGATTCGGAAGAATGGACAGTTTTTCTAGAAACATTAAAAAAATCGTTGGAAGACGATCCTGGAAGATGGACAAAAATTTCCAGTCAGATAAAAGGTGTCTCGGAGGAAACAACAACAGGTGTGAAGCGTCTTTACCAAATGCAAGAATCTGGAGAGCTCTTATTTCCAGCGATCAACGTAAACGACTCGGTTACAAAATCGAAGTTTGACAATTTGTACGGATGCAGGCATTCCCTCATTGACGGCATCAATCGTGCAACCGACGTGATGATCGGAGGTAAAACAGCAGTTGTGTGCGGTTTCGGAGACGTTGGCAAAGGGTGTGCAGAATCGTTAAGAGGACAAGGGGCACGTGTGATCGTGACCGAGATAGACCCGATATGCGCACTGCAAGCAGCTATGCAAGGTTATGAAGTCAACACTTTGGAACAGGTGATTACTGAAGCAGACATTTTCATTACAGCTACAGGATGCCACGGGGTCATTACAGCTGAACATATGGGTCTTATGAAACATCAGGCAATTGTTGGCAACATCGGGCATTTCGACAATGAAATAGACATGGCTGGTTTACAAAAAATGTCAGATGTCAAACAAATCACCATCAAACCACAGGTGGACGAGTTTGTTTTCCCGGATGGACACTCGATAATCCTTCTATCAGAGGGACGGTTGCTTAATCTTGGAAATGCGACTGGACATCCAAGTTTTGTAATGTCAGCTAGTTTCTCAAACCAAGTTTTAGCTCAAATTGAACTTCATGATAAAGCGGAAGAATTTGAGTTGGGCGTATTCACTCTCGACAAAGAACTTGATGAAAAAGTTGCCCGACTTCATCTTGACTCCCTTGGTGTCAGATTGACAGAATTGACTGACGGCCAAGCGGACTATCTTGGAATCCCAGTTAGCGGTCCTTATAAGCCCCAACATTATAAATACTGATTGAATTGTCATCAATTTTTCAGAAACTGTTGTTGCTATGAAAGTGAATTTTCTAGGAATAACAGGAGGTGCGGCTTCAGGCAAAACTACTATCGCTGACCTGTTGTTAAAAGATCTTCATGAGAGAGTTTCAGTTTTACAGTTTGATCGGTATTACCGTGACCAAGGACATCTAGACGCAGAACAGAGAGCCTTGGTCAACTATGACCACCCAGACTCCTTGGATCATGAGTTACTTATTAAACATTTAGATTTGTTAAGTGAAGGCAGTTCAATAACAGCCCCAATTTACGATTTCGCAACCCATACTCGTACGGAACAAACAGAAAAAATAGAACCAAAAGAATTTGTAATCGTCGATGGGATTTTAATAATGGCTATTACAGAAATCAGGGAACGTTTGACTTTCAAAATTTTCATTGACACTCCTGAGGAAACAAGGCTGAAAAGAAGAATTGCTAGAGATATGAGTGAACGTGGCAGGACTGAAGAAAGTGTAAGAAGACAGTTCAAAGCCTCAGTATTGCCAATGCATAAGAAGTTTGTACAACCATTCAGAGATTCAACTGAGCTAATCATTGATGGTTTAGATGACCCTAACGAGTCAGCTGCAAAAGTAATTTCATTCATAGATTCATGAGCAACAACGTTAGAGTCAAATGATGAATGGTGAAATTAAGGATGAAGACGTAACTGATGCGCTTCCAGACGACCTTGACGTTCACGGTTTTGTAGGCCCTTACCAGTTCCCAGACAACAGTCGTCGGCGCATACCGGGTTTCCTGTATCTATTTTTTTCAATTATTTTTTTCCTATTTTCAGAATTATTTGATTCATCCCCTTTCACTAACTGGGGTTACGTCGCTACAGCAATTACTTTGGCTTTAGTCGGTATCTATCACCTGCAGGCCGGATGGAAGCTTTCCATTGATGAAACAGATGCTTTGGTGGAAGCAGCTAAAACTGCAGGTTTTCCCGTAGGTCACGCTTCGGCCCAAATGGTTTGGAGGGGAATAAGAAGCCGACCAGCGTGGCGAGTTCTTTTGTACTCCAGCGAATCACCACCAATTCAAAGAGGTTTAGTGATGATTGACGCTGTGAATGGCTCAGTGATAGAAAGCCATTTCGAGAAAAATCCTGAGACTTGGCAGGACGAGTAGAAGCAGTTTTCTAAATCATTTGATGAATTTAAGACCGTCTACTTCTTTTTTCCGTGTTCTCTCCTAAAATGAATTTGTTCACAGGTCCTTATTCGAAGCGATTCGGGGTGGAAGAAATTGTTAGATGGAAATTGGCGCAACATAGTCGATAGAGGCTTGAGCCCGATTGGAAAAAATTTGCATAGAGTCGGTATCACAGCCGACGTGGTAACGATCATTGGCATACTCATGGCTGTAGCAGCTTCCATTTCTGTAGCATCCGGTTCTTTGCGCCTAGGTTTTGTTCTCCTTGTGATGACAGGTATTTCTGATGCGCTTGACGGACCTGTAGCAAAAGCATCAGGGGCCGCTTCTTTAAGGGGAGCGTTCTTTGATTCTGTTTCTGATCGTCTAACAGATGCTCTTCTACTGGGAGGAATTGCATGGTTTTTGATTGGTGATGAACCTGGATATACGGTAATGCTCCCGGTATCAGTGATGTTTGTGAGCCTCCTCATCTCCTATCAGAGAGCTAAAGCCGAATCTTTGGGCCTTGAGGCCAAAGGTGGTCTTATGGAGCGAGCGGAAAGATTCATTGTTCTGGCGCTCGGGTTGCTCTTCTCAGAAGCCCTAGTAGCCATTTTGTGGGTCATGCTAGTCTTGAGCACTTTTACGGCTTTACAGAGGTTTGTCAAGGTGTGGAAGCAGGCGAGTGCTGTGCGAGAGACATCGCATCATCAGAATTCAGAGAGAAGACGTCAACTTCGTTTAGATCGTAGAAAAGAGCGCCGTCAGCATCTAGCGGCGCGCCGATCTTCACAGCGTCAAGGGTGAAAATTGGCCTCCTCGGCCCTTATTGGCTACAAACTGGCAGCTTTATTATCGCGAAAGCTTCCTAAAAGAATTGGATTGAGTGTCGCATCTTTTTTAGGTTATGTGATTGCAAGAATCGACAAAAAGCGTAGAGATCAAGTAATAAGAAATGCTAATCGGTTAAGTGATTCTGAGCTTTCAAGGAAAGAATTGAAAGACTTCGTCAACCAGACATTTGAATCATATGCACACTACTGGGTAAACACTTTCCGCCTTGTTGACATGACCAAAGAAGAGTTAGGAAGCACCTTCACCCATGATGGTTGGGAGTTGATTGAAACAGCTTTAAAAAAAGACTCTGGCGTCATCTTGGTCTTACCTCATTTAGGAGCTTGGGACTGGGGCGGCTTATGGATATCGAAAATCAAGGGTGTCTCGGTAAGCGCTGTGGTGGAACCTCTCGAACCGCCAGAACTATTCGAATGGTTTAAACGCAGTCGGAATGCTTTAGGCATGGACATAATATCTTTAGGGTCAGACGCAGGCTCTCAGATTCTTAAAGCCATATCGGACAAGCAACTTATAGTTCTTGTTTCAGATCGCGATGTTGGTGGTTCTTCAGTAGAAGTTGAGTTTTTTGGGGAAAAAACCTTGCTACCCGCTGGTCCTGCAACTCTTGCTTTAAGGACTGGGGCAACATTGTTGCCAGTAGCGATATACAACAAGGGAGATGGTTGCCACGGAGTTGTCCGCCCAGCCATTCCTCTTGAAAGAAAAGGGAAATTTCGTTCTGATGTAAAACGCATTACACAGACAATTGCAGACGAGATGGAATTATTGATCAGGAAAGCGCCAGAACAGTGGCATTTGATGCAACCAAATTGGCCTTCCGACTCTCAACCAGAAAAGGGTAGAATCTAGTATGCGTATAGGTCTTATATGCCCTTACAGTTTGACGGTTCCTGGGGGAGTTCAAGGACAAGTTTTGGGCTTAGCGAAGATGCTGAGAGGCTT
>DBNM01000013.1:0-5696 GCA_002299135.1 Candidatus Neomicrothrix sp. UBA672 | reverse complement strand
GGTAGAATCTAGTATGCGTATAGGTCTTATATGCCCTTACAGTTTGACGGTTCCTGGGGGAGTTCAAGGACAAGTTTTGGGCTTAGCGAAGATGCTGAGAGGCTTAGGCCATTTTGTCCGGGTTCTTGGTCCGTGTGATGGTCCACCCCCTGACACGGGAGTGACACCTCTTGGCATGAGCATACCTACGACAGCAAATGGGTCTGTTGCCCCGATCGCTCCTGATGTCCCTTGTGCATTGAGAACAATCAGAGCCCTGCGAGACGAACAATTTGACATTCTCCATTTGCATGAGCCATTAGCCCCTGGACCGACTCTGACATCTTTGTTTTTAGCTCAGAGTCCCATGTTGGGCACATTTCATGCAGCAGGTAAAAGTTTGGCGTATGACTTATTAAAAGGTCCCGTGAAGTGGTTGCGTAACCGACTAGATCATGCCGTTGCTGTTTCTGAAGATGCAGCAGAAATGGCCCACTCGGCTTTAGGAGGAGAGTATGAGATCCTTTTCAATGGAGTTGAAACAGATAGATGCAGCTCGGTAGTCCCATGGTCAAAAGAAAGCCCAACAATATTTTTTATTGGTAGACATGAACCCCGAAAAGGTCTAGGTGTGCTGCTCGAAGCGATGACTTTTTTACCACCAGATACGCAACTTTGGGTTGCAAGTGATGGACCTGAAACCACCGAACTGAAAGCTCAAGCAGCAGGAGATCATAGAGTTAAATGGCTAGGCCGGATAAGTGAAGACGAGAAACTGTCACGTATAAAAGGGTCAGATATATTTTGTGCACCATCATTAAGAGGGGAATCTTTTGGGGTTGTTTTGTTGGAGGGAATGGCTTGTGGAACCCCGGTTGTAGCAAGTGACATTCCTGGTTATGCAAAAGTAGCCCGTGGCGGTGAAGATGCACTTTTGGTTCCAGCTGGCGATTCACAGGTTTTGGCCGGTGCTATTGAAAAGATCCTTAGAAACCCTGATCAAGCTGAAAGATTGTCTGCTCGAGGTCTAAAGAGGGCAGAAAATTTTTCAATGCAACGTCTAGCAGAGACTTATTCGAAATCTTATGAAGCGATCTTGGCTAATTGACCCCATTTGACCCAAATAAATGCGTAATATGCCTAGAGCAGAGATAAATAATTATTCCTACACCTGGGTAAAAATGAAGATTATAGATATACGTTCTCCGGTTTTTCATACATATTTGTTTCTTTCATTCTTAGTTTGGGTACCAATTTTTTTCTTTGTGGATAATTCGTTCCTTCTACCTCTGGCTTTAGCTTTAATAGTTTCCTTGTTGCTGGTTTTCGCTCTGGCTCGTATTGCTCCAGGTGCTGTTCTCAGATCACTTGGCAGTATTCCTGCAACTGAAAAACAATTTCCTCGGTTACACAATGCTCTTGACGGCATATGTGTAAATCATGGTCTAGACAAGCCGGATGTTTATGTGATTGAAAGTCCCAACGGTAATGCGGCAGCTGTCGCTGACAAACGATCACAAGCGGTCGTTTTAACTACAGGAGCTATCGACTCATTAGACCTCGTTGAAATTGAAGGCCTTTTAGCTCAATTGATTGCAAAGTGCCTTGACAGTCGTTTGTCAAAAAAGACGGTAGAAGCATTTTTCCTTAGGTTTCCTTTGGTCGGCATTTTTACCGGGAGTAAGAAATATCAAGACGATGTCAGACTTGAAGATGTAAGGGGAGCGGAACTGACTCGATACCCTCCAGGAGTTCAGAGGTCACTCTTAGCGCTCAAGGGTTTAGGGACAGAAATTGAAGATGCACCTAAATCAACCTCACACCTATGGTTGATGAACCCAAAGGGGTTGGATACTGAAGAAACACACCCATCTACTGAAGAGAGAGTCTCAGCAATGGAGGAATTGTGAGCACTGCAAGGAATTTTAAATCAACAAAGATTTTCCTCATAGCGGTTATGGGATTTTTCTCCTTCATTTCATGTGGCGGAAGTGAAAAAATCACTGTTGAAGCAACTACCACCACTTCGTCTCTGTCAACACTTTCTTCGACAACTAGTTCAGTCGTCGCGACAACAACCACTGAAACAGTGCTTGCAACGACAACAACAATAATTGACCCTGAAGAGTGGGTTGGCCCTAGACACCCTTTGACCGGTCTGCCAGCGTTGGAAGGGGTAATTCCCAGACCCGCATTGACAGTGAAGATAGGCAACAATGACTCTAATTCGCTCCCTCACGAGGGGCTTTCAGAGGCGGACGTAGTCTATGAAACTCTCATAGAAGCAGGTAAAACAAGATTTTTAGGCATATATCAGAGTTCGTTGCCTGAACGTATAGCTCCAGTTAGGTCAGCTCGGTCTACGGATATAAGTCTCATTGGAAATCTCAGCAATCCTCATTTCGCGTATTGGGGCAGCAACGAAGGAGTGGGAGCAGAAGTTGAAGAAGCAGAACGAAGTGGAACTTTCATTAGACAAAGTGCAGAAATAAATTCCTCAGGTGCTTTTTCTCGTGACTCTTCAAGAGGCAACCCTCCTTACGACGGTGTTTTGAACCCTGCTTATTTGATTGGTGATGTTCCAACGTCGGCACCAATTGCAATATTTGATTATGGAGCAGTCCCAGTTTCTGCAGTGTCAACTTTGGGATTACGCTGGGAAACTGGTGGTCGTGTTGTCGAGTATCTTTGGGATCAGCAGTCCTCAAAGTGGAAACGTTTTCAGGACGGCTCTCCTTTAATTGGCTCAGATGGTATTCAGTTGGATTCAGAAAATGTCCTGCTCCTTTATGTTGACTATTTCAGATCAAATGCTGATCCTAATTCACCTCAAGCCCAAAGCACGGGTAGCGGAGATGGGTGGCTTCTCCGAAACGGAAAAATTGTGGGGATCACATGGGATCGACAGTTTGAGGCTTTGAAATGGTCGTTTTACGATGATGACTCAGGAAAATCTGTGAGTCTTGACTATGGGAGAACATGGGTCGTTTTGGCACAATTGGGAGAAGCATCTTTGTTGAGCCCAATGGAAGCAGCGGTTTTAACTGGATAAAAGCAAAAGTAAACCATTTTAATTTTCAGAAAGGTATATCTCTTAACCTCTTCTAGACTTACATGATGGATGAACTTAATCGTGATACAGGGACCCGATTAGTCAAAAGGGGTCTTGCCGAGATGCTAAAAGGCGGCGTCATTATGGATGTTGTCGATGCAGATCAGGCGAAAATAGCTGAGGATGCAGGAGCAACCGCAGTAATGGCATTAGAGAGAGTGCCAGCCGACATACGTCGTGACGGAGGTGTCGCGAGAATGTCTGATCCTGAAATGATCGAAGAAATCAAAAATGCTGTCACGGTTCCGGTCATGGCTAAAGCAAGGATAGGACATTTCGCTGAGGCACAAGTATTGCAGTCGATCGGAGTTGACTATATAGACGAAAGTGAAGTGCTGACCCCAGCGGATGAAGCACATCACATCGATAAATGGAAATTTGATGCCCCATTTGTGTGTGGTGCCACAAATTTAGGTGAGGCATTAAGAAGAATTTCAGAAGGTGCGTGTTTGATCCGCTCAAAAGGGGAAGCTGGAACTGGCAATATCGTTGAAGCAGTTCGACACCTGCGATCCATTCTTGGAGATATAGGAAGAATCTCCCAGGCTGACTCCGCTGAACTTTTCGACTGGGCAAAACAGCTTCAAGCCCCCTTACCCTTAGTGCAGGAAGTATCAGAAACAGGCGAATTACCTGTTCCTGTATTCTGTGCAGGTGGAATAGCGACACCTGCCGATGCTTCTTTGGTGATGCAGTTAGGTGCTCAAGCTGTTTTTGTGGGGTCAGGAATATTTAAAAGTGAAGACCCAGCTCCGAGAGCGCGGGCAATAGTTGAAGCTACGACGAACTACTTGGATCCTTCAATTCTGGCAAAAGTTAGCAGAAAGCTAGGCGAACCAATGACAGGTATTGAAATGGATTCGATAGAAACTCGGTTAGCAGAGCGCGGCTGGTAAGGCGTGAAAGTTGGAGTTTTAGCGCTCCAGGGAGCTTTTAAGCTTCATGTGCAAGCTTTAGAAAGACTCGGAGTAGAAGCTATAGAAGTTCGCAGTCTTGAAAATTTTGGTGCTTCAGAAGCATTAATAATCCCCGGTGGTGAATCAACAACGATGTCTTTCTTGCTTGAATCTTCTGGGATATTCGACTCTCTTCAAGAACGTTCAAATAATGGAATGCCAATTTTGGGAACTTGTGCAGGGATGATTTTATTGTCATCAAAAATTACGGATGGCAGAAACGATCAGAAACCTTTGAATTTAATAGATATTGAAGTTCGCCGTAATGGTTATGGAAGACAGATTGATTCTTTTGAATCAGACCTATTGATACAAGGTTTTAATAGTTCCTTCAGAGGGGTTTTCATAAGAGCTCCTTTAGTTGAGAACGTCAGCGAAAAGGTTGAGGTTCTAGCAGAAATAAATGGTCGACCGGTCATGTGTAGGCAAGACTCGACAATCGTCACCTCTTTCCATCCCGAGTTAGCAGATGATGATCGAATACATGCAGAATTCTTAGAGTTGGTTTCTAATAGTTGACGGAGCGTTAGTTCCTGAATAGGAGAACTTGATGTCAGGCCATTCTAAATGGGCAACCATAAAACATAAAAAAGGTGCCGCTGATAAAAAACGCGGGAAACTTTTTGCCAAGTTGATAAAGCAGGTTGAGGTGGCAGCCCGCCAAGGAGGAGGGGATCTTGATGCTAATCCAACCTTGCGTACCATGTATCAAAAAGCCCGAGATTCTTCGGTGCCTCTTGACACTATAGAAAGGGCGGTCAAAAGGGGTACCGGTGAGTTAGAAGGAGTTGCCTATGAGAGCGTTACTTACGAAGGGTACGCACCACATGGAGTGGCTCTTTACGTTGAGACTTTGACTGATAATAGAAATCGAACTGCATCTGAAATTCGAACAATTTTCACGAAAAACGGTGGTTCTCTAGCAGAGCCTGGATCTGTTGCTTGGCAGTTTGAACGTAAGGGAATAGTTATTTTTCCAAGCCCTTTAGATGAAGAGGCGGTTATGGAAGCCACTCTAGAAGCCGGAGCTGAAGATCTTGTCAACGAGGGAGAGAGTTGGCGATTGACATGTTCACCGAGTGATCTTCCTGCGCTCAGAGAAGCTGTAGAGAAAGCTCAAATTTCTTTTGAAAGCGCTGATGTCACGATGCTTGCGTCATCAACTGTTGAGATAAGTGACCCTCAAGAGGCTAAAGCGGTGTTGAAACTCATAGATCTTCTAGATGAAGATGATGATGTTCAGGATGTTTACGCAAATTTTGATATACCTGATGACGTTTTAGAGAATTTGTAACTCTCGGAAGTTTCAAATAATCCCAACATAGAACCTAAGGTTCGGATACAATCGTACATATGTTCGTTTTAGGAGTGGATCCGGGTTTATCGCGTTGTGGCTATGGGTTAGTCAGGAGAGATGGGCGCCAACTTACCGCAGAGGCTGCAGGGGTAATCAGAACAGATCCGAATGATGCACTTGCAAAGCGTCTCGCTGATCTTCAATACGATATTCGTACTCTTATCGAGGAACAAAAACCAGATGAGATCGCCGTGGAAAGAGTCTTATTCCAAGTCAATGCAAAGACTGCTATGCAAACCAGTCATGCTTCAGGTGTGATCATGGCAGAAGGGGCAGCTTCAGGTTGTCCAGT
>DBNM01000119.1:5728-11651 GCA_002299135.1 Candidatus Neomicrothrix sp. UBA672 | reverse complement strand
ACCGTTTTGGCTGTTCAGGCAGACGAACAAGAAGTCACAACCATTGAAGGTTTAGCAGATGGTGAAACTTTGCATCCGATGCAAGAAGCATTTCGTGACTGCCACGCACTTCAATGTGGTTACTGCACCCCAGGAATGGTGATGGCAGCTATTTCACTCTTAGATGAAGTTCCCGCACCCACGGAGTTAGAAGTCCGTGAGGGACTGGAGGGCAACTTATGTAGATGCACTGGGTACCACAACATCGTAAAAGCCGTACTCCAAGCTAGTGGAAGCAACTCATGATTCCCGCAGCTTTTGATTATCAGAGAGCCGACTCAAAAGAACAGGCAATTTCTTTACTGTCAGAGCATGGAGATGAGGCAAAACTTTTGGCGGGTGGGCATTCTTTGATACCGCTTATGAAATATCGGTTAGCCGCACCGGGAATAGTGGTAGACGTCGGACGCATAGATGAACTTTCTTATGTGCGCGAGGAAGGCGATCATTTAGCTATTGGAGCTTTAACATGCCATCGTGAAATTGAAACCAACGAACTGGTCTTAACCAATACAGGGCTCTTAGCGGCTGCTACAAAACAGGTTGGTGACCCTCAGGTTCGACACCGAGGAACAATCGGCGGCGCTCTAGCGCACGGTGATCCTGCTTCAGATATACCATCTGCGGCATTGGCTTTGAGAGCTTCGTTCATTATCGAGGGTCCGTCAGGCGAGCGTGAAGTCGAAGCCGATGATTTCTTCACAGGTTTTCTTGAGACAGCTTTAGAACCAGAAGAACTTCTAACTGAAATTCGTGTCCCAAAATCACCGAATTCAACATGGTCATTTCAAAAATTCAATCGACGAGCTCAAGACTGGGCAATTGTAGGAGCTTCAGTTTTGATAGATGGCAATCAATGTGGTGTCGGGCTTGTCAACATGGATTTCAAACCTGTACGTGCTGAAGCTTTGGAAGAAGCTATTAAAAATGGCGCTTCAGCAGAAGAAGCTTCTGAACTCGCTGCAGAAGGGCTTGAACCCCCTTCTGATCTAAACGCTTCTACTGAATACCGTTCGCACCTTGCTCGTGTTTTAACTAAACGAGGTCTTCAGGAATCAGGAAAATAAAGATTTTTTCTGACCGCTGAGCAAATAAGACATCTAGTCTTAATTATGGGTTTAAGAGATGTTTCTTCGGTGGAGAAAGTTATAGAAGAACTGTCAACGCAGAATTATTTAGCTGATCGTGGTTTAGCTACAGCTGTTTTCCTTTCCCTAAGGCAGAATCGACCCCTTCTTTTGGAAGGAGAAGCCGGAGTAGGAAAGACGGAATTAGCAAAGTCTCTATCAAATTGGGCAGACGGTGATCTGATACGACTCCAATGCTACGAGGGCATAGACTCGAATCAAGCAGTTTACGAATGGGACTATGCGCGTCAACTTCTTCATCTACGAACAGCAGAAGCAAGCGGTCGAACTGAAGATGTCTCCACAGATGTTTTAGAAGGGGAACTCTACGATGAAAGATTTCTTATAAGACGTCCTTTACTGCAGGCGCTTTCTGTAAAAAATGATCCACCACCCGTGTTGTTAATTGACGAGATAGATAGAGCGGATGATGAATTTGAAGCTTTTCTTCTGGAGATACTTTCGGAGTATTCGATTACCATTCCTGAGCTAGGAACTTACCGGTCAGAAGTTAAACCAATTGTTGTTATCACTTCAAATAGAACTCGAGATCTACATGATGCGTTGAAGAGAAGATGTTTTTACCACTGGGTTGAACACCCGGACGTAGAGCGAGAAATAGAGATTATTAGAATTAGAGCACCCAAAGTTTCACTTCTCCTTGCTGAAGAAGTATCAAAAGCTGCAGCTTTTTTAAGAGGAATGGATTTATATAAACCACCAGGAGTCGCTGAAACTATTGATTGGGCAGAAGCATTAGTAACTATTGGAGTTGATGATCTAGACGAAGATTCAGTTGATGAGACTCTTGGAACTTTAATCAAGTATCGAGAAGATCAAGAAAGGGTGCGCTCGAGAGGTTTTGATGAAATCCTTTCACTGGTGCGTCAAGGATAATTGAATCAAGTTATTGATGGGCAAAAAACTCTCGACAGGCATTTGATTGATTTTGTCGATCAGTTACGAAATACGGGTGTAAAAATTTCTCTAGGTAGTTCAATAGATTTCGGGCTCGCTGTCACAGAACTCGGAGCGGGCTCCTCAGAAGATATTTATTGGGCAGGTCGATCAACTCTTATAAACAGGCCTGAAGATATATCAATTTACAATAAAGTTTTTAAAAGCCATTGGTTAGGCATTGACTCTTTAGTAGATGAAGTAAACAAACTTCCAGCTTTAGATTTTCTTTTCGATGATTTGTCCGATGATTCAGAATTTGAAGATTCATCAAAATCAGAAAATGATTTTCTCAGTGTCAAGTACTCAAATTTAGAAATTCTTTCTTCAAAAGATTTTTCAAATTGCAATAGAGCAGAACTTCAAGAACTCTTTTATTTGATGAATGAGATCCGCTTTATGGGGGAACGAAAGAAATCTCGCCGAATGGTTAAAACCAAGAAACACCGAAAGTTTGATTTCGAGAAAAGCGTTAAATCCTCGTTTAGAACCAGTGGCGAAATTGTTAAAAAACACTTTCAAGAAGGCGGCGAAAGAAGAAGACGCCTAGTTCTTTTATTGGACATAAGTGGTTCGATGGAAGTGTACGCACGAGTTCTTATAAGATTCGTTCACGCTGTGATGCTGGGAAGATCAGACGTAGAAGCTTTCACGTTGGGAACTCGTCTCACGCGTTTAACTAAAGAACTTTCTACACGAAATCCTGACGCAGCACTGAAGAGAGCATCCGACGCTGTGGAAGATTGGTCAGGTGGGACACGGTTAGGGGAAGGCATCAAAGAGTTCAATGATCATTGGGGAATTAGAGGAATGGCCAGAGGAGCTACCGTTTTGATTCTTTCTGATGGTTGGGATCGTGGGGATTCAGAAATAGTTGCTGAACAAATGAAACGCTTGCATCGTGTGACTCATAGAATTGTTTGGGCTAATCCACTAAAAGCAACTCCGGATTATGAACCGCTAGCAAAGGGTATGGCTGCTGCTTTACCTCATATCGATAATTTTGTAGAAGGCAATTCTTTTGATTCACTTAAAGATTTGTCAATACTGTTAACTAAATGAATCACCAGAGTCGCAATAAGAGAGAGTTGATTTAACGATGAAAGAAATTGTCAAAGATATTCGCCGCTGGCAGAAGCAGGACAAAAAAATTGCTATTGCGCGAGTCATTGACCTTGACGGTTCTGGTCCACGATTACCAGGAGCAGCGATGGCGGTAACCGAAGAAGGAGAAGTAGCGGGTTCTGTATCGGGAGGATGTGTAGAGGGAGCTGTTGTTTTAGAAGCACTCGAAGTCATTAAGAATAATGAACGACACATTGTTTCCTTTGGGTATAGCGATGAAGAAGCATTTTCGGTGGGGTTGACTTGCGGAGGAACTGTGCATCTTTTTATTGAACCGCTTGATTGGTAAGAAATGAACGGAAAAACTCAAAAAGATATTTCGATTTTTGATCGTGTGGAAGAGCTTCTTAATGAAGAGGAATCTTTTGCGTTAGTTACTGTAGTAAAAGGCCCACCTGCAGGTGAGAAAATGATTGTTTTTCCTGATCAAAAAAGTGGAGTCGATTTTGAAGGCTCATTGGGAAACAATGAATTAGATCGAGTAGTCTCTCGTGACGCAAGAGGAGAGCTGGCAGCTGGACGAAGTGGTGTTAGGAATTATGGTGAGTCCGGTGAAGCCAGAGAAGAAACAGTGCAAGTTTTCGTTGAGTCATTTATACAACCTCCGCAACTACTTATAGTCGGAGCAGTTGACTTCACTGCGGCTTTAGTGAAGATAGGTAAAGTCCTTGGGTACCGGGTAATTGTCTGTGATGCTAGGGAAATATTCGCCACGACCCAACGTTTCCCTCTTGCTGATGAAGTCATTGTTGAGTGGCCAAACAAATTAATAGAAAAAGTAGGTAAGACTTTTGGGCCTAGGGATGCTGTTTGCGTTCTTACTCATGATGCAAAATTTGATGTGCCAGCGGTAGTTTCAGCATTGGCTACCGATGTTGGTTATATAGGAGTGATGGGATCACGTAAAACTCATGAAGATCGTATTAATCGTTTACGCGAAGTTGGTATCGACAAAGAAGAAATGACAAGACTCAGGTCTCCGATAGGTCTAGACATAGGATCCCGAACTCCGGAAGAGACAGCTATTTCTATAGTTGCAGAGATAATCGCTTTAAGAACTGGACGTTCATCTACCTCTCTATCGGAAACCCAAGGTCCAATTCATGATTAATTCACGGCTAAGTAAATGACAGTTGCGGCAGTAATTCTTGCAGCTGGAAGAGGGGAGCGTTGGGACAAACAAGGACATAAGCTACTCGCAAATCTCAAAGGAAAGCCTGTTGTTTCATGGGCTATAAGTTCGGCTGTAGGTGCTCAGTTGGATGAATTGATAGTAATTACAGGCTCGGTAGATATCTCAGATTTGATACCGCAAGAAGCCACCATGCTGCACAATCCTGACTGGGAATCGGGTCAATCAAGTTCGTTGATCGTTGCCACTAGTTGGGCAAAAAATAGAGGACATGAAGCTGTTGTAGTAGGGCTCGGAGACATGCCGGGAGTCCCAAAAGAGGCATGGATTGCAGTAGCTGAGTGCCCAGAGAACTTGGTTGTAGCTACTTTTGCTGGTGAAAGAAGACCTCCGACGAAAATTTCTTCAGAGTTTTTTGAATATTTACCAACAGAAGGTGATGTCGGAGCACGACCCCTGTTGAATGGAGGTAATCATAAAGTCACAGAAATTGTTTGCCCAGGAAACGGTAATGACATCGACACATTTAAGGATTTGAAACAATGGAGTTAAGTAACGATTTTGAAGTATCGGCACCTATCGAGAAAGTTTGGGAAGTGATCAACGACGTTGAGTTGATTGCACCTTGTTTGCCTGGCGCCCAGTTGGAAGAAGTTGAAAATGACGAATATAAAGGTTTCGTCAAAGTCAAGGTCGGTCCGATAACAGCACAGTATAAGGGCGTTGCAAAGTTTGTCGAGAAGGACGATTCCAATCATCGTGTGGTGATCAGAGGAGAAGGACGTGATACGCGTGGTGCAGGTAATGCAGCGGCTGATATAACCGCATCTTTAGAATCGACCACAGAAGGCACTCGTGTAAATGTTGTTACAGACTTGAAGATAACAGGCAAGGTCGCCCAGTTCGGGCGGGGTGTAATGGCTGACATCAGTAAAAAGTTGATGAGCCAATTTGCTGATAATTTAAGTGAATTAGTTCTGTCCAAAGGCGGAGATTCACAAGATGGTCGATCAGAAGATTCAAGTAACCAGGATTCAGAAGCAATAGATTTACTTAGCGTTGCTGGTGGATCAATTGGAAAGAAGTTAGTGCCAGAGTGGATAAGGAACCGACAAAAGAAGACCTAGTTTTTGTAACCGAGAGTCTCGGTCGTAAGCCTGAAGGTTTATTTACGGTGGCCGTTAGAGACGACTTGGGTAATCCGCGTGTCATCCGTAACAGCCCTTTACTGCCTAACGGAAGACCTATGCCAACACTGTATTGGTTGGTCGACCCTCTTATCAGAAGCAAAGTAGGGACATTGGAATCACAAGGTGGAGTTAAACAAGCAGAAAAAGAATGTGACCCTAAATCCATCAAAGAAGCACACGATAGGTATGGCAAGGAAAGGAATTTGCAACTTCCTGATTCTTATAATGGTCCTCAACCCTCAGGTGGAGTCGGCGGAACACGTAAAGGTGTTAAATGTCTACACGCCCACTATGCGTGGTTTCTAGCAGGTGGAGATGACCCTGTAGGTGTATGGGTTGATGAAGCTTTAAAG
>DBNM01000119.1:0-5311 GCA_002299135.1 Candidatus Neomicrothrix sp. UBA672 | reverse complement strand
CGTCTGTTGATTGGTAACAAATTTGAAACTTTAGATAGACAAATGAAGATCACGCAGTTAGGACAGGATCTAGATGAGAGCGGGGAACTTTCAAGTAAAGCAATGAATCGCGTGCTTGATGCTCTTAAAGATTTCCGTAGCAGTTTAGACGTCCATGAAGTCTCAGAAGTGCGTATGGTGGCCACATCCGCAGCACGTGATGCCAGCAATAGTGAAGATTTTTTCAATCAAGTCGAATCAACAATAGGTGTAAGACCAGAGTTATTAACAGGTGAAGAAGAGGGACGTCTGGCATTTGAAGGCGCAATCGCTGAGTTGAAATCTTTCGAGGGCCCCTTTTTAATTTTAGATATCGGAGGAGGATCCACTGAGTTTGTCTTTGGTAATGAAAAAGCTGAAAACGTCCACTCTTCTCAAATGGGTTGTGTACGTCTTGCAGAGGAGTTTTTTGACAATGATCCACCATTACCGGAAGAGTTGCACGCCTGTTTGAGTGTTATAGGAGGGCATGTCGATGATGCTTCAAGAGAAATTCCTGAGATTGGAAGTGGGGTTACTCTAGTGGGACTGGCTGGAACCGTTTCCTGCGTAGCGGCTATCGAAATAGGGTTAGAAAGATACAACAGAGAGAAAATTCACCATTTTCATCTATCAAAAGATGCAGTTGAAGATGTTTTCAGAACTTTAGCTACTGAAAATAGACTTGAAAGAATATCTAATCCCGGTCTTGAAGAAGACAGAGCGGATGTCATTGTCGCCGGTACAGCAATTCTTGTCAAAGTGATGAGACAACTAGGGTTTACAGAATGCCTAGTATCTGAGTCTGATATTCTGGACGGAATTTTGTATTCAATGCTTCGTGGTTACAACAAGTAATTATCTCTGAAATAATTTAAAATAGTGCCATAGTTATTTTGGAGATCCAACAAGAGGAAGGTCTAATTTTGCTATTGAAAGGCCGGCGTGTAGAACTTAGACCGATGTCTCCGGAGGATTTTGAATCTTGGCGCGACGTGAGACTTTCTAATTTCGACTGGTTAGTTCCTTGGGAACCCAAGCAAAACTTAAAAAAACCTGACTCGATGGAAGATAGACATTATTTCGAAAGTCGTTGCACAAATCGAGAAAGAGAGATGAATTTAGGCTCAGCTTGGTCATTTGGGGTTTTTTTATCTGCAAAATTTATAGGTGAAATAAATATTTCAAATATTACGCGCGGAGCTTTCCAAAGTGGCCATGTCGGATATTGGATTGATGAAAATTGCGCCGGAAATGGTTATATGCCTGAGGCGCTAGTAGTGATACTCAAATTTGCCTTTGAGGAGTTGCATCTTCACCGCCTTCAAATATCAATTGTCCCTCGAAACAGTTCTTCGCGTCGTGTGGTTGAAAAACTTAATTTGAGATGTGAGGGTTTAGCGGAGAAATATCTAGAAATAAATGGAATTTGGGAGGATCATCTCAGATATGCAATGACCGTTGAGGAGTGGGAAATACGTAATAAGGAAATGACTTCAAGTTGGTTGAAATAAAAGCAATTTATTTTTCGCTAGTAATTTTTTTCTTTAAACCTTCGACCATGTCAGTAAAAGCACTTTGTTGCATAGATAGCCTTTGAGGACCAACTTCTAGTTCCACTGAAGAGACCGAGTCAAAAGTTTTCGAAGTTTCACTCAAAGTATTTTTCGTTGAAGCAACTAATTCAGATGGATGAGAAGCAGCTTCGGCAGCAAAACCTATAGCGGTTTCTAGTAGTTCTTCATCAGGCACGCACTCCCATGCCAACCCGCGTTTCGCAGCTGACTCGCCATCAAGAATTTGGTTAAAAAGAACCATTGCTTTGGCCGTCTGCAGGTTGGTGATATTTCTAAGACGCCACGTGTGACCTCCTCCCGGGTGAAGCCCAATATTTAAGAATCTTGTGTCAAAACGTGCGGAGGTTCCAGCAATGACAAGATCGCAAGCTAAGACCATGTTCATCCCTGCTCCAACAGCAGCACCATTAACAGCAGCAACAGTAGGAAGACTGCTATGAGCTATTCGTAAAAAACCTCGATAAATATGAGGGAGTGAGGCCTCGTCTCCTTGTTTTTGCATTTCTCCTGCATCTAGCAAGTCGTCAAGTATCGCACCAGCACAAAATGCACGTCCCTCACCCGTTATTACAACAGCACCTGTATCGTCACTTTTTTCCAATTCGTCAAAAGTTGACACCAGTTCTTCGTTCAATTCGTTACTTACTACATTTCTGCGCTCTGGGTCATTTAGCGTGAGCAGTGCGACTCTATCTCTGTGTTCTAGTTTTAAATATTCCATACCATTAGTCTTCCATGAGTATTATCAACTCCCACTATAAATAAATTTGATAGATAAGGTCAGACGGTGCCCACTTCTTCTTATGGAATTTTTGACTCATTGAAAGTAAGGAATTTTCGCTTGTATTGGATCGGAGCGGTTCTAAAAAACAATGGTCGATGGGCACAGTATGTAGCGACTTACTACATTATTTTCAAACTTACCGAATCTGCTTCATGGGTTGGGATGGCTGCATTCGCAAATTTTGTACCGATGCTTGTAGTCAACCCATTAACAGGTTGGATTTCAGACAATCTAAATCGTCGAGACGTATTAATAATGACTAATCTTGTCGCTTCCTTTATGGCAGGATTGATGGCAATCTCATGGGGTTTAGGCCTCAAAGAGCCAGGTGTCTGGGTAGCCATCTTTTTTCTAAATGGAACAGTTTCAGGATTATTAATACCTGTCAGTCAGGCATTTGTAGCTGAATGCGTACCACAAAACCTCCTAAGAAATGCAATTACACTGAATTCCACACAGTTCAATGCTGCACGAGCTTTAGGTCCTGCGATTGGCGGTTTAATCCTTGGGTTTGCAGGACCTGGCTGGACTCTCACGGCGGTAGTTTTCTTTTACGGTCCAATGCTTGTGTGTCTCTTGTTGATGGAAGCCGGTTTATTAACAAG
The DNA here is from genome assembly GCA_002299135.1 of Candidatus Neomicrothrix sp. UBA672. Taxonomy (GTDB): domain Bacteria; phylum Actinomycetota; class Acidimicrobiia; order Acidimicrobiales; family MedAcidi-G1; genus MedAcidi-G1. The sequence goes on along the minus strand of DBNM01000119.1, from coordinate 2,327 downwards.
TTCACAAGAAGAAAATTTCAAAGCGAGTCGAGAGCGACCAGCGGTTATTTCTGATTACAGAGAATCAGTTAGGTATGTCCGCAATTCTCCAGGGATTTCAGCTGCCATCTTGACAATAGCGATTATTTCTACTTTCGGATTTCCTGTCGTTCAACAAATAATCGTTTTTTCAGAAGAAGTTTTTGAAGTTTCACCTTTCTTCTTTGGTCTTTTAGGTTCCGCTCAAGGTATTGGAGCGGTTTTGGTGGTCCCTATTGTGACAGGTTATGTAAGTTTTATGAAACCTTCTGTTCAGCAGTTAATAGCAACGGTTGGCTACGGCTTATCAGTCGTTCTTTTCGCTGTGGCTCCTTCTTATGCGGTGGCTTTTTGTGCTCTAGGAGTTTTAGGAATCATGCACTTAATCTCAGCGTCAAATTTGAATTCAGTAGTTCAATTACAGGTTAATGAAGAGATGAGGGGAAGAGTTATGGCGATTTATCTTGTGGGAGTTTTAGGTCCTGCACCCTTCGCAGGTCTTGCTATGGGGTGGATGGTTTCCTTATTTGGTCCACGTCCAGTCGTTGCTATAAGCGGATCCATTCTGGTGCTTTCGGCGCTCGTGTTATGGGCTCGGGGTAAATTCATTAATTTAAACGCAAAAAATTAGTTGTTACCGTCAGTCTCGTTTATGTATTTTTGTCCGGTATCACAATCGTCTGAAATCAGACACCACCTGCACGACGGTCCTGGTTTCAACACCGGAGTTTTACCCATATGAACAATCTCAATTATTCGCTCGACTCCTTGAGCGATTCGTCTCACAGTTGATTCAAGAAGTTCTTCGGTGACTTTTTCAGGAACGAAATCCGCCTGATCCAGATAATAGGAAGCTACAAGTCTGGGCGGTATTCCTATCCTGAGGGTTTCAACAAGAGCGTAGTATCTAAGATCTTCATGGTGTGTCGTACTGAAACCACCTGTCTTGAAATCAACAATAACCTTTCCTGCCTTTTGACCTTCTGCGACCCCGAGTGTTAAATCAACTTTTCCAGCAAGTATTAAGCGTTCGTTGCATAGGTCGGCCCTGACCCGACTTTCGGCAACAGGTCGCCAAGACGGTTTTAAAGTTGGCCAACATTCTAAAAACTTGGTAAAAGTATCCACTGAGATTGATCGCAGCTCGGCTCTTTCCATTTCGCTGCAACCGCGCAACCAATGGCCGAGACTATTCGAATCTTCTTCGAATCGTGAGACGGCTTCATCCACGATGACAGCAGGCTCTATTGCTTTGCGCCAGTTAACGGAAAGCTCGATCGCTTTATGGACGATTGTTCCTCTAGCTGTTGCCACCTGCCATTCGAAATCTTCATTTTCTTCAGCTAAGAATTTCTCTTCACACCCATGAACTTGAGCTAATCGATGTTTTGATAAGAAAATACTTTCATCATTTGGAAGTTCCTCCATGCAATGAGCGACTGAAGTCTCTAAAGCTTTTCTTAAGTGTTGCTTAAGATCAGCTCCAAAAGACGGCCGATCTTTCGGCGAAGCTCCGAGATGTTCAATTACTTCTTGTTGCGCTGGGTTTAAAATATTTTCAGAATCAGACACAACATATTCTCCCTCACAATTGTCACACTTGCTTGAGATACTGGAAAAGTATGAAAAATAGAGAAATGACAAGTTTTATATTTGCAGAGACCGCAAGAGTTATAGGCCAGGTGGCGCGCAATCATAAATTGTCAGTTCCGACTTTTCGTAGCCCTCCGCGAATAGAAGAAGTTCACAGATCCATAAGGAGAGGCCTCGACTTTTCAGTCGTTTCAGTGTCTTATAAAGAGCGTCCGTCTAGTGCAGTTATTTCTGACATGATAGAAGGCGTTTTAGTAGCGAATAGTCTCGATAAGAATCGGTCAGACTTTTTCAGAGCACTTTTATGGTCCTCAGTAGATGCTTGTGAAGAGGCAGCGTAGAAGTATCAAACAAAACTTTTCTGTTTTTTGAAGTGTTGTTGCAAGAGTTTAGCTAGCGTATCCATTGATGAAGCCCGAGTGGCGGAACGGCATACGCAGAGGACTTAAAATCCTTGGATCGAAAGATCATGTGGGTTCGACTCCCACCTCGGGCACTTAGAGCACTTAGATTAATTTTCAGCAAGGTGAGGAAATTATGACAGAAATAAATGGTGAAGTTTCAGAAGGTTACGAAGCAGTAGCTGAAGCATTTTCAAACAATTTCGAACAATTCGAAGAAATAGGAGCAGCTTTCTGCCTTTATGTAGAAGGTAAAAGTGTCGTGGACATTTGGGGAGGAGTCGCTGATGTCAATTCTGGACGCCCTTGGGAACG
>DBNM01000018.1:1006-6727 GCA_002299135.1 Candidatus Neomicrothrix sp. UBA672 | reverse complement strand
CCCCCTCCTGAACCTAATGATCCTCCTTTAAAAAGAGCTACAAAAAAAGCTAAGAGGTTAACTGCTATAAGCGATCTTGTGGTTAGTGATTGTTCTGAAACATTCTCAATTCGGCCACCAAATCTTACAGATGAGCGTTGTTGCCTTCGAGAATGAATATTCTGAGGCTTTATGCACGCAGGGCAGTGAAAACCGACGGATGCGGTGTGCATACATTCAGCGCAAACTCGACGTTCACAGCGTTGACAAGTAACTCCGGCATATCGATCAGAATGCCAATAACAATTGTTGTTAGTCATTTTTTCCTAAAGAGTTACTGCAGTTCCTTCATCTGAAATAGCTTCACCTAGATTGTGAACAGATGTTATTTCCGGAACTCTTTCTTTTAGAATTCTCTCTATTCCAGCTTTCATTGTTTGATCTGATGCATCACAACTCACACATGCACCAATTAGTTCAACAGTAACTTCTCCAGTTTTTTGGTTCACCTCATGCAATACGACATCACCTTCGTCTGCTTGAAGCGCAGGTCTGATGACTTCTATTACCTCTTTAACGAGCGTTTCTAGGTCTCTATCCGATTCTTCTACTGAAACATTTGTCATATGTATAGTTTCGCACGAGTATTGGCCAACTACACCTACTTATACAAGATTGACAATATTCTTAAATGATGAAATTCGAATATCTCTTTTTCGGCCATCAAGGCGGATGGGATGAAATTCTCCTCGTTGTAGCTCCGTTAGGGTTGATGGCATGGCTACTGTGGGCAGCTAATCGTAAAGCAGAAAAAATGGATCCAGAAAAAAAATCAGATTTTGGGGCCGAAAACGATTCTAAATACTCTGATGATTAACTAATTCTATTTTTGCCCCTAAAGAATTTAAATTACCTACTAAATTCTGATAACCACGTTCGATATGACTTGCAGCTCCAACTAAAGTTTCTCCTTCGGCTGCTAATCCCGCCAAAACTAGCGCCGCTCCTGCTCTTATATCTGGAGCTCTAACAGGTGCCCCTGAAAGTCTCTCGACCCCACGAACAACAGCATGGTGACCTTCTGCTCTGATATCTGCGCCCATTCTGATCAATTCGTCGACATAACGGAACCTTCCGGCAAAAATGTTTTCTGTCACAATCCCTACCCCGTCTGAAATCGATAAAAGCGCAACAATGAAAGGCTTATAGTCAGTGGCAACTCCGGGATAAGGCAATGTAGCTAGATCCACTGATCTAAGCCTCTTGGAAACGCACACACTAATTCCTCCGTCAACTTGACCAATCTCTATTCCCATCTCATGCAATTTTTCAGCGAGCATCTCCATATGTTCTAATCGTGCTTCTTCTATAACTATCTGGCCTCCTGCCATCCCTAAAGCGGCAATATAGGTTGCAGCCTCAATCCGGTCTGGTATCACGGTATGTTCGACGGGTGACAAATGATCCACTCCCTCGATTTGAATAGTTGAGGTCCCCTCGCCTGTTATTTGAGCTCCCATAGAATTGAGGAAATAAACTAGATCTACTATTTCAGGTTCACGTGCGGCATTTTCTATAACTGTTCCCCCTTCAGCTAATACTGCTGCCATAAGTAGATTTTCAGTAGCGCCAACACTTGGGAAATTAAGCAATACTTTGCCTCCGACTAGTTTTTCCACCTCGCCTTCTATGTATCCGTGACTGTTGGTAAAGGAGACTCCTAACTCTTCTAAACCTTTTAGATGCATATCTATAGGTCTATGTCCAAAATCATCACCGCCTGGTACAGATACTTTTGCTTTGCCAAATCTTGCCAATAGAGGTCCTAGAACCACTATGGAAGCTCTCATTCTCTCTACTAATTCGTATGGTGCTATCGGGGTCATTTCTTCGGGGATTTCTATTTGCATAACATCTTTTTGGTGTGCAATTGAGGCACCCATTGTTTCCAACAAATTGGCCATCCATTTAACATCTGCTATGCGTGGGACGTTGTTAAGCACATATTGTCCAGGTGCTAGCAACGAAGCTGCCATTATTTTCAATACTGAATTTTTCGCTCCTGAGACTCTTACTGTCCCTGATAAACCTGTCGACTGCTGAACGCGAATAACTGAACCTTCTTCGTTATGTGAAGAAGTTGTTCCAAATTCAGAGGAAAAAGAATTACTTGCCACGATTTAAGTATGCTTCGCTGTCGACAGAGTTTGCGTTCACATGCAATTATTCAAGCAAAACATTTAATTTGATACGAGGAAACTAGGGAAATCTTGTTTAAGCGAGACAAATACCTGAAAATAACTAAAACACTTGATGATAAGGATTTGGCTGCGTTACGTGAGCCGCGTGATGACTTAGTAGCTGAAAAATTTGTTGGTGACGACAGGTACGAATTACTTCATGGTCCTTTTTCTAAATATGAAAGACATATCAGTGTCAGAAATGAATCGGAAAATGTGAATCGAGTTGTAGAAAGTTTTTCCTGGCGGCTTTCAATTCCATTTTGGGGAATATTCTTTTCGTTTTTAATTGGTAAAGCCTTACCTAAAAGATCAAAACCTTGGTGGTCTCCTCCTGACCGTTTGGATGAGCGCTCTGCGAGGATTCTAGGGATACTTGCCTGCATTCAGGTGATCGACGGATATTTGGGTTCTGTAATATCTCAAACGATTACTTTTGCTGCCGATGAATTTGGCCACAGCTCATCGGCGCAAGGAATTACGCTTGCTGTGATTCGTGTCGGAGTTTTAATCTCTCTCGGAGTTCTTGTAATTGCTGATAAGAAGGGCCGCAGAAACATTCTCCTGCTAACACTGATTCTTGCAGTCTTAGCTACAGCTCTAGGATCACTCTCTCCTAACTTCTGGTTTCTGGGTGGCACTCAGTTGATTGCGCGTGGTTTGACTACGGGAATGGGAATTTTGATTGGTGTTATTGCAGCTGAAGAGTTGCCGAAAGGTTCCAGAGCTTATGGGGTAAGTATGTTGTCGTTGTCTGCTGCTTTGGGGGCAGGGATCTCTGTTTGGGTACTACCAATCGCTGACCTAAGCCAAAAAGGTTGGAGGGTCGTTTATCTGGTGCCACTCCTGTTTCTGCCAGCTCTAATGAGAATCAGCAAGAATTTGCCGGAGTCGCTTCGCTATAAGGCCAACTCAATAATTGTTCAATCTAAAACTTCTAATATGCAAAGCAGAAAAGAAAAAGAGCCTTTTATAAATAGGCGCCTCTTACTTTTGGCTGGTGTTGGTTTTTTGCTTTTAGTGTTTGCCGCTCCTGCTTCGCAGTTCCAAAATGATTTCCTTCGAGAGCACAGGGGGTATTCTGCTTCTGGAATAACCGCCTACTGGCTTCTAACTTCGACTCCTGCGGGAATAGCGATTTTTTTAGCTGGGCGTTTCGCTGATACCCACGGTAGAAAAAAAATTGCAACGTCAGGGCTTTTAGGCGGAACGTTATTTATTGTTCTTAGTTATTATTCTTCGGGATTATTGATGTGGGCTAGTCATTTGTTCGGAGCAGTACTTGGATCACTTACAGTTGCATTAGGCGTGTATGGCCCTGAGCTGTTTTCAACAAAGCAGAGAGCCAGATCAAATGGTGTCATTGTCGCATTTGGCGTGTTGGGAAGTGCTTCTGGACTTTTGTTAGTGGGTTACATGACTGATTTTTTTGACAACTATGGTCATGCTTTCGCACTTGTTGCTGCTGGTCCCCTTTTAGCAGCATTGCTGGTAATAAGTAAATTTCCTGAAACTGCAAGAGTCGAACTTGAAGACCTAAATCCTGGAGATGTAAGCCCAAAAATTTCTGAGAGTTAGTTAACGCCTATAAAGAAGCCACCCATGCTTTTATTTCGTCACTAACAGCTTCATCTAAATTCGCTAGATCGTGACGAGCCCCTTCGAACCATTTAGTTGTTACTGGGCCTCTGATTTTTTTCAAATGTTTTTTAAACTCTGCTTTTGATCCGAAAGGGTCCTTATCGCCGGAGATAAATAAACATGGAATATCTAGTTTGTCGAAATGCTCTATTCGAAGATTTTCTGGCTTTTTAGGTGGATGCAGTGGATAGCTGATCATAATCAATCCACTGGCTGGAAGTCCTTCTGCAACAGCTATTGAGCACATACGACCGCCCATACTTCTTCCTCCAAGTAGAAGATCAGCTGGTTTTATGCCATATTTTTTACTCATTGATTCAGATGCTTTGACGATTGAATTAATTAACTTGGGGGCTCGATCAGGAAAGGATCGGCCAGCTTTTCTATATGGAAAGTTGATTCTCTTGACAGGCAGTGGAGCCATCTCTTTTTCAATAGTTAACAGGCTTGAATGAGTTCGATCACTTCCTGCTCCATGGGTCAACAAAAGTCCTGCTGGAGAAGCCATTTATTGATCGTACGTTGATGTTTCAACTAGTTGGTGGAATGTACTAACCATTAATAGGTAGCATTTCTTATGAAAGAAAATCCGTCGCATGCTGAAATGCTCGCCTCTATGACGGGTGGGATGGTAACACCTGCCAGAGAATTCACCGGCAGTAATCGCCTGCACTCTAATGGAAAACCAAAAGATGCATTCCGGGATGTTTTAAGAAAAATTCCAAACTTTAGAAACTCCTTCTCAGTAATACTGTCTTTGTCGCTCCCACCCTTAATCGTTTGGGCAGCAATGCTCTACAACCATCCCTTAGTTTGGATTTTTTCGATTCTAGGAATGGGTATAGCGCAGAATCGACTTTTTATAATTCATCATGAAGCAGCTCATCGTTTGCTTTTTTCTAATCGGAAAATTAATGACTTGGTCGGCATTCGTTTCATAGGTTGGCTCGCTTTTGGTTCAGGAAGCCATGGTTACCGAATAGGTCATATCAGACACCACAGAAATGAATTCGGCCCAGAAGAACCAGATTTTATTCTTTATAGCTTTTACCCGATTTCTAAAAGTTCTATGAGTAGAAAACTATTGAGAGATTTTAGCGGTATCTCTGCTTTTAGGATCTTACGCCCCAGATTTGAAAGGCTTAATGAATTCAGGCATTTACGTTTAACTATTTCTTTTCTTTCTGGTCAACTAACGATCGCTGCCTTATTTTGGTTTTTCAGCAATTTAACGATGTACCTTTGCCTTTGGATACTCCCATGGGCGTGTGTATATCAACTTCTGAATAGAGTTCGAGCAATCAGTGAACATGGCGGAATGACTCAATCATCAGATAGGCGTAAGACAACTCATTACGTTCACCAAAACCGCTTGGCCAATTTTTTTATTGTTCCTTTTAACGTCGGTTACCATTTGGCTCATCATGTTGACATGTTGGTTCCCTATAGAAACCTGCCCCTTCTAAATGAAGCACTTATAGAAGATGGGTACATATCTTCTGACCGTATTTGGCCTAGTTACCGTTCTCTCTGGAAAGCTCTAGTTACGAAAAACTAGTTATCAGGTATCTTTCACTTTCAAATCCACTATGCAACGCTATTCAACAGTAATGACTCTCTCTTTTTAGATCAAACTCCTCAAAGTTTCAGAAAGTCGACTTGCTTGGGATTTTATTTCTTCTTCATCTCCTGAACCCTCAGACAATACCTCAACTAGATCAATCGCCCTTTCCCCAATTTCATCCCACAGATTTGCTTCAAATCCAAAAGGGGGTCTGTGCTCCACCAACAATGGGGTTAAGCGTAATATTTCGCCCACTCCAGTATCATCTCGATGATCACGTCTAAGTCGGTCACATGA
>DBNM01000018.1:0-623 GCA_002299135.1 Candidatus Neomicrothrix sp. UBA672 | reverse complement strand
TCATCATTGACAACTTGGAAAGCGTCAAGAGCAGTTTCAATAGCCTCTTCATCAGAAGCCTGAACTACAAGACCCCCTTCATCATTAAATTCATAAGGGATCCCTAGTCGAACCAGTAAAGAACTGAACGAAGCTTGTTCTGAATCTGACCACTCTGTTGTTTCGTATTCAATTGTTTCGGCATCTGCCGCAAGTGTTGGCAGAGAAGTTGACTCTGCTTCTTCAATCAACAGGTCTGCAACTTCTTCATCTTCTTCACGAACCACCAAGGTAGCCCCCTGCCAGACATGAGGAACCTCTTTCAATATTAGAAGTTGATCCAACACCAACCGGGTTTCACCCGCCCATTCGTGTAATTCATATTCAATTTCAGCAGTTGAATCTGCCTCAATATTTTCCCTATCTTCAACCACTTCAGGCAGTTCGCTTGTTTCGCTTTTAGTTTGCCTTTTTCCCCACTTCATTCTCTTATCCTGACACCTTTCTCTATTGAAAAGCTAAACCGCCGATAATCCTTTCAGCGGAATGCACAAGAACTTCCCTAAGGCGGTAACGTCGCATTTAATGAATAAAAAAGTTCAAACTCCGGACAGGAATCTCGCATTAGAGCTCGTAAGAGTGAC
>DBNM01000166.1 GCA_002299135.1 Candidatus Neomicrothrix sp. UBA672 | reverse complement strand
GCCTCTTCCAACAAGTGAGGAAAATTAACAGTGAAAGCCCCCTGATTTGCACCAAGCATGAAATAGTTGGGATACCCACTGGTTTGCAAACCATGCAAAGTTGAAACCCCATGCTCATCCCACTTCTCTGTAAGCGTTCTGCCATCAGCTCCTACCACTTGACACCCAGCACGCCTTTCATACCCAGTGCCTACTTCAAACCCAGTTGCAAAAATTATGCAATCCACTTCATATTCTTTCCCTGCTACGACCACACCATTGGAAGTAATTTTTTCCACTCCTAACCCACCCGTATCAATCAGGTCAACATTTTCCCTATTGAATGTAGGCAGATACTCATCGTCAAAGCATGGCCTCTTACAGAAAAGCGCGTACCACGGTTTTAGAGCTTCTGCTATTTCAGGATTATCAACACTTTCCTCTACTCGCTTTCTTATAGATTCCATTTTTTCGAAATTTGCCATCTCAAGAACCTCTAGCAAATCCATCTCGGGTTGTATCGCACCTCTTCTGTACATATCAGCAATATTGCCTATCAGATCAGTCCAGCAATCATCAACTAAATCAACTTCTTGAGGTATTCCTGAAACTAAATTGTTGAAATTCTCCATTCTCTCTTTATGCCAACCAGGTTCAAGAGATCCAGCCCACTCAGAATCTGTAGGTCTATTTCCTCTAAAATCAACTGATGATGGAGTTCGCTGGAAGACATACAAATGTTTAGAATCTTTCCCAAGGTGTGAAACGCACTGAATCGCAGTAGCTCCAGTGCCAATAAGTGCCACACGTTTATCACCCAGACCTGTTAAATCATCTTTTGGTGAACCACCCGTGTAGTCATAGTCCCAACGACTGGTATGAAACATGTGACCAGAAAAAGTATCTATACCTGCTATTCCAGGAAGCTTCAACTTATGCAAAGGCCCTGAAGCCATCACTACAAACCGAGCCTTTATTTCATCAAGTCTGTCGGTACTGACTATCCAACGACTTGCATCTGAGTCCCATCGAGTACTTTTCACTTCTGTCTGAAAACAAACGTTTTTGTCTAAACCAAACCGACTAGCGATGGCACAAGCATGTTCTTGTATCTCAGTTGCAGATGCATATTTTTCCGAGGGAATATTATCCACTTCTTCAAGAAGGGGTAGATAAATATAGGATTCAACGTCACAACGAGCACCCGGGTACTGATTCCAATACCAAGTACCACCAAAATCAGCACCTTTTTCAATTAAAAGAACATCCTCGATACCAGCATTCTTTAAACGTGCCCCAGCGATTAGACCTCCAAAACCACCACCAATGACAACTACATCAACCTCTTCATTTAACGGGTCTCTTTCAATAATCTTTCCAGCATGATTGTCCTTTGAAAAATTAGAAAAGGCTCCGGTGGCTTCAAGATACTGTTCATTGCCATCCGAACGAATGCGCTTATCACGCTCCGACTGATACTTCGCCCTTAAAGCATCTGGGTCAAAATCAATGGCTGTCTTAATTTCCGTCATTTGTTCCTAGTCATCGGTTAACAACTGAGAGTTAATTTGATTCTATTTGAGCGGACGACGAGATTTGAACTCGCGACCCTCACCTTGGCAAGGTGATGCTCTACCAGCTGAGCTACGTCCGCGTAGGCAATAACCCTACCAATCAACAAAGCATTATGCGTTTTAGTTGATCTTGAAGACCTCTAATCAGTTATTTTCTTCCTCATCTTCATGGTTGTCACTGACCATAGCATCAACTTCTAAATCGTTGATCTTGTCGCCATCAGCTTCAATCAACTTAGTTTTTTTCGTAGCTGACTTCTTTGGTTTTGTATGCCACCAGTAACCAACGGTTCCAGCCAGTAGCACTCCAGCAAGAATTCTTATAGTTACTACTATCTGATCAATTCTCTCTTCAGTTGTATTTCCACTTTCATCCACCTCTGGAGGGATAGTCTCAATTGTCATATTCTGAGCTAAAGAAAAATCAACGTATGCAAAGTACGTAAAAACTGAACAAACAATTGCAGTTATAAAGATAAGTCTCTTAAACATCAATATTCATATCCTCAAACTAATCGTAGTGTCTGTTTCATTCATGGCAGTTTTAATTACAAATGACACTCACAACTATCCGGCACTGACCTTTGAAATGAAGCTTTCTAAATGAACTCCAATTTCTTTCACTGCTAAAAGAAAGGCGTCATGTCCATCTGGACTATCGACCATGTGATATTCACAGTCTCCTCCTGCTTCAATGACTGCTTCCCTCAATTCTTTCTGCTGATAGGGAGGATATAAAGCGTCTGAAGAAATACTCAAAGTCATTACAGGCACGCGTGCAATCCTTTCCAGCGCACCCTTTAAACTTCCTCTATCTCGCGCAAGATCATGTAAATCCATTGCTCTATTGAGAAGCAGATAGCTATTAGCATCGAACCTTCTTGCTAACTTCTCACCGTGATAATCGAGATAAGACTCGACTTGAAAGCGATCCCACAGGCCATAAATAGAACGCGGGTCAACCAAATCCCTTCCGAATCTGTCCGAATAAACCCCTTCACTTCTATAGGTCGTCTGAGCCACGGAACGAGCGATTGCAATTCCCGCTGTGGGACCATCTCCTGGTTCAGCC
>DBNM01000028.1:9946-11821 GCA_002299135.1 Candidatus Neomicrothrix sp. UBA672 | reverse complement strand
GCGTTCAAAAAATGAATCAAAACTCATAAATTTCCGTACCCTATTAATGTGAATCCAGATACAGACCGCCTTTATTTCAAACAACTCCTTTCAGGGAGAGATTTTGGGAATACTGATAATTTGGCTAAACAAATGGTTAATTTTGTCTATCTAATAGGGGACAGAGAAACCGGTGAAGCAGTAATCGTTGACCCTGCATATGACATAGATGCCTTACTTGAAATACTTGAAGAAGACGGCATGCAATGCAGCGGTGTTTTAGCTACCCATTACCACCCAGATCATGTTGGTGGATCAATGATGGGCTATGACATCGTCGGAGTTAAAGAATTATTAGAACAGGTTTCAGTTCCTATTCATGCCCAGAAAGAAGAAGCTGAATTCATAACTAAAGTTACCGGTCTTGAAAATAAAGATGTAATGGAACATTCAAGTGGCGACATAGTAACTGTCGGCGAAATAAAAATTGAGTTGATACACACACCGGGTCACACGCCTGGTAGCCAATGTTTCTTAGTTGAGAATCGACTTGTAGCAGGCGACACTTTGTTTTTGGAAGGTTGTGGACGAACTGATTTGCCGGGTGGGGACCCAGCAGCTTTGTATGACAGTTTGCATAATCGATTGTCAAAAGTACCGGACGAAGCAACTCTTTTTCCAGGGCATTTATACTCGCCTGAACCAAGTGCACAAATGGGTCACACGAGGCAACAAAACTATGTTTTTTTACCACACACTGAAGAACAGTGGTTAACAATGTTTGCTGGTTAATATAAGAATTCCAAGACGGAGGATTTAATGTTTAAAGCTTTACTTGCTGAAAAAAATGAAGAAGAAATAAATGTAGAAATACGTGAACTCAATAACGAAGATCTACCTGAAGGGGATGTATTAATTGATGTTGAGTTTTCAACAATTAATTACAAAGATGGGTTAGCGATTACAAATAAATTACCCGTAATACGTTCTTGGCCTATGGTGCCAGGAATTGATTTAGCCGGAGTTGTTTCAGAATCAGAACGTGCTGACATACCAGTAGGGAGTTCTGTTGTAGTTAATGGCTGGGGCATAGGTGAAGACCACTGGGGAGGTTTTAGCCAGAAGGCGAGAGTAAATGGTGATTGGACAGTGCCTCTTCCGGAAGTTTTTACCACTAAACAAACTATGGCAATAGGGACAGCTGGTTACACGGCAATGCTATGTGTGCTTGCTTTAGAAGACCATGGAGTGATGCCAGATTCTGGGCCGGTCCTTGTAACAGGTGCCGCCGGAGGGGTGGGAAGTGTTGCAATTAGCATTCTCGCGAACCTCGGTTATGAAGTACATGCTTCAACAGGAAGAGCTGAAGAAACTCCCTATTTGCAAAATCTTGGTGCGACAGGAGTTATTGATCGTTCAGAATTATCAGAACCATCTAAAAGACCTCTAGCGAAAGCTCAATGGGCGGGAGCAGTTGATGCTGTTGGCAGCCATACGCTCGCAAACGTTTTGACAACTGTCATGGATGAAGGCTGTGTCGCAGCTTGTGGAAATGCACAAGGGATGGATCTTCCATCAAGTGTTGCTCCATTTATCCTACGAGGAGTCACGTTGCGTGGAGTTCACTCGGTTTATGTTCCTAGAGAAAAAAGAATCACAGCTTGGGAACGTTTGGCGAAAGATCTAAAAATGGAACATTTAGACGAGATGACAAAAACAATTACCCTTGAAGAAGTAATTGAAACCGCAAATGAGATAACTAATGGTCAAATTCGCGGCAGAACGGTAGTTGATTTAAACAATTAATCTTTGTGCGCGAGGGGGGATTTGAACCCCCACATCCTTTCGGACACAGGAACCTGAATCCTGCGCGTCTGCCAGTTCCGCCACTCGCGC
>DBNM01000028.1:9177-9621 GCA_002299135.1 Candidatus Neomicrothrix sp. UBA672 | reverse complement strand
AGAGACTTAGAAAAGGTTAACCTTATCTTCTAACTCGTCCCATGAATTTGATGTGACTAAAGCTATCTATCAATCCACAGTAACATTTCGTTAAGAAGAAATATTGTCAAATATTGGTTTGAAAATGCCTAAGAAAAGAAAAGAAAACTCCTGTGTAAATGCAGCTGGAGCGACTCACATTGGTCAAGTACGGCAAACGAATCAAGACAGTCACGCTTCACGAGCAGGAATACATGTACTGGCTGATGGGATGGGAGGCCACCAAGGAGGTGAAGTCGCTTCATTAGAAGCAATTTCAACGATTCTTGAAACCGGGAAAATTGATTCAGTAGCAGACATGGTTAAATCTGTTTCGAAAGCAAATCAGGCAATTATAAAAAGAGCTAATAGAGACGAAACTCTTTCAGGGATGGGAACAACAGTTTGTCTATTGACAGAAATTTT
>DBNM01000028.1:8377-8849 GCA_002299135.1 Candidatus Neomicrothrix sp. UBA672 | reverse complement strand
GGAAGTGATGGAGAAATAAAAATTGGCATTGCGAACGTTGGAGATAGTCGAATTTATCGATTAGGAGGTTCTGAGTTAACACAAGTAACACTTGACCACAGTTTGGTTGCGGACTTAGTTAGATCGGGTGAGTTAACACTGGAAGAAGCATCTCGACATCCCCAACGAAATATTTTGACCAGAGCTTTAGGAATCGAACAAGATCTTGTTATAGACACATGGGAGTTGACTCCTGTAGCGGGCGACCGATACTTACTTTGCAGTGATGGACTATTCAATGAAATAGACGATGAAAAAATTGCTGAAATTCTGATGGCAGATGAGGAATTGGATCACATAGCTCAAAATTTGGTTAATAGTGCTTTAAAAGCAGGTGGGCACGACAATATAACTGCCTTAGTTGTGTCAGTTACAGAAGAAATAAAGCATGAAAACGGAAAGTGGTTTTTAAATGAAATGGTTCCATATCCAG
>DBNM01000028.1:4811-7977 GCA_002299135.1 Candidatus Neomicrothrix sp. UBA672 | reverse complement strand
ATATGTTTGTCTACTTTGCTTTTAATTGTTTCTGTATTTACAGCAATAGGTCTATATGCGAGAAACGGCTGGTTCGTAGGCGAATATAATGGTGGTGTCGCAATTTATAAAGGTCGACCTCAAGGGGTTCTTTGGTTTGAACCTACTGTAGAAAGAAAAACTCAAATTTCGATTCTGGACTTATCAAAGGAAACTCGACAGATTGTAGTTGATTCAATTTCGATGGATTCTTTTGAAGAGGCAGAAAGATTTGTGAACGAGATAAGAAATTAACAATAAAAGTAAATATTTTGATACATACACAAACTCAATTAGATAAGTAGAATTATTTTCCGTGGCTAATCAAGAACCAACGGTGTTCAATGACCGTTATGAACTTCATAGACAAATTGCAAGAGGTGGGATGGCTGATGTCTTCCTCGCTCGCGATTTGTTACTTGATAGACCAGTAGCAATCAAAGTTCTTTTTGATCAGTTTTCCAAAGACCAGCAATTCGTAGAGCGGTTCCGCCGAGAAGCGCAAAGAGCAGCTAATTTAAATCATCCAAATATAGTCAGCGTTTTCGATTGGGGAGAAGAAAGCGGTACGTACTTCATCGTTATGGAATATGTAGAAGGCCGAAGTTTAGCTGAAATAATCAGAACCGAAGGCTCTATACATCCTGACAAAGTTGCTGAGATTTCTTCCGAAGTTGCCGCTGCACTTAGTTTTGCTCATAGAAATGGAATAGTCCATCGTGATGTAAAGCCGGGGAACGTCCTCGTGGCTCCAAACGGTCATATAAAAGTTGCAGACTTTGGTATTGCTCGGGCATTAGCGAATGTTCAAAGTGAATTAACTCAAGCTGGAACAGTAATGGGTACAGCAACTTATATTTCACCTGAACAGGCTCAAGGTATGGAAGTTGATCCGAGAAGCGATCTTTATTCCTTAGGAGTAATGATTTATGAAATGTTGTCAGGGCATCCACCGTTTACGGGTGAAACACCTGTAGCTGTTGCTTATCAGCATGTGCAAGATAGTCCCGTCTCGTTAAGAACTGCGGGTGTTTCCGTAGCAGAATCCCTTGAAGCGGTAACAATGAAGTTGCTAGCAAAAAACCCAGTAAATCGTTATCCAACTGCGGAAGATTTAAGAAGTGATTTACGACGATACCAAGAAGGCGCTCATGATTTAAGACCAAGTAACCAATCTGGGGTTACTGGTAGAACAGTCCGGCATGCTCCTCCTGTTTCTCCCGCGCAGAAAAAAACGAGAGTCAGACGGGATGATGGATTCAGAAGAACCGCTCTTTTTGCAGTTTTTATGGGCATCCTTCTTGTCGTTTTTGGGTATTTAGTGGTTCAATTTCTTGACACCATAGGAGTCGAAGACAGTGATGATGGCCCTGTTCAGCTAAGCATGTCGGAAGTGCCAAATTTAATTGGAACTCCTCTTGACGAAGCAAGGGAAATTCTTAGAGAGGCGAAACTAAGTGTTCAAATGGACTACCGAACAAATATCGACTACTCCGAAAACACAGTTTTTGATCAAGAGCCAATAGCTGGAGCAAAACTTGAACCGGCAGAAACTGTCAGATTGTGGGTGAGTAAAGGAACTGGGCCAATGACACTAATAAAAGTTATTGGTGATTCTGTTGGAGATGCTGTTAGGGATTTGGAAGCAATGGGGTTAAGAGTTGACACTTTAGAGCTTGAAGATCCTGTACAACCAGCAGGTCAGGTTATTGACCAGAATCCTGTAGCTGGTTCCGAAATAACATCTGGAACAAGAGTTATTTTGTTTGTTTCTAAAGGGCCTGCTGTTGAACAAATTCCAGATCTTGAAAATCGTCCAGTTTTAGCAGCGATGAATATAATTTCACAACTCGGATGGCTGGCTTCAACTTCTGAAGAGGCAAGTGAAACAATTCCTGAAGGATTGGTTATAAGAACTGAACCTCCTGCCCAAAGCAAGCTGTCTCCAGGAAGCAGGGTAGAGATTGTTATTTCATCAGGCTTGCCGGTAATGTCAGTTCCTTCAGTTACTAGCTTGCTTGAAGATTCCGCTGTTCAAATTCTTGAAGAAGAAGGTTTTCAAATAAACCTAATAGAAGAATTGTTGCCCGCTGAATCAGTTAATAATGGAAGAGTGATAAGTCAAAGTCCACAACCAGAAATTGAAGTTGAATTAGGCACAATTGTGACAATAGTTGTTGGCAGATCAGAAATACTTCAGCAGGACTCAGTTGCGGATGAAAGTCAGTAACTATTCTTTGACGCTTAGTAAGAAATTTTCAATCAACTTATGACCATAAGAGGTAAGTATTGATTCAGGGTGGAACTGAAGTCCATAGATTTCAAATTCTTTGTGCTTCAGACCCATTATTAAACCATCGTCTGTTTTTGCCGTTATTTCTAGTTCATCTGGAAAGGATTCAGGGTCCACCATTAAAGAATGGTATCGAGTTGCGTTAAATGGGGATTCTATATTTTTGAAAAGCCCCGATTCATTGTGTGAAATGAGTGATGTTTTACCATGCATAACCTGAGGTGCATGTACGATTTTACCTCCCCATGCTTCTCCTATGCATTGGTGTCCAAGGCAAATTCCTAAAACTGGAATTTTTCCAGCAGCCCACTTAATCAGATCAACTGAAATCCCAGCTTGTTTAGGGTTTCCTGGGCCGGGACTTATTAAAAGAGCATGAGGGGAGATGTCCTCCACTTCATCAATTGTTATAGCATCATGACGCTTTACGATAGGTTCTGCGTTAAGTTCACCCAGATATTGAACAAGGTTGTAAACAAAAGAGTCGTAATTATCAATAACAAGTACTTTAAAACTCATAATCTTTAAACCTAACCGATTAAAAACGATGCGAATGCAGATTTAATGTCTATCATCACACCATGAGTAGTCCACAAAAAAAACGTATTGAAGGTGGTCGCGTAACCCCAAGGGGCACTTCTGACATACCGCGAAAACCTGCCTCAAAAGCAGAAGAATCCCCTAAATGGGTTCCAATCTTGATGTTTAGCCTTTTAGCAGTTGGTATTTTAATTATTTTCTTTAATTATGTCGGTTGGTTACCCGGAGGAACAAGCAATTCGTTTTTGTTATTAGGACTCGGTTCAATTTTGGGTGGAATAATTACGGCAACTCAATTTCATTAAATGTTTAAAG
>DBNM01000028.1:0-4478 GCA_002299135.1 Candidatus Neomicrothrix sp. UBA672 | reverse complement strand
AATTCGTGTAATTACATAAATGTTATTAACACACAGGTTTATACACATCCTGTGGATAACTTATTGAACTATTCTTCCTCAATAAGAAGTTCCATATCTTCCATACAGTGCCTGGGAGGGTCAGGATTCTCTTCAGCGGCAGTAGTCATTCGAACTTCTGCACCACACAATTCGCATCTATATAAAAGTTTAACTTTTCTTAATTCTCCAGGAGGTGGGGGTTGAGGCGGTGGCGTAGCTAAAGATCTAAGAATAAAAATTCCAATCTTGATGATCAAGAAAGCTATACCAATAGCGATAACAATTTTTAACAGAAACATTGTTTAGATCCTATCTAAGTGAAAGTTCTCAAATAGCCAGTTTTCTTTCTATGGTAGATTGTGAAATCAGGTCTTTATTAAACGATTAGAAACAAAAGGAAAATGGAACTCTCAACAGAATTAAACCTTGTTTTATTTATTTTACGACTTGTAATTGGATTAACCATTTTTGCTCATGGTTGGAACAAGTTCTTCGGAGGTGGGCGTATTCCAGGAACAGGGAGATGGTTTGAAAGTATTGGGGTTAGAAAAGGCAGACTAAATGCATATTTGGCAGCCTCAACCGAACTTTGTGTTGGATTGCTACTCGCTGCGGGACTTTTAACTTCATTCGCATCAGCTGGCCTTATTGGTTTAATGGTTGTAGCAGGGTGGACGGTTCACCGAAACAATGGTTTCTTTATTATTAAAGAAGGATGGGAATACATTTTTGTTCTTGCTGTTATTGCAATGACAATAGCCACAATAGGTCCTGGTGAATGGTCGCTAGATAATGCGCTTAATTCTGGAAGTAAATTTGATGGTTGGGCAGGGTTTTTAATTTCACTTCTTTTGGGAGTGGGGGCAGGGCTCTCTCAATTGATTATTTTTTACCGTCCAAAGGAAGTTTCATAAATATTTTTGGAGCTGGCGGGAATCGAACCCGCGACCCCCTGTTTTTGTCACAGTTATGAAACAAAAAGATTAAATTTTCGTTGTGGGTAGAGCGATGAATGCAATAATTATGTAATGCGATGCGATAGCGAGAACCAC
Source organism: Candidatus Neomicrothrix sp. UBA672 (assembly GCA_002299135.1). GTDB lineage: Bacteria > Actinomycetota > Acidimicrobiia > Acidimicrobiales > MedAcidi-G1 > MedAcidi-G1. The sequence goes on along the minus strand of DBNM01000028.1, from coordinate 3,405 downwards.
AAGTAAGTGGAAGATTTCGTGAAATCCAAATTTTGTTGGCCAGGGATCGGGTTTTTGTGTCCCATAAACAAGTGCCCCTAGTGTGTGAAATGCTCCACCTAAAAGTAGAAAAGTAAACCCCCAGCCTCCTAAATTTTTCCAGAGTTCATCAATGACTAGAAGCGCTGACCAGCCCACAGTGATAAATAAAGGAACAGTGATGCGTTTAGGTGGAGCAGGCCAAAATATCATTACTAGTACACCTGTAAGAGCGCCGATCCAAACCACTGATAAAACAAAGGTTGCGTGAGAACGAGGCAGCATCAGCCAAGAGATAGGGGTGTACGTTGCTGCTATTGCTACAAAGATCATGGCATGATCAACGCGTCGCCAAAGACTATGCGCTTGGCGACTCCATGTGTGACCGTGGTAGAAGGAACTTACTCCAAAGAGACCAATAATTGAGATTGAGTAAAGCGAAGCTAAAAATCTTTCTTCTTGTGCACTAATGATCAGAATCGGGCAAAGAACTATGGCTGCTACGAAAGCTAAACGATGGGACCATCCTCGTAGAGCAGGTTTTTTCGCTAAATGCATAGGAGGATAAGACATGTAATCAGTTTCTAAGAAGATTGTTTGTGGAGCTGGCGGGAATCGAACCCGCGACCCCCTGCTTGCAAAGCAGGTGCTCTAGCCAACTGAGCTACAGCCCCAGAGGTATCTAGCGTAGAGCCGAGTTCTCAATATCCCTTGCTAAAGGTCGAATTAAGGGGCCATTGGGCGGCCGAAAGGTAATTCGGATTGCCAAGTTGATAGAAAGACTTCAGCGCGCTCGCAAGCTCCAATTAAAGGTCCATCAACGTGGTTAATAACTTCTTCAATTATTGAAGATAATGTTTCCGCAATTTGATTTTTGTCATTTATCAAGGGACCTGCTGTTGTAATGAAATCAGGTAAGGCAAGTATGTTTTTGCGTTTACATACTGCAACAGCACGAGTGGTTATTGGAAGAGCCGCAGTAGGGGCGATCACTGAAAAAGAAAGTGTTTCTACAGTTTCATGATCTATTGCACCAATCTTTGATCCACAAAAAAGAATGTCTGCTTTTTCAGTAATTGGATTTTCTGAACTGATGACTTCAATTCCTTTATCAGTAAGTTCTTTCTCTAAAATAGAACCTAAAATTTTGTCATCGATAACAGCTGTACTTGCATCTGGCTTAGCTGACAAAGCGCTTATTACAGCCCCCATAGCTAAAAGTTGCAATTTTTCTTCAGGGTTATCCTCGGTAGTGTCCTCAGGTGTCACCCCAAGGCCAGCAGTTAAAGAAAATTCTGTGTCCCATGCGCTAACTTCTTCAAAAAATGTTTTTATTGCCTCATTTTTTTCTTCTGGTGTAGTGCTTATTCCAGCTGAAATACCTGTTTCTTCTAAGTTCAGTGAAGCAAGTCCATATGTCATCGATCGTGCTAAATCTTTTGCTCCTCCTTGAAGAATTTTTTTTGCAGCTCTTAAGATTCCTCGTCCAGGTACATCCTCTAGGTCGACTGCAACGAAAGCATTAATCGATTCAAGTTTTTTAATTTTCATTTCAATCTTTCAATTTAATCTTTATTCAAAACTTCGACAATTTTTTCAACTTGCATTTGGGTGGAAGTTAATCGTTTTTGACATTGTTGCAAGAGTTCATTTGCTCGCTCAACCTTTTTTGCAAGCTCATCGATATCCACTTGATCAGATTCAAGATCATTGAGAATCTCTTGAAGTTCTTCTAAAGCTAGTGAATAACTAATTTCATTGTCTTCGTCAGTTTTGCTTGTTTCTTTTGTCATTTGACTACCTCATTGATAGTGCTTTTAACAGTACCGTTTTCGAAAATTGTTTCGATCTCGTCTCCATTAAAAAGATTTTTAGTTGATGAAATAATCTCACCGTTTTGCGTACGCGTTATTGACCATCCCCTAGCAAGAAGCCTTTTAGGGTCTAATACTCTTATTTGATCTTCAAATCCATCGAGTTTGCTCTCGTTTCGTTTTATGATGCTCGGGGCAATTAGTACAATACGTTCTTTTATGCCTTTTAAGTTTTCAGTGGAATTAAGTAAAGAAGCTTTTGCGATAGTTGTAGTTCTCGAATACAGATTTACATGGTTCGATTGGGCTAGAGATATCTTGTTGCGCGAAAGATTGATGATATTAGTTTTGATTTCAAGTATTTTTTCGATGAACTCATCAACAGTCTCCACTAAACCGATGGCACATGCTGTAGGAGTTTTATAAGAAGTATGTGCAACAATATCTGCAATACTTTGATCTATTTCATGTCCGATTCCAGTAAAAATTGGAATTGAAGAATTAGCTATTGCTCTCGCGAGACTTTCTGAGTCAAATGACAGAAGGTCGCTAGTGGAACCTCCTCCTCTAATTATTGCTATTACATCAGGCTGATAAGAGGTGACTATTTGTAAACCTTCTTCAATATCAGAAGCTGAACCCTCTCCTTGCATTCTTGTATCCCTTGCAAAAACATTGAAAGAAAAATTGCTATTAAGTAGTTCATCGCAAAAATCAGCGTATGCAGCAGAACCAACGCTTGTTATTAGAGCAACATTTAAAGCAGGGCTTGGAATTACATGCAATTTATTTTTTTCTGTCAGACCTTCTATCTTTAAGATTTGGAGCAGTTTTTCTTTTTCTTGAGCTAGATGCCCGAAAGTAAATTGAGGATCGACGTCGCGCATGATTAGTTGCAATCGTCCTCCTGGAGGCCAAAAGTCTAGATGAGCAAGAATTTTTACATTTATATCATTCGCAAGAATTAACTCACTTTTGTTTTGGAGAGTTCTATCGATTTCTAAACGTTGAGAATTCCATAAAGCGACACTGAATTTTCCCATTGGTTGTGAACCTTGTTCAGAAACTGGATCTATTAGATCAAAATATGCATGTCCAGATTTTGGAACGATTCTGAAGTTAGATATTTGCCCTTCAATCCAAAAATCTTGTGGGAAAAGACTATTGAGTCCATCTTTTAGAAAGTTACCAAGTTGTAAAACGCTGAAGGACGGTATCTCATAATCAGATGACATGAAATCACACTACATAGTTGAGGGTTTTTATGAAAGTGAAAGATTTGTTTAGTTATGGGGTTGTTAGTCCTATAAGCATGTTGGGTTTGGCATTTTGCTCTTATGAGCGCGAGTCTTATGTTGTAAATTTTTAACTATTTGTGTCATTTACCTGGTTATTTGGTGGTGGCAAGGAGGGGAATATTGTGAATCGTAAGATTCTTGCTGTGCTTGGTGCTTGTTTGGCGTTTGCGCTTGTGAGTTCAAGTTGCGGTAGTGATAGTGATGATGGAGCGAGTAGTTCTGCTTCTGCGACTACTGCTGTGCCTGCGACTACTGCTGCGCCTGTTGCTGATTCT
>DBNM01000122.1:61760-61936 GCA_002299135.1 Candidatus Neomicrothrix sp. UBA672 | reverse complement strand
CTTTCTCGTACATAGGAAGTACTAACACCATCCCTAGCTCTGCTGCTAATTCCTGAAAACGTTTTACGGTCGGGCCATCTGGAATTGCTTCTGCGTAACCGTAGTATTCAACTTCTTGAACCTGACAAAAATAAGGACCGTAGAAAAGTTCTTGAAAACACATTATTTGGGCACCC
>DBNM01000122.1:55693-61416 GCA_002299135.1 Candidatus Neomicrothrix sp. UBA672 | reverse complement strand
GGCTGGCGGCTTCACGAAGATACTTTTCGTGAAGGTCAATCATTGATTCTTTATCGCCTGTCCACCTTGTTTGAACCATTGCGGCGCGCACTTCATTAGACATCTCATTCTCCTAATTTTTCTTATTACAGAAGGTTAACCAAAACATCGGTTGATTCACGAGACTAGCGTTTTCCTTGCAATACACCCAACAACTAGCATGTTTTAACAAACAACAGGATTACTGCGTAGCAACTTGAAAACCCAAGTTTTATTCTTTATCTGGAATTGGATCAACTGATTCCTTTATTATTTCGGGGTCAGGAATTTCAATATTTTCATCCCAAATCTTAAAAGACTCGAGTGTATCAAGTGTGGTACGCATCGTTCTATACCCCTTAAGTGTCAAATTATATTGATCGACGACTTTTCCTAATTTTTCACCTGTATCACCGAAACGTTGCACAAAGTTTTTAACATCCGTGTTCAACTTTTCCGCTGCTTCTTTGATTTTTTCCACATTTTCAAAGTGGTAATACTCCTGCCACCCCTTTTCAACAGCCCACAACATTGCCAACAAAGTTAACGGGGTAGCTAGTGCCACTTTTCTTTTTGATGCATAGTCAAATATTGTCGCATCAAAAATAAGAGCATCTGATAACAGTGACTCGGCCGGCAAAAACATAACTACTAATTGAGGACTTTGTGGACTGTCATAGTGTTCCCAATATTTCTTTTCAGACAAATCCGTTATGTGATTTCTAAAAGCTTTTGCATAATCTTTTTGAACCTTCGCCTTCTCGGCTTCTGATAAATCTTTATTTGCTTGTGTGTCAATCCACAGGTCAGTTAATTTTGGAGTCTTGGCATCTATTGCTAGGGATGAACCATTAGGAAAAAATATAACAAAATCGGGTTGGCCACTCTCTCCTGCCTTATTACGTCCCTTCTTTTGCTCGTCATAAGTAATATGACGCTCACAACCTGCTAACCGAATGACATTACGGCAATTATTCTCACCCCAAAGTCCACGACTGGTGGAAGAGCGTAATGACTCTGTTACTGAAATATTTGAAGAAGCAAGATCCATCATTTGTTCAGTAAGGGTCTTTACAGTACCTTTCTCAGTGTCATGTGAAGTTCTTAATTCTTTTACTGCTTTATCAAGGTTTGCAATCTGACTTTGAAAAGGATTGAGAAGATTTTCCGTTTTTGCTTTAGCCAACTCAGTGAACGCATCATTATTGTTTTTCATCGCGTTATATAAAAGTTCTGACATCTTGGGTTCAAGTTCGGTAGCTACATCTTCAGCAGAGACAGGGGGTCCGTGCTGACCTCGAGACGACTTAAAAATGAGACCTGCAATTACTAGCACTAACAGAATAATGACAATTAATAAAGGATCCATATACCAAGATTACCCAAAAGGTGAGACATGCCATTCATTAGCTATTTGCTACTTATTTATTAAATCATTTCAGAAATAATATTTCGTAATAAGTTTTCTATATTTTGTGTCTAAACAAAACAAACTTTTAAGATTAAAGGCATGCAGGTAACTAAATGAGCGAACTTCCTCTAATTGGTATAACTGGGCGTCGAAAAAAAGGATCCGATGTAAACGGGGTGCTTGCGGTTCAAGGGGAATTAGATATAGATCTTTTTTTCACGAATTACGGACGGCAGGTGAGTATGGCTGGAGGCATGCCTGTACTCATACCGCGTGATTCGAATGCTGAGGTTGTGTCAAAACTAGATGGGGTAGTTCTAAGCGGTGGAGCTGATGTGGATCCGGCGATTCACTCCCCTGAAGAAGACCCTAGTTTGAGTAAATTTGAACCTGGGCGCGACAGTCATGAATTTGAAATCCTTAACAAAGCTATTGAAAAAGATGTCCCTGTTCTAGGTATTTGTAGAGGGATTCAAGTAATTAACGTCCACGCAGGTGGCACTCTTTTCCAAGACATTCCTGATCATGCAAATATCAAAAAACCTTATGATGATAGACATCATAAAGTTCGTTTTAAAACAGGTTCTATCTTGTCGGATATCTATGGGTCTGAAATTGAAGTCAACTCACTTCACCATCAAGCAATCAATAAAATTGCTGAAGGAATAGAAGTAGTGGGCTGGTCTTCAGGAGGAGAAGCCACTGAAGAGGTTATAGAAGCAATCGAAGTGGACAACAGTCGAATTCTTGCTGTGCAATGGCATCCTGAATTACTGCCTGGTGCAGATCCGATTTTTAGTTGGCTTATAGATCAAGCAACAAAATAAATCTCTAATCAAGATTAAATTGTTGATCTCTCTACTAGCTCATCGAAAACTTGAAAAATTTCTGGCCAAGTCTCTTCAGGCATACTGTGGCCCATTCCTTCTATTTCAACTAAACAGGAATCTTTAATCGCTTCTGCCGTTTCTTTGCCCCCTCGGGGAGGCACCAAACGATCAGCTGTCCCGTGTATAACAGTTGTTGGTATAGAAAGTGTCCTTAACTCTGGTCTGCGATCCCCGTCAGACAAGATTGCCGTTAATTGTCTGGTTGTTCCTGAGGGATGCCATGCGCGATCAATAGAATCTGCGACTAACTCACGAAGATTTTCTGGAAGTGGAAATTTTTCTCCATGAAGAAGTCCCGCTGACTTAAGACCGGACTCTATCCTGCCATCTCTGGTTCCAGAATCAGGTTCCATCAACTCCACAGTCAGTTGATACTCAGGTCTAATAAAGCGCGGAGTGGACATAATTGAACAAAGAGAAATCACTCGGTCAGGATGATTCAATGCGAACCTTTGAACAATCATTCCGCCCATTGATGCCCCCATCAGATGAGCTTTTTCTATGCCTAATGAATCCAATACTCCAACGGCGTCATCAGCCATATCTGACAATGAATAAGGTGACTTTATCTTTCGTCCAAAAAGGGCAGACAAATAAGCTCTATTCATATTTGGTTCACCGGCATCGTCAAACCATGTGGACAATCCAACGTCACGATTATCGAAACGAATAACGAAATATCCTCTTTCTGAAAGTTGTTTACAATAATTTTCAGGCCAGGCGGTCATCTGCCCCCCAAGACCCATGACCAACAACACTGCAGGATTTTCACTGCTCCCCATAGTCTCTACTTCGAGGCTTATACCGTTAGCTTCAATTTGTGGCATTCTGCTGACTCCTCTTGAGTGCTACGAATCTACTTATTTTAAGATAAACGTCAAAGTCAAATGGAGAGTTTATTGGGAATTAGCTTCTACAAGCTTTACAGGAACACCAGAAAGTGAAACTTTCTCACCTTTTGCCTCAAAGCCCCATCCTTCAAAAAGGCTTTTTATTACTTCTACATCAACCTTCGTCATTTCATCTTCGTGATCATGATGTGTCTCATGTTTAGGATGTTTTGGGTCCGTAAAATCTTCGTCTACTAACAAAACTCTTCCCCTGGGCGCAATTACTCTTGCTATTTCTTCTATGGAACCTTCCAAATCGGTCCAATGATGGATCGCATTCACCGCGCACACCACATCAGTTGAACCTTCTGGTAAAGGAATTCTTTCTGCAACACCTGCTTCTACTGTTATAAGACCAGGGTTTTTTTGAAACTGCCTTCGAAGACCCAAAACAGTTCGCATAAATCTAGATGGATCAATAGCCACAACATGGGCACCTCTACTAGCAGCTTCTACTGATGCGGGTCCCATTCCAGCCCCTATATCTAAAACATTTTCACCTTTTTGGGGATCTACAATTCGGATCACCTCTTTACTCAAAGGAGAGTTCCAAAATTTTGGAAGTTTCAGTAACCACGAAATTTTAGTTCTTACACCTTTATCGTGTTCGTGTCTGTATCTGTCGAATTCATTACCCAATTTAATTCCTCATTTCTAAATTGATACTGTCACGAAAAATCATTTCTTGAAACTCCAAAAATCTTTGTAAAGGTCAACATTATAAATAAACTTCTTCAATGTCAGATCCCTTGTCAAATACTGATAACACAAAATTACTGCCCTATTTTTTAATACTTTTTGGGATGTCTGCAGGATTATCCAGCGTCGTCACTTTAGTCGCAGAATTCAAACAAGAACTTGGCTTTTCAAACTTTGAAATTGGTTTAACAATTTTCTGTGGATTTGCTTCTTCTTTTATTGCATTGATAACTCTTTCCCCACTTGCCGATCGTGGTCGATCACCGATACTTCTTAAGTCAGGTTTACTCTTAGGGATCATCGCTCTCTTTTTTATGGCTGTAGGTGATTCACTGTGGTATTTCATCATTGGCAGAAGTTTGTTTGGTTTTGCTTTAGGAGCAGCTTCTCCCGCTGCTCGTAGAACTGTGATAGTCGCAAATCCAGATGAGTTAGGGAAAAATCTTGGAAAGTTAGGAGCATACGATGTAGCCGGCTGGGTCGTGGGACCAGGTATTACTGCTGCCCTAAACGCTGCCGGCAATTTCAGGACACCTTTTTGGGTAATGGGTGTAGCTCTAATCTTCTTATTGCCTACAGCATGGAAGGCTAAACCTGACACGGCTGACCGTGATGTCCAAAAGAAAAAGCCCTTAGATTTATTTCGTATACGGAGACTTAACGGCGCTCTTCTAATACTCAGTGCGTATTTTGTTTTTATTGGAGCTTTTGAGTCTGTTTGGGTTCTAGAACTTGACTTTCGAGGTGCATCACAATGGCAAATCGGTGTTGCACTCACACTTGCAGCACTTCCAATCCCTCTCTTAGCAATGAAAGGTGGGATCCTAGCTCAACGCTTTGGAGCCAGACGTTGGACATTAGGAACTATGAGCATTTGCGCTGTCTTTGTTGCTAGCTTTGGAATCTTTGAAGGTCTTATAACTCTCATTATTTTAACAATTCTTAGTTCTATCTTCGAGGGATTGGGTTTCCCTGCAGGACCAATGCTCGTTTCAGTTTCAGTACCTGAAGAACGTCAAGCTGCCGCACAAGGTCTAGCAGGTGCAACTGAAGTCGCCGCTGGAGCTTTAGCTTCCATTGTTGCTGCAGTAATTTACCAAACTACAAATGACACAGTTGTTTGGATCACGACTTCAATAATAATGATCGTGCTGCTAGTTTTTGGTTGGATATTGACTAAACCACCTGATCGTCAACCAATACGACCTGACATACCATTTGATTTAAAAAGGAGGCTTTTTGAATGACACAACAGACACACTCCCTACTTCACGGATTCGCTCCACCTTCAAAAGCCGAATCTGACTTTGTAAATATTGTCCGTGGTGAAGGTTGTCTACTTTGGGACGATAAAGGGAACCAATATATAGACGCCATGGCTAACCTTTGGCTTTGCCAGATTGGTCATGGAAGAACCGAAATTATTGAAGCCGTAACAAAACAAATGAAAACTCTTGAGGCTTACAATGTATTTGATCCTTTTACCAATAAACCTGCTGCACAATTAGCTGAAATGGTGGTTGAAAGATCACCTCATCCTGACGGTCGTGTTTTTCTAGGCTGTTCTGGTTCAGAAGCAGTAGATACTGCTCTAAAACTTTCAAGGCTCTATCAACAACTGCGTGGAGAAAATGAAAAACAAATTATCATTCGACGCACGAATGGCTATCACGGTACTAATTTCGGAGGAACTAGTGCTCAGGGAATTGCACCCAATCGAGAAGGCTGGGGTGATTTGGTGCCTCACTTCATGGAAGTCCCGAATAATGACCTTGAAGCGGCTGCAACTATTTTTGCAAATCATGGAAGCCAGAT
>DBNM01000122.1:0-55277 GCA_002299135.1 Candidatus Neomicrothrix sp. UBA672 | reverse complement strand
GATGATAACGGTGCTTTGCTTATTTTTGATGAAGTTATTTGCGGGTTTGGTCGGACAGGGAAATGGTTTGGAGCTCAACATTTTGGAGTAACTCCTGATTTAATGACTTTTGCGAAAGGTGTTACCTCTGGGTATCTACCTCTATCCGGTGTAATTATTTCTAGAAATGTTTGTGACACCCTTGAAGAACCTGATTTCGTTCTCAGGACTGGCTATACATATTCTGGTCATCCAACGTCTTGTGCAGCTGGTATTGCGAATTTGGAATTGATGGAACGTGAAACTTTGGTTGAGCGAGCTAACCATGTTGGAGAGCAGATCCGAAACGGTTTGGAATCATTACGATCAGATAGCCTCATTGACTCTTGGCGTGGAACTGGTGCTGTATACGCAGTCGAGATTGAACAGGACCCTACGCAAATCAGAAATGAAATCCGCTCCAAGGGAGTTATTTTAAGACCCCTAAACACTGGACTCGCAATTTGCCCTCCACTAACTATTAGTGACAACGAAATAGGTCAAGTTATCGACACAATGGCTGAGGTATTGAAATAAAGCTTTTCTAATATCTGCAATATAAATTAAAAAAGTGGGACCCCAATAAAGAGGTCCCACTTTTTTTAAATACTCGAATCAGCCTTTAGCTTCTACGAAAGCGTCAGCATAATTGATTTCAAAATCACCTGTATCCTCAATCTCTTCAAGTGAATCAACACCACCTGCTAACAATTCAGGATCATTGACGAAATCAAGTAGATCTTCATCAAGCCCTGCTACAGCAGCATCATTAGGGGTTCCATAGTAGTTCCAATTGGAAAGAGCAGCTCCTTGGTCTGCACCAAGTAGCCAGTTAATGAAGGTATGTGCGGTGCATGGGTGTGGGGCATCAAAAGGAATTCCCATATTGTCTATCCACCTTGTTCCACCTTCCTCAGGAACAAAATAAACGTAATCCTCAGGATTATCGGTCTCCAGGAATTGAACGAACATGTCACCTGAATATCCGTGTCCAATTACAGTTTCTCCACTGGTTAGGAATTCATCTGCAGAATCTGTATTAAAAGCGGCCAGCCTGTCAGCGGTTGACGCGACCAAATCCTTTGCCTTGTCCAATTCACCCTTATCTGTCGTGTTTAGTGAATAACCAAGATACTTAAGCGCCGCTCCCATCGTCTCACGTGGGTCATTTAACAACTGGATCTTCCCATCGAAAGCGCCCGAAATGCTCGGATCAAAAATCAATCCCCAAGAACGTGGGAAATCTTTTCCAACAACTGTCGTATTAACTCCTATACCGGTAGTACCCCACTGATATGGAACTGTGTATTCGCCAGAAGGGTCATAATACAAACCACTAAAATCAGCTGAGATGTTTTTAGCATTCGGAATAGCGTCAGAATTCAGTTTCTGGACCTTTTTATCTGCGATAAGAATAGAAACCATGTAGTCAGACGGCACAATAACGTCATAACCAGAATTACCTGCAGAAATGATTGGTTGCATCGCTTCATTAGAATCATAAACATCCATGGTTGCGCTGATACCATATTCTGTTGCGAACTCAGCTAGTTGTTCTTCATCGATGTATTCAGCCCAGTTATACAAAGCCAAATCGCCATCTACTTGATTCAATTCGCAATCTGCTGCAGCGGCTTCATCACTGTCGCTTCCACACGAAGAAACTGCTAAAGCTAAGGTAAGTAGAACAGCTAAATACCTAAAACGTTTCAAATTTCTCATATCTTTCTTTCCCCTCTGAGGCCAACTAGACCTACTTAAAAGCGATAATAGCGCTTAACCACTTCTTCTTACTCGTTGAGCGACGATCGATAGCACGACCAAAAGCATTGAGACCACAAGCATCGTCACTGAAACTGCATTAATTAGAGGAGTTACACCCTTGCGTATCAGTCCAAAGACATAGACAGGTAATGTCGTCCAACCCGGACCCGCAACAAACTGAGTAATTACAACATCGTCAAGGGACAAGGTCATAGCTAAGAGTGCACCTCCCGCAATTCCAGGAACTATCTGTGGGAATGTGACATAACGAAAAGCTTTCCATCTAGAGGCATACAAGTCGATTGCTGCCTCTTCCAAGTCCGTATCCATACCAGCGAGACGAGCCCGAACTACAACTGATACGAAACTTATATTGAAGGCAATATGGCTTATTGAAATTGACCAGAAACCTTTTCGTAGCCCAAGACCAAACAGAGCGTCAAGGACGTCAAAAAATTCACCAAAGAACAGCAGCATCATTACTGCCATAGTTACGTCAGGGATGATTATCGGCAAATAAAGAAGAGCATCAAAAACTTTCTTTCCTCGGAATGTAAAACGTTCGAGCGATAACGCTGCCATAGTTCCAAGTGCGACAGAAATGATGGTAGAGAAAATCGCTATTTTCACTGAATTTGATAATGCTCCACGGGCATTCGAGCTATCAAAAAAATCACGATACCAATCGAGTGTGAAACCTCCCCATGTACCTACATTTCTACTATTACTAAATGAATAGATAACTAGTAAAACTATGGGTGCATAGAAAAACATATAAACGAACCAACCGTTTACATGTAAAGCTGCTTTAGCCCAACCACGTGGTTCCACGGAGGTGCTCATAACGTCCTGCCACCTTTTCGGAAGTAAACAATTGTGGTTACTAACATCACTAACATAAGAACGAAAGAAAGCGCCGCACCAAAAGGCCAATTTCTAGCGGTGAGAAACTGAGTGACGATATAGCTTCCAAGTAATGTGGTTTTAGCTCCACCTAAAATTTCTGGTGTCACATAAGCTCCTAGACTTGGCACAAAAACTAGGATTGATCCAGCTATTACACCCGGCATTGACAGAGGGAAAAGCACATGTCGAAAAGATTGCAATCCTGTCCCGTAAAGATCCCTACTTGCTTCTAATAAACGTCGATCTATTCTCTCTATAGCCGCGTACAGAGGAAGAATCATAAAAGGCAAATAGCCATAGACAAGACCCAATACCACTGCGGTTTGTGTGAACAAAAGTTCTGCAGAACCTAAACCCACAAATTCAGTTGCATTAGTTAGTGGCCCGTCATTCCCTAGTATGACTCTCCATGCAAAATTACGAACTAGAAAATTTGTCCAAAACGGAATCATCACAAATACCAACATGACGTTCCTTACAGCAACTCGACGCGTTGAAAGAAAGTAAGCAAAAGGATAAGCGATAACCAAACAAATAACTGTGGTAATAAAAGCAAGCCATACGGACCGAAAAAGGACATCTCTAACTATGGGTTCACTAATTCTTGCATAGCTATCAAGATTCCATCCGGATAAATCAGTGCCACCAAAACGGTTTCGAGTCGCAAAACTGTAAATAAAAACGATGAAAAGTGAAATTACGAAAAAGAAAATCAAATACAAATAAGCCGGCAGGGCGAGAAAGAGACCACGTCTTGATTCTTGGCGAAGTGCTGCCTTTTCAAATTCTGGTGTTGCAGTCGCAGTTTCAGTATCTGTTTTAACTACAGTCTTCATCAGTCAGAAACCACAGAGATTGCTTCAGGGTCCCAGCTGACAGTAATTTCTGCACCTGGCCTGTGTAGCTCAACCCCAGGGTGGTTTTCTTCACGAACCTCAAGATCCATCCAATCGAGTTTTATGCCATAGATAAGTGCGTTGCCCAAATAGGTCACTGTTTCAACAGAACCATTTACGTGTGACCAACCTTCTTCAAATTCACCTTGAGATTGAATATGAGCACGCTCAGGTCGAAGACTAACCGCAACATGAGTCCCTGCAGTAAATCCATTTTTGGCTCTGACAGAAATACCGTTTTCAAGAATCACAGTTTCTGCATCTGAAACAGTACCTTCAAGCAAATTTGTCTGACCTATAAAATCAGCCACAAAACGGTTTGCCGGACGTTCATATATTTCTTCAGGTGTAGCAACTTGAAGCAACTTACCATCATCCATAACCGCAATACGGTCTGCCATTGTGAGCGCTTCTTCTTGGTCATGTGTCACGAAAACAAAACTGATTCCAACATCTCTCTGAAGTTTCTTCAATTCAAGTTGCATCTCTTGTCGAAGCTTCAAATCAAGTGCACCTAAGGGCTCATCTAAAAGCAATACTTTTGGTTGATTGACTAAAGCTCTAGCAAGCGCAACTCGCTGTTGCTGTCCACCTGACATCTGTGAAGGTTTTCTTTTAGCTAAACCATCGAGTTGAACCAGCTCAATCATTTCCATAGATCTACTACGCGTTGTTTCTTTGTCAACCCCTTGCATTTTCAAACCGAATCCAACATTTTCTAAAACGGTTAGATGGGGAAATAGCGCATAATTTTGGAACACAGTATTAACTGGTCTTTTATCAGGCGTTAATGTCCCTACTTCTTGACCAAAAATTGAAAGACTTCCTTCAGTAGGAAATTCCAAACCGGCGATCAGTCTTAAAGTTGTTGTTTTACCACACCCGCTGGGTCCCAACATCGCGAAAAACTCTCCATCTGCAATTGACAAATCAACATTGTCAACAGCAACTACATCACCAAACCGTTTCGTTATTCCACTTAACTCAACTGCAGAAGTCATCTTGTTTTATCTCTCTAAAGTAGAAATCGGATTCCATATTCTAAACTCTTCCAAAAGGTAAAGGAATAGCTCCAGCTTTAACTGCCTGTAAACAAATGAAATCATGAAGAATCGTGGCACCAGCGATAGCCGTGATTTCGCCAACATCATATTGCGGAGCTACTTCAACAAGATCCATTCCCACAATTTCGAATTCTCCAAGTGAACGTATCGTTTCAAGGGCTTGAGCAGAGCTAAGACCACCAGCGACAGGAGTTCCAGTCCCGGGTGCAAATGCTGGGTCTAAACAATCAATGTCGAAGGTCAAATATGCTGATCTATCACCAACAATTTCTCTAATCACTTCAATAACTGCAGGAATGCCTTCTCTATGGACCCACGGAGCCCCCAAAACAGTGAAACCAAATGTGTCCTCATTATGAGTTCTAATACCAATTTGAACCGAAGTTGTTGGGTCGACTATTCCTTCACGCACAGCCCGAAGGAACATCGATCCATGGTCTAGCCGATTTCCATCATCAGGCCACGTATCACAATGGGCATCAAAATGTATTAAAGACAAGGGTCCAAACTTTTTTGCATGAGCCTTTAAAAGTGGGTAAGTAACATAATGATCGCCTCCCATACTTACCATCATCGAGTCTGTGTTTAAGATTTGGTCAGCATGGCGTTCAATTAAATCTGTTGCATTCTGTGGATAGCCATAATCGATATAGCAATCTCCATAATCTGCTACAGCAACAAAATCAAATGGGTCGAAACCGAATGGGTATGCATCTAGTTCAGCAAGTCCTACTGATGCCGCTCTTAGAGCTCTAGGTCCGAAGCGAGCTCCTGGACGATTCGACGTCGCCATATCGAATGGTATACCCGACACGACAATGTCAGCTGAATCAATTTCTCTTGTGTACTTTCTTCGGAGAAAAGAAAGAGCCCCTCCAAAAGGCATTTCCGATTCTTTCCCCTTTAAGGAATCGCTCCTGAACGCTTGATCCCCTTCATTGATATTGGTCATCAGTTAACCACCTCATAGTCGGGGTTCTGCCAGACTATTAATGCAGCGTTATTATCAATCTCAGGGTTAACTATATAATTAGGTAACGCACAGACAAGTTGAAACCCGTTATCCCTCTGGAACGTAAGAGTAGGGTCATAAATTTCACCTTTCCGAACTAGTTCTATATATTCATCCGCTGAATAATCATTCTTGTGGTCGACGTATCCAGGCATAACTCCTCCAGCAACAATTCCTCGGAGATTAAAACACTGGCAAACTTCTTTTCTTAGCTTGTAAAGCTCGTTTCCAATACCACGTTTCCGATATTGCTGACTTACCGCTATTGAAGTGCCGTAATACCAATCTCCGTCCTGATGATGTCCAGAAGTTCCATTACCGGGAACTATGTCATGCACTGTGTGAAGAGGTTTCTCAAGATCAAAGTGGACTCTAATACCGAGCCCCATAGCGACTATGTTCTCTTGGTCAAAACCGACAAAACATCCTTCCGAAAAATCTTCAATCAATGCTTTTAGTTCGCTCTCGTTATAAAGGTCTTCGGGGTCAGAGGTAGGAAATGACGACAGTTCCAATTGAGTCATGCCTACCACCCAATCAACTAGAGGATTCATATATCTGATTCCTGAAGTTTCACCCAAATGAATAAACGGTTCTTTATCCATGGAACCAGTCAACGCGTTGATATTCGTTCTCAGCTGGTCTACCCCAACATGCCCAAAAGTCTTGAGTAGCTGGTCTCATAATTGCTGCACCACTAGATTCAATAAAATATGGTTCTTTAGCAGTTTGACAAATTGCTTCAGGATCTCGCGTAAGTGTCATTAAACGATCTGAATCAATAATTCCTTCTTCTAAAATTTTTTGAGCCTTTTCTAAACGACGAACTGAGTTTTCTAAAAGAGAAGCATCACGGTCAGCTTGAACATCGCTGGATTCAGATTGAATCGTATGGTTCGTATGAACTAATGGATCTGGACCAAGTGTGTTAACAGGTCTGACAGAAGGCATAGCTTCAATGTTGTAGCCGTCACCAGAACTGTCAAATATCAAATAGTTATGAGCGCCTGCAAGATCAGCTTCAAGAAGCACATTCAAAGCATCAGTTGATCTTTCAGCTTTCAACATGCCCCTAACTACTGAAGTCCAAGTGACACCACATTTTCCATCTAGACAGGTGAGATTATTAATACCGACAGCAACACCTGCATTATTCATTCCCAGCTGCCCAAGACACCCCACAGTAGTAAATATCAGACTGGCGGGTTGATCGGTAGGAGTAATCTTTAGAAGTAACACATGATCAGTTGCTGTGTCATGCATGTCCCATGTTTGAGCTAAAAATCCTGAACCATCAGCTCGAGAATCAGGAATAATCATTGATGTGCAATCATCTTCTTGAAGTTCTCCAGGTATTTCCACTCCTATTGTCGCTCTTACAGCATCAACAAAGTCCGTAAAACCTCCAACTATTACCGCTTCTGCTGGCGAAATCCCAGCAGCATTAGCAAGAGCCAACATCTCCGCGTGCAAATCTTCATCAAATTTTCGATGGGCTGGCAGCATAGATTCAGCAAGTTCTATAACTTCAGTTTCCGATATTGATCCACCCGACCACAAACCTGAAGAAACTAGGTTGATCCTATCTTTTGTATAAGCTCGGATCTCGTCTGCAAAAGTCTTCCCATGCTCATGACCGATACTTTCAGGTGTTCCAGAAAGCTCAAGAATTCTTATGGGTGGACGTTTCACTTTGCGGTAACCTCTTCAACTGCTTTTGCAGCAGTATCAATAATTGAATCAATATCATTTTCTTCTATCACTAATGGCGGACAAAACGCCAACGCTCCATTTATGGCCCGACAGATCACTCCCATTTCAGTCATCTTGTCGCGTATGACTAAACCCTGCTCAGTTGATGCATCAGTAACCTGGGCAGCCCATATAGCTCCCACACCTCGTACTTCAGAAAAAATTCCATCTTTCTCTAAAGCTTTAAGTCCTCCAGAAAGTCTGTCGCCTATGACTTCTGCCCTCTGAACTAATCCTTCGTCTTCGATGATATTTATATTCGCTATAGCAGCTGCCGATGCTGCCGGGTGTCCGCTATAGGTATAACCGTGCATAAATGTGAAATCTGGATCAGATTCAAGCACATCACAAACTGTCCTACTGAGTAATACTCCACCTAAAGGCTGGTAACCGCTTGTGACACCTTTTGCGAAAGTTATGATGTCGGGTTTCACACCATAAGTATCAGAGGCAAACCAATTGCCAGTTCGACCAAAACCAGTAATTACTTCATCAAAGACAAGAAGTGCTCCGTAATCATTGCATAACCTTCTCAAACCTTCGAGATACCCAGACGGTGGTGGGAAAACTCCTCCAGCACCTTGCAGTGGTTCAGTTACAACTCCTGCTATTTGTTCACCATATTCTGCAAATATTGAGGCAGCAGATTCAATATTCGTTGGATCAATCTCTATTACATTTGGAAACAATTCACCCCAGCCTTCTCGATTAGCCGAGATTCCCTGCATAGTAGTTCCGCCAATATTTACACCGTGATAACCGCGCCCACGCCTCAAGATGATTTGACGTTCTGATTGTTTTCTTAATATAGGTATTTTTCTCAATAGTTTTATTGCAGTATCAATTGATTCAGAACCCGAACAACAGAGAAAAACACGACCATCTGGAAAAGGTGAAACAGAACGGATTCTTTCAGCTGCTGCATCTGATACATCGCTCCCCATAGGAGCAAAAGTGTGATACGAACTCATTTTTTGTAATTGCTCAGTTATTGCATCAATCAACTCAGGTCTTCCATGACCTATCTGGCAATACCAGAGTCCACCAAGCCCATCGATGTATTCGTTACCTTTGTCATCCCAAACTCGAACCCCTTCAGAACGGACAAGCGTATGAAAATTCTCAGAAGTTGGTTTCGAAAAGGCATGTAATAGGGCAGGAATCATATGTTCTTCTATTCTGTTGACCTAATATCAGGCTACCTATTTAGAAGTCTCGGTGCTAGCCGGCTTCAAATTCCAATTACTTGCTATTTTTAGAGGTTTAGAGTTGCATGTAAGTGATGTCTTCCTTACCTTCACAACAACCTGACTCCCTTTGGCTCGACACTCTTGACCCACCTGTCACTAAGCGGTCCCCACTTAGTGGAGACCTTTCAGTTGATGTTGCGATAGTCGGCGGTGGGTTCAGTGGTCTTTGGACTGCTTATTATTTGTTGGCCTCCAATCCAAACTTAAACGTTCTAGTAATTGAGAGTGAGTACTGTGGCTTTGGAGCGTCAGGCCGTAATGGCGGATGGTGTGAAGGTGCTCTAGCAGGTGGTACTGAGAAATACGCTGCAAAATCATCAAAAAGTGAAGCTAAGCGACTTGAAAGAGCAATGTTCGATGCTGTAGATGAAGTTGAAAGAATTACACATAAAGAGGGCATCAATTGTGGTTTTATAAAGGGCGGTGTTATAAGCGTGGCTCGTAATCAACCTCAAGCTCAAAGGCAACGTGATGAAATTAAATCTGCCCGTGAAAATGGGTTTGGTGAAGATGTAATACGCTTTCTTGAACGCGATGAAGCACTCACTTATTTAAACGCCACAAAAGTTCTCTCTGGGATTTTCTTCGCACCTTCAGCAACAATTGATCCTGCTCGTTTGGTAAGAGGGTTAGCAATAGCAGTTGAAAAATTAGGTGGGCAAATCGTCGAATCAACTAAAGCAATTAATATCTCTAAAAATGAAGTAACAACAGATCATGGATTAGTGAAATCAGAAGTAATAGTTCAAGCAACTGAGGCATACACCCGCAACCTAAAAGGACACAAACTTGATTTATTACCTGTTTACTCAAGAATGATTGCTACAGAACCTCTTGATGAAAAAGTCTTCGAAGAAATAGGACTAAAGAATAGGCCTACATTTGCTGATGGAAGATACATAGTTATCTACGGTCAACGCACTGAAGATAATCGCATCGCTTTTGGTGGTCAGGGTATGCCACCCTATCTCTTTGGCTCAGAAATCAGAAAAACTGCAGAAGTAAACAAAAAATCCCACGAATTAATCCATCAAACATTAATCGACCTACTCCCACCTCTTCGTGATTTCAAAATCACCCACCGTTGGGGTGGAGTGATCGCAATTCCAAGAAACTGGCTTCCAGGACTACGTTTTGATCCTTCTTCCGGACTAGGAGTGCTTGGCGGGTACGTAGGAGAAGGAGTCGCAGCAGCGAATTTAGCGGGTAGAACGATGGCAGAGTTGATCCTAAGGCATGACACTGAAAGAGTTACACTGCCTTGGGTAGGTGTAAAGTCGAGACGCTGGGAGCCTGAACCTTTACGTTGGTTGGGAGTTCGCACCAGTCGTCGTCTCATGGGTTCAGCAGATGTTTCGGAAACACGGACAAACAAAACCAGCAAAAGCGCAATGCTTATTGCCCATCTATTACGGGGAGATTAATCCATTTTGTGAGCCGGAGCTTGACTTACTTTCATATAAGCCTCTTCTCTCACTTTTGAAATCCGATCCATACCAATTTTTTTACCTTTGTGAGGCAAAACAAAACTTGTATACATAACTCGTCTTTCTCTTTCTACAGGAGGATGACTCATATGTAGTGTGCATGATAAATGAACTGTCACATCACCTGTTTTGGTAGGCAAATCAATCATGGGTAGATCAAGATAAGGATGAATAAAATTAGGTTGCAAATTAGCCCTGTGTGAACCTGCTACCACTGATAATTGACCACTTCCAGAATCTGCTCCTGTAACTGAAACTCCGACCGTCATAGACGAACAGTCATAGGAATGTCTTCCAAGACTGCAGTCTTTATGCCAAGGAAGATCAGAGATCCCCTCAACCACTCCTATTGGTTTAACTAAAGCTTCAATTGCATTCTGATCATTACTTCCATCCCACCCAATGGTGTGTCCATCTCCAGGTATCGTAGCAATCCTCTCGTGTCGCTCATCGGTAAGAAGTCCTTTCACGGATTCCGATTCGCTCTGGAAATACTGAAGACGGACACAGTGATCTTTTCCATCCTTCGTCTTCGCCCACCAAGATCTACCGTCACCTCTCTCATATTTTCCTATGGCGTTATCCATATCGTTAGAAATTTCCATCATTAACTCTTGACTCCACCATCCTCTGAGATGCAAATAACCGGTTTGCGATAAAAACCACGAAATTTCTTCGTCCGAATCTTCCTGAGTAAAAGATCTGTTCAAATCAAGAGGGCTTCCGTCTTGATTCAAGAAGTCAATCTCACCTGGTTTATGAACTGACCTACCATCAATTATCGCTCTAAGAACAGGCCACCACTTTAAAAATCTAAAATGCTCCTTCAAAGGTAGGTTAATCACTTTGGAAGTAGCTAATGATTGAGGAGTCTGTATGTCTTGCACCAAATCAGAAAATGAAATCTCATCTAAATCAACTACTACAGAGGCATTAGATACACCCATATCTAGTTTGATTACTCCTTCTATAGGAGTAAGAGTAAATGATTTTTGTGAAACCCTAATGCCTAATGGTCCGCACCCCAGAATTTGAGCACCTTCGTAAGCAATAAAAGAGTTTTGTTCTAAAAGAAATGGTAATTGATCATTTATCCAAACTTCTGAATCGATCTGCTCCGCATCGCTATCCAAACGTGAACGCATATCAACTGAAAACACAGAAAATCCTTTTCTTCAAGATTACTCGAGAGTCTCTTGGATAGGTAGAGGTTCACCTAATGAAGGCATCGTTTCCGACGGGCCTAAAAGTGTTACTTGATCATCAGCTTCTAAACAGAGTTCTTCATTAAGCTGGATCAGAATACCTTCTCTGTGAACAGAAACTACTTCAACTTCGGCAGGGAATTTTAGGTCAGAAACTTTTGAACCTATAAGCGCTGAATCTTTCCCTTCTGGCAAAAGAGCGTATTGACGGAATGTCATCTCAGGAAGTAAGGCTGATTTAACTTCGGCTTCTGTTTGAGCTAATCCTATGAGTTTCGCACCCGTATGCAAGTGGCCAGCGAGCTCTCCTGCAACTCTTAATGAGCGACCTGGATTTTCAGTTGTTCCTGCAAGGAAAAATAAAGCGTTGACCCATTCACCAGAACCTCCCCAAGAAGCAGGAATACGAATGCCCTCTGATGCTCTAACTATTACAAGTTGATCTTCTTCAATATCTTCAAACAAGGCGACTGGGGTTGCTGTCGGGTGTTGTTTAGAAGGTTGGATCCACAAAGAGCCAGTTTCTAAAAACTGTTCTGTTACTCGCTCTCCGGTCAAACCGATTAAATCAGAGAGAACCGTCGCCGCTCTATCCGCTGCTTCTGTGATAGTCGTTCCGGGTGGGACGCTTAAAACTCCAGCTCTGGCAATCAATCCAGGGTAATCATCGCCGGCCCTTAAGCCATGACCAGCCATTGCAGCACTCATTTCTCGATCCAATTTTGGATCGGCATCGGCTCCCCATCTTTCAAAAACCTGCCTAATCGCACCTGCTCTTTTACTTTTTCCGCTTGCATAAAGACGGTGCCATGTCCACCCTGCAACAAAAACAAAAACCACGAATAGTAAGGCAGTTGCACCAAGTTGGAAAATTAGAAATATAGAAATACCTATTCCGACGAACTGTGTTAACGGATAGAAAGGTGCTTTAAAAGCAGGTGCATACGAACGAATATGAGAAGCTCTTAAAACCAGAACAGCAATATTCAATAAGCCAAGTGTTAAAAGAACAAAAGCGCTCGCAAGTTTTGCAATTGATTCAGCATCGAGAACCAAAACCACCAGCGCTATTGCAATTCCGGTAACGATTACACCGAATGCAGGAGTTCCAAATCGGCTTAGCCTCCCAGCTATCTCAGGAAAAAGTCCGTCGCGCGCCATTGCCATTGGGTATCTAGCTGCAGCCAAAATGCCAGCGTTCACTGCTGAGGCGAATGCTGCTAACGCAGCTAAAACAACAAGCGCGACTCCTGCGGATGGAAGAATGGTTTCGGCAGCTGAATGTATAGGTGCCAGATCTTCATGTAAAACCGCTGAGGGTAAAAGTGCTACTGCTACTAGAGCACCAAGTGTGTACAGAGTGGTTCCCACTAACAAAGATAACGACATTCCAAGTGGGATCTTTAAGGACGGATCATCTACTTCTTCGGCTGCACTTGCAACTTTTGTCAAACCACCATATGAAACAAAAACTAGGCCTATCACTGAAACAAGGCCGGAGAACCCTTCTGTAAAAAATGGATCGAGATTAGACTTGTCTATACCTTGTTTTTGGGTTTCCAAAAGGCCCTCTGTAAGAAACCAAGCCATCACTGTTAGTACGAAAACAACCAAAAATAATTGAATTGAACCACTTACTTTCGAACCAACAACATTTACAAAGGTGAAAAAAGCTATTAAAACCAGCGCTACAGCTTTGCCATTAAAATCGAGAATTAGAACCAGATAAGCACTCATGCCTACTAAGGCAAAAGCATCTTTCAAGACTAAAGAAAGCCAAGTTCCAATTCCTGCGATAGTTCCTATGGAAGGACCCAAAGCTCTTTCCAAAAAATAGTATGCACCTCCTGCTTTGGGGAGCGCAGAAGATAACTCTGCAACGCTCAACATGGCAGGTATCGCCAAAAAACCAGCAATCAAATAAGCCAAAATCGCTGACGGACCAGCTTTAGATGCTGCTAACCCTGGTAAAAGAAATAAACCTGATGAAAGCATCGCTCCCGTTGATAAAGCAAAAACGTGACGCAGAGCAAGTGACCTAGTTAATTTACCCCGATTATCTGCCTTCATAAGAAAACCTTAGACCTCATCGTTTTTATTGTCCAAGATTGAAAGTTTGAAAAAAATCTAATAAAAGTGAGTTAGTTGAATCAGGATCCTCTTGTTGAATCCAATGTCCTACATTTGGCAAAATAACGGAATTTATCAAATTAGGAAGAGTATCTGGAAAACGTGAAATGCTTCCAGCCCCCAAAATTGTTGGGCCGTCTTTTTCCCCACCAATAAATAGTGAAGGTTGTATCAGCGGTGCCTCGTGATGCATTCTCAGGTCATCCCAATCAAGGTCAACGCACCTGTACCGATTCAGAGGACCTGTAAAACCTGACTTTTCAAATTGCTTGGTATAGAAATCTAAATCATCTGCAGTGAACCATGGAAGAGGCTCTTCTGGAAACTTGAAACGATCTTTAAGTTCACCGCTTGGAGAAACAAAACCCATTGAACCTTCATCATCCATTAATGCAGGAGCATCTCCAGAAGCAGTGAAATAAAAACCCTCAAGCCATTTGGAAGGATTTTGAGAGATCTCTGCTTCTGCCCTTCCTGGTTCTTGAAAATACTCAATATAAAATTCTTCCTGCCCTCCTAAAGATCTAAAAAAATCAGAAGGCCTTCCGTCACTCCGCGGTGTGTATGGAACAGAAAGTAGAGCTATTCCTTTGAAAATATCCGGCCTAAAAGATGCAGCAGCTGAAGCTATAGGAGAACCCCAATCATGTCCGACAATTAAAGAAGTGTCTTCGCCTAGAGTTTGGACAACTCCTACGCAATCTCCAGCTAAACAGACAAGTCGGTATTCATTAATTGCTTTCGGAGCGTAAGAAGACCCATATCCTCGAACGTCCATTGCAACAGCTCGATAACCAGCAGCCGAAATAGCAGCTATCTGATGCCTCCATGAATACCATGACTCAGGAAAACCGTGAACGAAAAGAACCATAGGGCCTTCTCCCGCTTCAGCAATATGGATATTTACGCCACGAATATCAATCTCATACTGTTTCAAACCTTCGATTTCAATCATTTTGATTCTCCTTATCGTTCATCATCTCTTCAAGACTTCTTATATGTATTCCTTTGAGTGTGTGTCTTTGGTCAAGAACTTCAGTAACTATAAAATCGCATCCAGAGGTAACCGCTGCTTCAATCGTTATAGCTTCTCGCATTTCGATATTCAAAACTGTTTGCGTTTCTGTGGCCGCCAAAACTAAATCTGAATCAATTTGTACAATAGTCAGTTCTGTCAAATCATTTAAAGCTTGCCTGGCCGTTACCGCTTCGAGGTTTCGACTAAATTTAGTGGTTACTTCTTCATAAAAATCTGCCATTGACAAAGCTGAAGTAACAAGGGTCGCATTCTCTACATCACCAATTAAGTTTCTAGCGGCAGCTTGTTCTGAGGGTGTGTTGTCATCAAAAAGCTTGAGCAGAACTGAAGCGTCAATAAAAACCCTATTAAGCACAAATCTTGACTTTTAGAACGTTCATGAGGAAGCAGCAGATGTTATGGAAAGTGCGACCAGTCGTTTACGAGCATTTTCCGCACGATCTGAAGAAGAATAACCCTCAATCAATTGTCTAACGACCGCATTTACTGACGTGCCCTGCTCCGCAGCACGGACTCTAGCTCGACGAAGCAAGTCCTCGTCAATCGCTAGTGTTAAATTGGCCATATCTAAGTGTAACACATATTCTGTGTAACACGTATATAAGCCATCTATTGATCTATATTACTTGGCTTTAAAATCGCAAAATTGGATAACTTCTGCTAGACATTCCAACAACTCTTAAAACATTTCCATTAAGAAAAGAGATAAAAAATGACTATTGGTCCCGGAATGCACGTAGATGATCCAAGTGATGACTCATTAAATCTTGCAATGTCTGAAACAGCACGACCCCTTTATGAGGCAGTTAAGAAATTTATTGCAGAGGAAGTCGAACCAATAACGGAACAATTCTATGAACTTGGGGAGGATCGCGAAGACCGCTGGTCCTTCACCGATGATCAACTAGAACTTTTAGAAGGTGTTAAAAATAAGGCGCGTTCTAATGGCTTATGGAATTTTTTCTTACCGGATGATGAAACCGGGCAAGGGCTTTCAAATTTAGATTATGCATATATAGCAGCTGAACTAGGACGAAACCCCTTAGCTTCTGAATCACTCAATTGCAGTGCCCCTGATACGGGAAACATGGAAGTCCTAGAACGCGTGGGTACACCTGAACAAAAAGAAATGTGGCTCAAACCTCTATTAAATGGTGAAATCAGATCTTGTTTTGGAATGACCGAGCCTGGTCTTGCTTCCTCAGACGCAAAAAATATAGCTACCCAAGCAGTCTTAGACGGTGACGAATGGCTGATAAACGGGGAGAAGTATTACATCTCTGGCGCTGGGGATCCTCGCTGCAAAATAATGATTTGTATGGTCCAAACAAATCCAGATGGACCTCCGCATAGGCGACAATCACAAATTCTGGTCCCCATGGACACACCGGGAGTGAACATAATCGGACCTATGCATGTTTTCGGACAAGATGACGCTCCACACGGACACATGCATATCCATCTTGACAATGTAAGAGTGCCTAAAGAAAACATGCTCCTAGGAGAGGGACGGGGCTTCGAAATCTCTCAGTTGAGGCTAGGGCCTGGACGTATACACCATTGTATGAGATCCATAGGCGCTGCAGAAAAAGCTCTAGAATTAATGGCCACTAGAGGACTATCGAGAGAAGCATTCGGGAAGAAAATCGCTCAATTAGGGAAAAATGTTGAACTAATATCACGTGCAAGAATCGAAATTGAAGCATGTCGCCTAATGGTACTAAGGGCCGCGAAAGCTATGGACACTATGGGAAATGCTGAGGCACGTGTTTGGGTTAGTGCTGTGAAAGCAATGGTTCCCGAAAAAGTTTGCAATATTATTGACGAGGCAATTCAGGTTCACGGTGCTACTGGTATTTCGCAATGGACGCCTTTAGCTGGCATGTACACAGGTCAAAGAACTTTACGTCTTGCGGATGGACCGGATGAAGTTCACCACTTCGTCGTTGGACGATTTGAACTTGCTAGATATGGCGACGAAGAAATAGAAAAAAGTGTTTACACACCAGTAGGTGAAGGAATATCTTCCGGACCTTAGAATGGAAAACGAATCCCGACAGCCTAAACAAGCAACTGAATTTACCAAAAGAGAAAACAAGGCTTTCAAAAATACCCTTCCTTCGGATGATGGAACAGATGCCGCCAATGTTGCTAAAGGCTTCATAGCAACTCGAACTAACCCAATTATTGAAAAGCATGAGCCAAATGCTTGGCAACCCATCTCATGGGATCTTTCTAAGTCCGATTTTGTTATAGGAGAATCTCCAGAAACCGTCAATCCTTCTTTATGGCGTCAAGCTGGTTTGAATGCTCAGCATGGTCTTTATGAAATTTGCGAAGATTTCTATCAAGTTCGCGGCTTTGACACATCAAACGCTACTTTTATTCGAGGAAAAACTGGGTGGATCGTAATCGATCCTTTAACTACAGCTGAAACGGCAGCTGCCGCTTATGAACTTGTCACTGAACATCTGGGGTTTCGTGAAATAAGCGCTGTCATCTATACCCATTCTCATCTGGATCACTACGGTGGCATCCTTGGAATGATCGAAAGGTCTCGAATTGAAGATGAAAACATCCCGATCGTTGCACCTGAAGGCTTCCTACGCGAAGCAGTTGCAGAAAACGTAATAGCAGCGCCTGTTATGGGACGACGCGCAACTTATCAATTTGGAATGCTCTTACCTTGGAATGAAAAAGGCCATGTTGATCAAGGACTAGGTAAAGGTATCCCTACTGGTTCTTCAGCTTTAGTACCTCCAACAATCGACATAACTGAAACAGGGCAAGAACTTATTCTTGATGGAGTAAAAATAGAATTTCAACTAACCCCTGACTCTGAAGCACCAGCTGAAATGCATTTCTTTTTCCCTGAATACAAAGCTTTGTGCATGGCTGAAAATTGTTCAGGCACTATGCACAATGTTCTGACTCTTAGAGGTGCGCTTGTAAGAGATTCACTTCAATGGAGCAGATACATAGATGAGGCTCTTGACCGTTGGGGGGATTCATCTGAAATAGTTTTCGCTAGCCATGGTTGGCCCCATTGGGGACAAGATGCTGTAAAAGGATACCTAACACGTCAGAGAGACTTATACAGGTGGTTGCATGATCAAGCTATGCGCCTAGCCAATCTCGGCTACACACCAAATGAAATTGCCGCACAGGTTGATCTACCTCCAGGACTCTGGGATGACTACATGTGTCATGGTTATTATGGAACAGTTAGCCACAATGTAAGAGCCGTTTATCAAAGATACATAGGATTTTACGATGGGCATCCCTCCAGTCTTGATCCTTATACACCTACGGAAGCAGGAAAAAGGTATGTCGATTTCATGGGCGGAATTGAAGAACTGATAGAAAAAGCAAAAAATGCTTTTGAAGCAGGTGACTATAAATGGGTAGCTGAAGTATTAAGACATGCAGTCTTTACAGATCCTCAAAACGATGATGCCCGACTATTACAAGCAGATGCTTTCGAACAGCTTGCTTATCAAGCAGAATCCGGACCTTGGCGTGACATCTACCTAACAGGAGCTCAAGAACTAAGAAACGGGAGTATCGATGTACCTGTTATCCAACGCCCACGACTGGAAGTCGCAAAAGGTATGACACTGGGACAGATATTTGATTTTCTTGCTGTAAAAGTAGACGGTAAAAGTGCAGTAGAACTAAGCCCAATGTTTGTCAACTGGTCCTTTACTGACACAGACGAAACAGCACGCCTTGAATTATCAAATGGCACACTTCATTCTAAAATCGGACCTTCCTCAGAAGATTCAGACGTATCAATTAGTTCTTCGCGAAACGTTCTCGAAGAACTAATTGCAACAGAATACTCCCTCCCTCAAGCAATCGAAGATGCGAGGATAGAAGTCCAAGGCGATACCGATAAAATGCTGAAATTATGGGAAACACTTACAAACTTTCCTCTATTTTGGCCAATTATCGAACCTTAAATCACGCCGTGCCAAATATTACAGTTGTCAAGATGCAAGATGCTCGTAACCTCAAAACGTGAACACCACAAACCGTCTAGCACGAATCTCTCTCTTAGTAACTTTTATTTTGATAGGCATCGGAGGCTTTACCCGTGGCAGTGGCAGTGGGTACGGATGTTCTGACAGATGGCCGTTATGTGAAAATGGCCTATTAGGAGGTCTGCTTCCCCGAGGCGAGTACCACATGCTTATCGAATGGTTACACAGATGGGTAGCAGCGATTGTAGGGATCCTGATTTTGTTAACGGCGATAAGCATCAGGAAAAATCTTCGTAACAACCTAACCGCCAGAAGACTTTCAGTAGCTGCAGTCGTAGCAGTAGTAGTTCAAGCACTGATTGGCAGAGGTGTCGTCAAAGCAGATTTAGACTCCGATCTCGTGGCTATACACCTAGCAATCTCAATGGTGGTCATAGCCCTATTGACGGTAGTTGTGATCTTGGTGTCAACAAATAGAAATGAAAATTTAGAAGCAACCGGTAGCAGAGATTGGAGTCGACTTCTAGCTTTGGGAGCTTTTGGTTCATATGCGCTACTTTTACTTGGTGCCTATGTTCATAACAGGTATTTTTCCGGATGGCCTCTTTTGAACAATCAGTTAAAACCTGACATCTCAGACCACTACACATTTGTTCATTATCTCCATAGACTTGCAGCGGGAATAGGGATTATTTATATTGCATATTTGATTTCTAACGCTAAGAAACGTCAACGCCCAAAAAACGAACAACTGCTAATCCATTTTGCTGCATTTGCATATGGAATGAACGTATTACTGGGAGCAGTTCATGTTTTCACCGAAGTTAGCTCCAGCGCAGTCGTAACCGCTCACTTATTAGGTGCTTGCGCTGTGTGGGTTTTATTGATTGCTTCGACAACCATGTCACGTTTCGATATAACTCTCTCCAAAAATTAGAAGGTTTGCACCCCTTCGTGTGTGCTTTATCCATCCTTCTGGCAGGATGATTTAATGGAAAGTAACAAAATTGACTGGGAAAACCTACGCATAAAAGCACAAGAAGCTGCAACAATGGCTTACGCCCCGTACTCGAATTTTCCTGTTGGTGCAGCTGGGCTGACAGATAGTGGCGAGATCGTAACAGGATGCAACGTCGAAAACGCTTCCATTGGTCTAACTCTTTGTGCTGAATGCGGCATGATAAGCGACTTGCATAGAAGAAAAGCAGGCAGATTAATCGCAGCTGTAGCTTCTAACCCCGAAGGAGAAGCACTAGCACCATGTGGTCGTTGTCGTCAGATACTCATAGAAGCAGGAGGGAAAGAATTAATCGTTGATGGGCCTGGTGGACCTAAATCGATAGTTGAACTGCTTTCAGATCCTTTTACAGTCGATGACCTAAATGAGCGAGACAGGACCAATCCTTAATGGACGCACTCGGAATTATTCAAACCAAAAGAGACGGTGGAACTCTAAGTAAAGAACAAATCGACTGGTTTATAGAGAATTTTTCTGGAAGTGAACTCATACCTGACGAACAAGCAGCAGCGTTAGCAATGTCAATCTTCTTCAATGGAATGGAACCTGAAGAATTGGCACATTGGACTAAAGCAATGGTCAATTCAGGCATTACTTTAGATCTAAGCGGCGTAGGCAAAAAAACTGTTGATAAACACTCAACTGGCGGTGTAGGCGACAAAGTTTCCCTCATCCTCGTTCCTTTAATCGCAAGTTGTGGTTTAGCGGTTCCCCAACTTTCTGGCCGAGGGTTAGGCCATAGCGGTGGAACTCTAGACAAAATGGAATCTATTCCAGGTTGGACTGCTTCTCTTAGTGAAAAAAAGATGCTCGCGCAACTAAGTGAAATTGGCGGAATTATCGCCGCAGCAAATGAAAATATTAATCCCGCAGACAGACGCCTTTACGCTCTAAGAGACGTCACCCATACAGTCGATTCAATCCCCCTTATCGCAAGCTCGATAATGTCCAAAAAAATTGCAGAAGGCACTGAAGCACTCGTCTTAGATGTAAAAACCGGATTAGGAGCTTTTATGGTTGATTTTGACCAAGCACGTACATTAGCCAAAACAATGGTTGAGCTTGGCGAAAATTCAGGGGTCAAAACCGTTGCTTTAATTACTTCGATGGAAACCGTCTTAGGAAATAACGTAGGTAACGCTTTAGAAGTTTCAGAATCACTTGACGTTCTAGAGGGAAAAGGACCAAAAGATCTTATTGAAATCACTCTGGCTTTAGCTCAAGAAATGTTGGATCTCTCTAACGTAGATTTAAATCCCAGTGAGGTGCTTGCATCTGGAAAACCAAGGGAAATTTTTGAAAAAATGGTTTCAGCTCAAGGAGGCGACTTATCAAAAGATCTTCCAATAGCAGAGTACAAAAAAACTATTAACGCTTCATCTACTGGTTACTTAAGTAAGTTGGACTGCCGTTCAGTAGGTGTGGCTGCTTGGCGCTTAGGCGCAGGTCGAGCTAAAAAAGAAGACCCAGTAAGTCCCACTGCCGGAATAATTTGCATGGCTAAACCAGGTGCTTACATAAACGAAGGGGAACCCGTACTAGAACTTCACGGCGACACAGAAAAATGTTTTAGTCCCGCTATCGACGCTTTAGAAGGAGCAATCGAAATATCAGACACAGCACCAGATGTTTCACCACTCATTCTTGACAAAATCTCTATTTAAAAAATTATCTCCCTATTGGATGCCATACTGTTTTCATCTCCAAAAAATCAGAAAGAAGTTCTAGACTTTCCTCATTTACTTGCCGTGAAACCACCCGCTTAACATTTGAAGCAGCTTCTTCAATAAGAGTCAGATCAGTTTCCTGACTAATTCCACTGATATCAATTGCATTAACATCCAAATGTCCTACCATCCATGGGAGCAGGTCAGTTTGATCCCCAGTTAATATATTTACTACACCCGCTGGCACATCTGAAGTAGCCAACACTTCACCAATAGTTACAGAGGTCAGAGAGCTATGGCCTTCAGAAACCACTACTACCGTGTTTCCGCTAACAATTGCCGGTGCAAGCCTAGAGATCAACCCCAGCATGGAGGGTTCAGTTGGAGCAATAATCCCGACCACTCCTGTCGGTTCAGGAACAGTAAAATTGAAATAGGGACCTGATACAGGATTGACAGATCCCAATATCTGACTGTACTTGTCTGACCAACCCGCATACCACACCCATCTCTGTATGGAGTCTTCAATTTCACGTGTTGCTGATCTACTGTTCACACCAATGCTTTTGAGCAACTCTACAAATTCAGTTTTTCTAGATTCCAGCATTTCAGCGACACGGTAAAGAATCTGACCTCTGTTATAAGCAGTCCTTGAAGCCCAAGGAAGTTGTGCTGCTCTAGCGGCACGAACTGCTTCACGAAAATCTTTTCTGGAAGCCTGAGAAACATTTGCTATTAGCTCACCTTCAGTGTCATTTACAGAAAAAGTTCGACCTGATTCTGACCGAGGAAAAGCTCCATCGATAAAAAGTTTATAAGTCTTTGCAATAGGGATCTTTCCTGTCACTATGAACGCCCCCCACTATTCTTTAAATAAGCAGCGAGACCATGCATTCCACCTTCACGTCCAAAACCGCTTTCTTTATAACCACCAAAAGGACTCGTTGGATCAAACTTGTTAAATGTATTAGCCCAAATAACCCCCGCTCTCAAACGCTCTGCCATCCAGTGGATCAAAGAACCTTTCTCGGTCCATATACCAGCGGAAAGACCATACGGAGTATTGTTTGCCTTTTCTAAAGCTTCTTCAGGGGTTCGAAATGTTTGCACTACTAGAACAGGTCCAAATATTTCTTCACGAGCAACACGGTGACTTTGTTGGACTCCAGTTAAAACTGTCGGAGGATACCAATATCCATTCTCAGGCAAAGAACACGACGGTTTAAACACCTCAGCCCCTTCTTCAATACCTGCTTTGACGAGTTGATCTATCCTCTCCAATTGGGCTTGTGAATTTATTGCGCCAATATCAGTATTTTTGTCAAGAGGGTTTCCGACCCTTAATAACTCAATTCGTTTCTGGAGTCGATCTATAAAATTATCAGCAATAGACTCTTGAACCAGCAACCTTGATCCAGCACAACACACGTGTCCTTGATTAAAGAAAATTCCATTGATAACGCCTTCGATTGCTTGATCCAGTGCTGCATCTTCAAAAATAACATGTGGAGCCTTACCTCCGAGCTCCAATGTCAAAGGCAAATTGCGCCTTATTGCCGAACGTTGAATTAACTTACCCACCTCGGTGGAACCTGTGAAAGCAAGCTTGTTAACTTCTGGATGTTCAACGATCGCAGAACCCGTCTCCCCAGCTCCAGTAACAATATTCACCACACCCGGAGGTAAATCCACGTCTCTTATTATTTCAGCTAACAACAATGCAGTTAATGGTGTTGTTTCTGCAGGTTTTAAGACAACAGTATTTCCACAAGCCAATGCTGGAGCTAATTTCCATGCCGCCATCAATAAGGGAAAGTTCCATGGAATAATTTGCCCTACGACACCATGAGGTTCTAACTGTCTTTGCGGAAATGCGTACTCCAATTTGTCTGCCCAGCCAGCATGGTAGAAAAAATGAGCAGCTGCTAAAGGAAGGTCAACATCTCGACTTTCCTTTATAGGTTTTCCTCCATCTAAGGTTTCCAAAACAGCAAACTCTCGTGCTCTTTCTTGAAGATGGCGTGCTATCCGAAACAAATATCTCGCTCTATCCGCTCCAGGCATTTTCTTCCAATACTTTTCATAAGCAACACCCGCTGCGCGCACAGCACGGTCAACATCATCTGATGAAGCTTCCGCAACAACCGACAACGGCTTTTCTGTTGAAGGATCTAAAGTTTTGAAAGATTTCCCTGAAGAAGAATCAACAAAATTTCCGTCGATGAAAAGTCCGTATTTATCTTTTATGTTTACAAGACTCGTTGACTCAATCGCAGACGCATACTCGATCCCAAAATCTTCCAAACTGGATCCACCTTTAGAGTTCGAATTAACCATTAGTCCACCGTTACATAATCAGGGCCACTATAGCTACCTGAATCTAAACGTTTTAATTGAAGTAACACATCATTTAGTAGGCTCGAGGCGCCAATACGAAACATTTCGGGACTTAACCATTCAGTCCCCAGTGTTTCTCCAATCACAACAAGATAATGCCAAGCTTGTTTCGCTGTGCGAATTCCACCCGCAGCTTTAATACCTACAGAAATATCCGTTTGCTGGGCAAAATCCCTTACTGCTTCTGCCATGCATAACACTCTTGGCAAACTTGATGCTTGAGAAATCTTTCCTGTCGAAGTTTTTATAAAATCGGCGCCAGCGGTCATAGCAAGCATCGAGGCTTGCCGAATCTTGTCATAGCTACCCAGTTCACCTACTTCTAAAATAACTTTAAGATGTGCTTTGCCACAGGCATCTTTCGAAGCAACAATCTCTTCAAATGCTCGTTGTTCATCACCAGCAAGAAAAGCTGAACGATTTAAAACTATATCTATTTCATCAGCTCCTCTTTTGACAGCATCTGCTATATCAGCTGTTCGTGCTTCAATAGTTGATAGGCCACTTGGAAAAGCACCAGCGACACTTGCAACCTTTACGCTTGAACCCTCGGTGGCCTCCACTGCATGATGAACCATTTCTGGATAAATGCATACTGCAGCTACAGAAGGAACATCATGGTTGGATGGATCAGGACGTTTAGCTTTTTGACACAATGAAGCAACTTTTTCTGGAGTATCTGCTCCTTCAAGAGTTGTCAGATCCATACAACGAATTGCAAGATGAAGAGCTGCTCTTTTACTATCAGTTTTTATTGACCGAGTTGCTAGAGATGCCGCTCTGGCTTCAAGAGAGACTTCGTCTACTGGAGTAACTTTTATTGAAGAACCGGTTTTCCGAAACGTAATATTGGAAGTAGACATTCTTTTCAATCTTTCTCTACTTGGAACAAACTGCTAACTCCATGCAATAGGTCTTCTATCTTATGGTCTGCTGACCTTTCAGCCGACCTGACATCGTCGTTAATAACTGATTCTGTGACCTCAATATAGACCTTGACCATTGGCTCAGTTCCGCTGGGGCGGATGACTATTCGACCATTCGAAAGGTTAATAACAAGAGCATCTGTTGGAGGCAAGTCCGACTCAGAAATTAACAAATCAATTACTTCGATAACATCGAATTCACCAATGTGTTCGGGCGGAGAGGCCCTCCAAGGAGACATAAAGTCTGCGGAAATGTCTATTTCAGGGGCAAGTCTTTTTGTAAACAAAGCTGTTTTATGCACACCGTGCAGGTTCCATAATTCGTCTAATAGATCAATTACTGTTTTGTCTTCAGCTTTTAATTCAGCTGCTAATTCTGCAAAAACTAAAGCAGAAGTAATACCATCTTTGTCTCGCACTGAGTCGCCTAATGCAAAACCAAGTGCTTCTTCATAGCCGAAAACAAACCTCAATCTTTTATCATCTATCCCTGGGCGGACGATCCATTTAAATCCAGTTAGTGTTTCCGCATATTTAACTTTGTGAAAATCTGCAATTTTAGAAAGTAAGCCGGATGAAACAACTGTTGTGACAACAAGTCTCTCTTCTCCTTTTCCCTTACTTAGGATGTGTTCTGCCAACAAAACACCTATTTCATTTCCATTGAGGCAACGCCATTTGTTTTCATGTCTAACCACGACAGCCAGTCGATCTGCATCGGGATCATTTGCAATTATCAGATCAGCGTTTTTTTCAACAGCAAGTTCAATAGCAAGGTCTAAAGCCCCTTCTTCTTCTGGGTTTGGGAATACAACAGTTGGGAAATCCGGATCTGGTTCTGCTTGGCTCTCAACCAATGCTGGTTTTTTAAATCCTGCTTTTTCAAATACCTCTAAGAAGACTTCTTTACCAACTCCATGCAGAGGTGTATAGATCTGGTTTATTTCACGTTTGCTTTCAGGTGAAACACAAGAAGAGGCAAAATCTACATATTCTTTTATCAGCTCATCATCACCCTTAAGAATCGCTGCATCTTCATAGTCTGCTAACGATTCCTTTGCGGGGGGATTTTTATAATCGATTCTTTTAGCTATCTTCAAGTCGACAGGGTTTACTATTTGAGCTCCGTCTTCCCAATAAACTTTGTACCCAGAATCTTCTGCTGGGTTATGGCTAGCAGTAACCATTATTCCTGCTTTAGCTTTTTTAGATAAAGAGGTGTAAGCCAAAACAGGTGTTGGTAAAGGTCTCGGTAAAATTAAACTTCTTACTCCATGTCCAGCCAAAACCCTGACGGAGTCTTGAGCGAAAATCTGACTCTTATAACGCGCGTCATAACCAACTACTACTAATGGGGGTTCATCTCCTTGATCATCACTTAATAATTCTTGCGCTATTGCAGTTGCTACGACCCTGACCATGACTCTGTTCATTCTCATAGGTCCGGCCCCCCTAGCACCACGTATACCTGCAGTGCCGAAGACTAAAGAATTACTAAATCTTTGAATAAATTCAATGTCCCCGCGCGAAATAAGATTCTCGGTTTCAACTTTTGTAGTTTCGTCAGGATCGTTGATCAGCCATTTGTTAGCTACTTCTAATGCTTCGTCTAAGTTGGCTTCTTTCGTCACAGACGTTCCAAAATCCCCGAAAGTAGACTGAACATCCGCGGACCTGCAGCTGCCGCTGCCTCAAGTACATCCTCATGATCAAGGTTCTCTTCAGACATACCAGCTGCCTGATTTGTCACAAGAGAAATTCCTAAAACCTCAGCCCCAAGATGTCGCGCTGCAATAGTTTCTAAGACAGTAGACATTCCAACTAGATCAGCTCCCATTTTTGCAAACATCTTTATTTCAGCCGGGGTTTCAAAAGCACCTCCTAGTAAACCCGCATAAACACCCTGGGGTAGGGTTGGGTCTACTTCTTGAGCTAATTGTCGCAGTCGCGCTGAATAGGCTTCTGTTAGGTCAACAAAACGAATTGCCTTACCTTCTGGTGGAGCCGGTCCTGCCATCGGCGACTGACCCATAAGGTTCAATTGATCAGAAATAAGTACTGGCTGGCCGACAGACCATTCAGGATTCAGTCCACCTGCCGCATTGGTCAAAATAATAGTTTTGCAACCTGAAGCTACTGCTACTCGAACGCCATGAACAACCGTGTCGACTCGATGGCCTTCATATAAATGCGCTCTTCCACCTAAAACAAGCACATTTTTATCTTTTACTTTGAGAGAACGGATTAAATTACGATGTCCCAATACAGTCGGTTCAGGAAAACCAGGCAAAGTTGCCATTTCAACTTCGGCCGAAATATCTCCGATCTCATCGATCGCTGAAGCCCATCCGGAACCAAGAACCAAAGCAATATCATGATTGGCGATACTCGTTTTATCAATCAAAACTGCTGAAGCCTCCTCAGCAAGAGAGTATGGGTCAAGATCTGTCATATTTTTCTCCATCAAATTTCTTGAAAACTGAACTGTGTGTTTTCACTCAAGATTTACCAATATCCAAACAATTCTATAAACAAACATCGAATAATTTACTCAAGGTCATAAAGGGATCTGAAGTCACTCTAAAAACATTCTATTAATAACTATTTTTGCAATAAAGAAGAATTTTTAAGGTAGTTATATATACGTGAATGAAATACCGATGTTAAAAATATCTGATGAAATTCAAGACGCCTTAAACGAGAAAAAACCTGTTGTTGCTTTAGAGTCGACTCTGATCTCACATGGACTTCCTTCCCCGTTAAATGTTGATGTAGCTCTCAAAGCTGAATCGATATTGAGAGATTTTCAAGTTGTACCAGCTACTGTCGCTTTAATCGATGGCTATATACGCGTAGGAGTCAGTCGAGAAGAAATCGAACTCTTGGGTTCTAGTGGCATAGTTACAAAAACAAGTTTCAACAATTTAGGCGAAGTAATTGCCAATAAGTCATTAGGTGCAACCACTGTTGCATCTACTATGTTCGCTGCTTATCTTTCAGGCATTAAAGTTTTCGCTACTGGCGGGATTGGTGGAGTTCATCGCGGATCCGATGGCGATGTCTCTGCTGACCTTAAAGCTTTATCTGATATACCTGTTGCTGTGGTTTGTGCAGGTGTTAAATCAATACTTGACATACCAAAGACACTCGAAGCTTTGGAAACGCTCGGCGTACCCATAATTGGTTATAAAACAAATATCTTTCCTGAATTCTGGACACCTGGTAGAGACTTAGAATTAAAAATTGTCGCATCTGAAGCAAAAGAAGTTGCTCTTCTGTTAAACACACATTGGGAGATTGGGTTAACCACAGGTCAACTTGTAGCTGTTCCTATACCAGAAGATAAATCCGTAGACACAAAAATTGTTGAAGATGCTATAAACGAAAGTCTAGATGAAGCAGTTTCGGCTGGTATTACAGGAAATGCCATTACCCCTTTTCTATTAACAAAAGTCTCGAATGCAAGTGGAGGACTAACTCTTGAAGCAAATGTCGATCTGATATTAAATAATGTGCAAGTTGCAGGTGAAATAGCCGTTCATATGGCTGAGACTAGTTGACGTTAAGAAGAGACTCAGGATTTTCAAGACCTGATTTTATCGTGCTTGCAAAATCAGCTGCTGGAGCTCCGTCCAAAACACGATGATCCCAAGTGAGACTTATCACCATTCGGGATGTTTTTCGCGGGGTCTGGTCGTCCCAAGCTATATCCTCACGAATCCTACCTACACCTAGAATCGCTGCATTAGGAGGATTTATGACTGGTGTAAAACCATCAACTCCGAACATCCCTAATGAGGAAACAGAAAAAGTTCCTCCTTCAAGATCCTCCAAAGCTAATTTTCCGTCTCGAGCTTGACCTGCTAGACGAGAAGTGTTTTTAGCGATTTCATTTAGGGAAAGTTGGTCGGCATTTCTGACAACAGGTACAACCAGCCCATCACTCAAAGCGACAGCCATACCAATGTTTATTTCACTCAACTGAAGGATTTCATTTTCAAGCATTTGAGAATTTACTTGCGGGTGTTCTTTCAAAGCCCGTGCTACTGATGCAATAACAAAATCTGTATAGCCTGGTAATTCATCATCGCTTTCCATCTCTTTTCGTAGAGAAATCGCTTTATCCATTTCAACATCGATATGAAGAGTTAGTTGTGCCATCGATTGAAGACTTGAATGCATTCGGTTAGCTATGACTTTCCGCATTCCTGTCAACTGAACCCTTTCCCCTTCACCGATAGGTTCATAAAAAAAGCTTTCCTGTTTTTCTGATGTAGACCTTGAAGAGTTCTTTATATGTGCTTGGACATCCGATTTTCTAATCTTCCTATCTGTTGAAGATGCCTGTACCGCACTTAGGTCTACTCCCAGTTTTTGCGCTTCGTTAACTGCAGCTTGAGAGGCATTACTGTCGAGAGTCCCTGGAATAGAGTCGCTTGATGTGTTTACTGCAAATGCTTCAACATCCTCGACTACTATTCTTCCACCGGGACCGCTTCCAGAAATCGTAGAAAGATCCAATCCTTTTTCTTTTGCGAGTCGTTTTGCAGCTGGGGAGGCTGCGATGCGACCACTCTTTGTTTTAGTTTCTTTTCCTGGGGTTTCGTTTTGTTCGATAGTTGTTATCTGGTCATTTTTAACTTCTGGAATCTCTGGTGTCTCAGGTGGTTCTTCGTCTTCTTCTAAGACCCATCCCAAAACCACTCCACATTCAAAAATTTCACCAGATTTACATAGTTGATGTAAGCGTCCTTCAGCTTCAGCTTCTATCTCGGTTTCTATTTTGTCCGTCTCTATTGAAGCAACAGGTTGTCCTTTAGTAACGGTCTCTCCTGTATTGACTAGCCACTCCGTCAAGGTGCCTTCTGTCATGGTTAAACCCAATTTCGGCATATAAATAGGTGATGACATATTAAGAATTCCTCTTCCTCAGAAATACTTTATTGGCTGCTGCTGTTTGAACGGCAAAATTAGGATTTATAACTTTTGGACCATTGCGTAAAACTGTAGCCTTTGCTGATTCATTTTCTCCCATTACAAAATCTCTTTCTCCATCAAATGCCAATACTCCGGGGCCATTAAGTTCAATTGTCTCACCAAGTTCCACTTCTTTAATATCTACAATCCCAACATCAGATACTGAACCAGGCATGATGGGAGCGAAAACACCTTGCTTTGCTTTTGGATCGCAAATAACTGAAACAGCTGATTCATCGTCGAAATAAACCGGCTTGCTTCGTCCGGCAATTGAAGCAAGCCCTATAGAAGCCGGATTAGCGATTGCGGCTAAAACTTGTTTTACTGAATCGGGTTTAACGACAGCTCTGCTACCGGTTAACCGGTCATCTACCAAAACCACATCAACCAAAGCCAAATCTTTAATTCCGTTTGGTAATTCAACATGGATTACCTTTGCCCGCTGAGATACTTCCTCAATAATTAATTCATCAGAAGCAATAAGCCCTGCGGCAGTACCAGCAACAGTTGGATCCACCATAAATGGGAAAACGTTATTGGTTCCGGTAGAAATTGGCAATAAAGGAGCGTCTGTCCATCCCAATACCAGATCTCGTTGCGTCCCATCACCTCCTAGAGAAATGATCGATTTAACTCCTTCTTTTTTAAATATTTTTGCTGCTTCAGTAGTATCTGTACGTCTACCTTCAGGATGAAATGACATTTCTTCGATTTTGCTACCGAGATTTAAACCATCGACAGCTCTCAATCCCAGGTTCCTGAAGTCGTTAGCTAATAGAACTTTTTCTGCTCCTGCGTCTATTGCACCCAAAACGCAGCGTCTTAGAATCTCAATTTTGCTTCTATCACTATTGAGCGATGCAGCAGATGTAAACCTACGAACATCTTTCCCTGCTAAAGGATTTGCAATTAACCCAACTGTTGTCACCTGTTTTGAAACCTCAAAACAAGTTCTTTATGCCAGCAACTATACGTTCTGCATCTGGAATATATTGTTTTTCCAAAACTGGGCTGAATGGTATTGGACTAAATGGTGCCGCAACTCTTTCTATAGGTGCATCAAGATAATCAAATGCCTGTTCCTGAATCTGGGCTGCTATCTCTGCTCCGATTCCACCAAATCTAACTGCTTCATGAACGATAACTAAATGACCAGTTTTGCTAACCGACTCAACCATTAGATCGATATCTAATGGTTGAACAGTTCGTGGATTAATCAGTTCACAATCTATTCCTTCGTTAGATAATTTTTCTGCAGCAACTTTGGCCTCATCTACCATTCTTCCGATTGCAACAACGGTTACATCGCTTCCTTCTCGAACAATATGGCCTTCTCCTAGAGGTATCTCAAATAATTCTTCAGGCACGTGACATGTATCAGCAAGTTTCCTCTTGTTAATTATGAAAACTGTCGGATTGTCTTCACGGACACAGGACGTTAAAAGCCCTTTTACTTCATAAGCATCTGAGGGCATGACTACTTTGAGGCCTGGAACATGGCAGAGCATAGCTTCGAGGCTTTGACTGTGCTGAGCCGCTGCTGAAAGTCCTGCTCCTCCAGCTGTGGTAATTGTTAAAGGCAACTTAGCTCCACCACCAAACATGTATTTAAGCTTGGCTGCTTGATTTACTATTTGGTCCATTGCTACACAGATGAAATCCATGAACATCAAATCGACGACAGGACGGAGACCTTGAACGGCTGAACCGATCCCGAGACCTATGATTGCTTGTTCTGCGATAGGAGTATCCACAACTCTGTCTTCACCGAACTCTGGTTGAAGACCACGGAAATAACCAAAAACTCCCCCATGTGCACCCACATCTTCACCCGCTACAAAAACCGATTCGTCTTCTCTCATAATTTGCGCCAAGGTTTCAACTACTGCTGCTCCGTAGCCAAGTTTGCGTTCAGCTGAGTTTGCTTCATCACTACTTGCTTCATTTGCACCTTCAAAAATATTGTCCGAGCTCATGAAGATTCTCCATTCGTATAGACATCTAGCAACATGTCTTCAAGTTCAGGAAACGGACTGTTCTCAGCAAATTCGACAGACATTTCAACTTCTTTTTGGATTCCATCTTTAATAGCTTGAATTGATTCAGCGTCCATGACTCCTGAATCAATTAGACGAGTCTCGTGCACCACTAAAGGATCACGTTTTCTCATTTCTTCTACTTCTTCGTCTGTTCGATAATTCGAAGCAGTTCCTTTCACTCCCACATGGTCATAAAAGCGGTATGTTTTGCATTCAAGCATCATTGGACCTTCGCCATTTCGAATCTTTTCAATCGCTAATGAAGCTGCTTCGAAAACTGCTACACAATCCATTCCATCAACAATTGCTCCAGGGAAACCGTAAGCAGCAGCTCTCTCGATTACATCAGTAATAGCCATTGTCTTGTGCCTCGGACTGTATTCTGCGTATTCATTATTCTCACAGACAAAAAGCATTGGCAAAGATAAGGCTGCTGCCATGTTGGCTGCTTCATGGAAAGCGCCGATATTTGTGGCTCCGTCTCCAAAAAAAGCTACTGATATCAGACCATTATTTGTCAACTTATTGGCATATGCTGCTCCAACCGAAATTGGCACTCCAGCTCCAACTATTCCGTTGGCACCCAGCATTGCAAGATCTAAGTCACAAATATGCATAGATCCACCTTTCCCATTGCAATACCCAGTGGATTTACCCATTAGTTCTGCCATCATTCGATTAAAATCACCGCCTTTTGCAAGTAGATGACCATGGCCACGATGCGTACTGGTGATCTGATCTTGGCTTTCAAGTGCACCACAAACACCTGATGCTACGGCCTCTTCACCTACATACAAATGAAGAAAACCTGGTAAACGAGCGGATTCTGCTAAACGTCCAGCTTCTTCCTCGAATAACCTAACTCTCACCATTCGTTTATATAAATCGATTAAAATTTCGTCAGTTATTTCCATTAATGTTCCTCTAAAATTTGAATTAACAATAAGCAAATTCAGAATTAAACTCTATTTGCTTTTTAAGAATTACTTATATATTCATTAACTTTCATTTGTAAATGTCTAATTCTAACTTCCTGATAATTTCCAAGTGTCTGTCCTCGTTTGAAACTTGATTTGAATCCACGGGTTTGTGCTGCCAAATTTGAGGTGTCTTGATCATAGATGGCACCCAACGATCCAATGGAGTCAACTAAAGTATAACTTTCTTCTACTCCCAGATTTACAGGATCTGGTGGCCTTGAATACGATTCATCTTCTGGTTTGGGACGGAGAAAAAGAAGATCAAAATTGCAATAATCTGGGTCAACTGGATCAGGTCTAAATCGGTAGACCATTGGCAAAGTCAGCCCAGGAAAGAAAAAAGCATTTGGAAAAAGAAAATATTCGATTGAGTCGATTGTCTCAGAAGTAGTCAAACCTGAGAAGTCTTTGCCATATTTATCTCCATATTCTTTTTGTAGAAGTTGAGCATAATAATCTCTTGCTTTTACCCCATCAGGAAGTTTTGGTACTAAATCTCCATCCAGTTTTCCCTTTAGTAGACGTTCCAAACGTTCTTGTTCGTCTACCCCAATTTCAGTGGAACCATTTCGCGAACCTATTGTGTGCACAAATCTGGTTACATTTTCTCCAAAAATGTCATACTGAGTCGGAGCTTCTGTACCAGGTTTGCCACCCGCGTGAGTTTCTCTGATGTGATAAGCCTCGATAAATGCCTCCGCTGAAGCTTTCCAGTTCGCGGGTAGACGTTTGCAAACATGCGTCTCTATGTATCTATTTTCAAGATCCCAATGTGAGAAGTGATCTGATAAAACTCCCAAATATTCCTCAAGCGGTTTAGCGTCCTGATCAAAATTTATAAAAATGAACCCTCCCCAGAGACCTACTTTTAATTCGGGCAATTTGTGACTTTCCGCGTCTACGTGTGGGAAGTCCCACTCTTGTGGCAAATCAATCAATTCACCTTCTAATGACCAAGTCCAACCATGAAACGGACATTTCAAGCCTTGTGTGGTACCGCAAGTTGCCGGCGGCTTCAGTTGCGTTCCGCGATGCATACACGCGTTGTAATAAGCTTTTATGCTTCCATCATCTGCGCGAACAATTATCGCTGATAATTCACCAATATCGTAAACATAATAATCACCAGGTTCGGGAATATGTTCTTCTCGACAAGCCCATTGCCATACCTTTGGCCACAGAGATTTAAATTCGTCTTGAAGCCTTTCATGCGACGTGTAACATTCGTACGGAATGTCTTCATCACCTAGAAAAACGTATGATTCTTCTAGTAAGGGTGGGGTTACACCAGAACCGTCTGCAAGCAAATGATCTCTCAGGCTTGGCCCTGGGGCTCTAGCTTTGCCAAGATCCTGAACTTTTTTTCTTTTAACCATGAGTCAACTTTCCTCTAATACGAATCTACTGAACGTATTTATTGAGCGCTAGATCAGATCAGCAGAATAATAAAAATAGCCTTTAAAAAGTAGCCAAAATTGTTTTAACAGGACATCAAGTCTATCGTTTTCACCTATGTCGAAAGGAATCCCTGATAGAGCCCAAGTTTTGATAATTGGGGGTGGGATAGTCGGTGCGAGTATTGCATACCACTTAACAAAACGGGGAATCTCAGATGTGGTCATTCTCGAGCAGGGGCAACTTACCGGTGGTACCACTTGGCATGCTGCTGGTCTTGTTTCTCAGCTTAAATCAACTTATTCACTTACAAAATTAGCTACGTATTCTGCTCGTTTATTTGAAGACTTAGAAGAAGAAACCGGTCAAGCAACCGGTTATAGGACACCGGGGTCAATTTCAGTTGCTGCCGATCAAGAAAGATGGGAAGAGCTTAAAAGAGGAATTTCTATGGCTTCAACAGTTGGCGTAGAAATTCGTGAGATAGAAATGGATGAATTAAATGAATTCTGGCCTCTAGTTAATACCGATGATTTAGTTGGTGCTCTCTACATACCTAAAGATGGTGTCACTTCCCCAGTGGATACGACGATGTCTTTAATAAAAGGAGCTAGAAATGGTGGCGCTCAAGTTTTTGAAGGTATCTCTGTTAAGTCACTAACTAAAAAAAATGGCATTTGCACAGGCGTTGAAACTGAAGACGGTCTAAAAATTGAAGCTGAAGCTGTAGTAATGGCAGGAGGCATGTGGACAAGGCAGCTAGCAAAGACAATCGGAGTTAATGTCCCGTTGCAAGCCTGCGAACACTTCTACATAGTGACCGAACCTTTAGAAAACGTCCTACAAGGAATGCCGACTCTGCGAGATCCTGGGAATTACACGTATTTCAAAGAAGAGACCGGCAAAATAATGGCAGGCTTCTTTGAACCTAGAGCAAAAATATGGAACCTTGAAGAAATACCGAGAGATTTTTGCTTTGGAACCCTCCCAGAAGATT
This sequence comes from Candidatus Neomicrothrix sp. UBA672, assembly GCA_002299135.1. GTDB lineage: Bacteria > Actinomycetota > Acidimicrobiia > Acidimicrobiales > MedAcidi-G1 > MedAcidi-G1. The sequence continues at coordinate 20,375 of DBNM01000122.1, read as the reverse complement.
GGGATCATATAGGTCCAATTTTTGAAGCTGCTTGCCATAGAGTGCCAGCTTTAGCCGATACCGGTATTCAACTTTTTTTCAATGGGCCGGAAGCATTCACCCCTGATGGAACTTTTTACTTGGGAGAATCACCTGAAGTAGAAAGATGTTTTGTTGCATCTGGTTTCAACTCAGTCGGGATTCAAAGTGCTGGTGGTGTTGGGTGGGTTCTTGCAGATTGGATAATCGATGGACAAGCCCCGATGGATCTGACGAGTGTGGACATTTCACGTGCGTTTAACTTTCAAAGCGATCTTTCTTATCTTGAAGATCGTATTTCAGAATCTCTTGGACTTTTATACGCAATGCATTGGCCTTTCAGACAGTACGAATCAGCAAGAGGGATAAGAACAAGCGCTCTTCACGACCGCTTGGATCGAGCAGGTGCAGTATTCGGCGAAACAGCAGGCTGGGAACGTCCAAACTGGTATGCAAATAAAGGACAAGAGCGTGCGTACGAATACTCCTATGGGAAACAAAACTGGCATACAAATATGCTTACCGAGTGCAAGACAGTTAGAGAGGCTGTTGGTGTTTTTGATCAAAGTTCTTTCGCAAAATTCTCCGTTACAGGAAATGATGCCTTAGAAGTTTTAAATTCAATTAGTGCAAATGAAATTGACGTTGAACCTGGTCGCGGCGTTTATACCCAATGGCTCAATAACCGCGGCGGGATTGAAGCCGATTTAACTGTCAACAGACTCGAAGAAGACAAATTTTGGGTTGTAACTTCTGCTACTTCTCAAACCAAAGATCTTTCATGGTTGACACGGGCTAGTAACAAAAAATCTGTAACTATTGAAGACGTTACTGAAGATTTCTCAGTCATTGGGGTCATGGGACCCCACGCTCGAAATACTTTGAGTCCTATTTCATCTGTTGACTTGTCGAATGAAAACTTTTCTTTTGGATCTATAAATCCTTTGGAAATAGCGGGGATTGAATGTCAAGCTCTGCGAATGAGCTACGTAGGTGAGCTTGGTTGGGAAATATACGTTCCAAAAATCAATGCAATACGTGTTTTTGAAGAAATTATGCAGACTGGCAGTGACTTCGGGATTTGTCTTGCAGGTTTTCACGCTATGAACTCTCTAAGACTGGAATCAGGTTATCGGCATTGGGGTCATGACATTACAGCCGTGGATACTCCTCTTGAAGCTGGTTTAGGCTTTGCAGTGGCATGGGATAAACCACATGGGTTTGTTGGGAAAGACTCCCTTATCAACCAGCGAGACGAAATCAGAACAAAAAGATTGCTCCAATTTAGAATTGAAGATCAAGAAACTCTGAGTTATCACGATGATCCCATTTTTCGGGACGGAGAACTCGTAGGCACAACTACTGGTGGAATGTGGAGTTACACACAAGACAGATGCCTTACTATGGGGTACACGCATAGTAATGATGGTGTTACTAAATCTTGGATTGATTCCGGATCATGGGAAATTGAAGTGGCGACACGTCGATTAAAAATAACCCCATCGATAAAAAGTTTCTACGATCCAAATAAAGAAAGAATTCGCTTATAAAGCAAAATGGAAAGACTTAGGGAATAAAGAATGAAAGAAGAGTATCAAGCCATAATTGTTGGTGGCGGTGCAATGGGAGCTGGGCTTTTGTACCACTTAGCTCACGAAGGTTGGACTGACATCTTGCTTATTGAAAAAGGAGAGCTAACTTCTGGCTCCACTTGGCATGCAGCTGGACTTGTGCCACATTTCATAGGAAGTCTGAATATGGCAAAGGTGCATGCAGCAGCCCCAAAGCTTTACACGGAACTCGAGGAAGAAACTGGTCTTAGTGCCGGCTGGCATCCAACAGGAGCAATTCGTTTAGCTCTGTCAGATAATGAAGTGGATTGGTTTCGCTACGTAAACGGGATGCTTAATCTGGTTGGGGTTGAGAGTCATCTCATTTCACCAAGTGAAATTCTCGATCATCATCCCTTACTCGATGTAAGTGACGTAAAACTCGGCTTTTGGACACCAAATGATGGTTGGAGCGACCCAAGTAGCTCAACAAACGCAATGGCAAAAGGAGCGCGCCAACTAGGTGCAGAAATAGCACGTCACACTCTAGTAACCGACATGAATCTTTTACCTGATGGGAAATGGGAAGTTGCAACTGATAAAGGTTCAGTCATAGCCGAACATGTAGTAAATGCTGCAGGTTGCTATGCCCCTCAATTAGGTGAAATGGTCGGTTATGAAGTTCCTATAGTTTCTGTCATCCATCAATATTTAGTTACTGAAGCTATTCCTGAAGTTGCAAAATTGGATTTTGACCTTCCAGTTATCCGAGACCCGAGAGCTTCCTGCTATTACAGAAGAGAAATAGATGGCCTAATCGTCGGACCATATGAACGAGAAGGAGCTGAACTCTATGGTGTTGACGGAATTGACTGGGATCTTCATTTCTATCTAACGCCACCGAACCATGATGTATTGTTACCTTGGCTTGAGCTTGCAGCCAAAAGAATCCCTGTTTTCGCAGAAGCTGGCATACATACAACTGTCTCTGGTCCGATTACTCACACTCCAGACTCGGGGTATCTTATGGGCCCAGCTCCTGGACTGAAAAATTACTGGATATGTGCAGGTGCCTCCATCGGGGTCACTCAAGGCCCAGGTGCGGGCAAATATTTAGCCCAGTGGATGGTTCATGGCCAAACAGAAATAAATGTTGCTGAAATGGACCCAAGAAGATTTGGTCCACATACATACCCAAAGGGCAACTACGCGAGTGCTAAAGCTATTGATGAGTTTCACGAAATGTATCAAGTTCGACCTCCAGGTGAACAACGTTTCGCTGGTAGACCTATCAAAAAAACTCCTGTCTATGAAAAATTTGATGACCTAAATGCCCAATGGATGGAAATTTTTGGATGGGAAAGACCCCAGTATTTTGGCACCGCTGAAGATCATTCGTTTAGACGCTCAAATGCTTTCGAGATTGTGGGACAAGAGTGTCGAAATGTTCGTGAAAATGTCGGTATTGCAGATTTAACCGCTTTCACAAAAATTGAAATATCAGGGAAAGATGCTTCAAAATTGTTAGATCGGCTATCAGCTAACAAACTTCCTTCTAACGATGGTGGAATACGTTTAACCCACATGCTTACTCCTCTCGGAGGAATCGAGTGTGAAATGACAATTACCCAGTTAGATGCCGAACGGTTTTATTTGAATAGTTCAATCATGGGAGAACTTCATGATTTGGACTGGCTTAACCAAAATGTCGGTCAAGATGAAGATGTTTCAATTCGTGATATTACCGACGAGATAGCGATTCTTGCTATTAGCGGCCCTTCGGCTCGTGATGTGCTTCAACCGCTAACAGATGCAGATCTTTCCAATGCATCTTTTCCTTGGTTGACCGGTCAAGAAATTGAAATTGCTGATGTTCCTTGTATAGCCCTAAGAGTCAGCTATGTCGGTGAACTTGGCTGGGAGTTGCATCATCCAATTGATCAAATGATCAGCCTTTACATGGCTTTAATTGATTCTGGTGCTAAATACAATTTGAGCCATTACGGATCTTATGCAATGAATTCAATGAGAATAGAAAAAGCTTATAAAGCATGGGGTTCCGAGTTAACTACTGAGATCACTCCTATTGAGGCGCGCTTGGAAAGATTCGTTGACCTTTCACGCAATTTCCTTGGTTCTGATGTTGTGAATGAAAGAAAATCAGAAAAACTAGACATGGTTCTTGTTTACTGTGAAGTTGAAACAAATGACACTGATTGTCGCGGTAATGAACCGATTTACGTTGGTGATGATCTAATTGGTTTAACCACAAGTGGCACATGGAGCCATACCGCAGATAAAAGTATCGCTTTTGCCTATGTGTCACCGGAGTTGGAATCGCCTGGATCTGTTTTTGAAATTGAAATCATGAATGAAAGATGCCGTGCTACCGTCCTAAAGGACGCAGTTGTAGATCCACTTAATGAGAAAATAAGAAAATAGATGAACGAAGAAACTCCCGCAAAAAGAGCTGGCGGGCGTAGTGCTCGAATAGCTAAACGTTCAGCACCACCACCACCGGAATCTAGAGCTGTTAAACCCGGTTTACCCGGTGGTTCATTTCAGCCGTTAAGTGTCTCACAGATGGAAAAAATTTTTGATTCCGCTCTTGAACTGCTTGAAGAAGTGGGAATGGCACAAGCAATTCCTGAATTCATTGATCTAGTAACTAGTAATGGAGGAACCTTTACTTCTGAAGAACGTCTTTTGTTCCCTAAGGAGCTAGTTCGCTCGATGATAGATGTAGCAGCTAAAGAATTCACACTTTTCGGTTTTGATGAAAAATACAATCTTGAAATAGGAGGTGATCGAGTTCATTTTTCGACTGGTGGCGCTGCTGTTCTAATACTCGATCATGAAACATCTACTTTCAGAGACAGTCAACTCAAAGATATTTTTAACATTGGCAGAATCATTGACAAATCAGACAACATCCATATGTACGTTAGAACTGTCGTGGCACGTGATATGGAATCTTCTAAAGATTTAGATTTCAACACTGCGTATGCTGCGATGAGCAGCACGACCAAACCAATTGGCACATCTTTTTTTCATCCAGATCATGTTCACGACATGTCCAAAATGTTCAATATTGCTCTTACTGGAAATCCTGATTCTGATGAATTCCGTAAACGTCCTTTTTGTATCGCCAACAATACGTTCGTTGTTCCGCCATTAAGATTTGCTGAGGAGTCAACTCTTTGCATGGCTGAACAGGTTCGTGTTGGAATGCCTATAAATTTGCTTTCAGCCGGACAGGCCGGTGCTACTTCCCCAGCAACACTTGCAGGCTCATTGACACAAGCACTTACAGAATGTCTCGCAGCCTTAACTTGTGTGAATTTAATGTCTCCCGGACACCCATGCACTATGGGCATGTGGCCTTTTGTCTCCGATCTGCGAACAGGAGCGATGTCAGGAGGTTCAGGTGAAGAAGCAATACTTAATGCTGCAGCGGCTCAACTTGTTAATTGGATCGGTCTTCCTTCCGGTGTTGCAGCCGGAATGGCAGATTCAAAATTGCCAGACAACCAAGCAGGTCATGAAAAAGGAACCACGGTAACGCTCGCCGCTCAGGCAGGAGCAAACATAGTCTTTGAATCAGCTGGAATGCTCGCTTCTTTGCTGGCTTGTTCGTTAGAAGCATTAGTGATTGACAATGACATGCTTGGTTCAATAGCCCGAACAGTACGTGGTATTGAAGTTAACGACGAGTCTGTTGCTATTGAAGTCATAAAAGACGTTATTAACGGACCTGGACACTTTTTAGGTCATGCCCAGACTCTCGATGTGATGCAAACCGAGTATGTCTATCCGCTTGTTGGTGATCGTCTGAGTCCTGATGATTGGAAAGATGCGGGTTCTTTAGACGTTCGCCAACGTGCTAACAAAGTAGTTAAAGAGATACTAGATGGACCGGCACCAACACACATTTCAGCCGATTCAGACTCTCTTATACGAGAAATGTTCCCTATACATCTGCCTTCTGGGAACTAGTTCAAAGACAAAGAAAGCGCTTCTGTCGGATCCACATAATCCAAATTATGGACTTCTGCTACTGCTGGTTCACAAATTTTTCCAGCGCAAATATTTAAACCATTCATAAAATTTGAATTTGAAATTAGCGCCTCTTTAACGCCCTCATTCGCCAAAGTAAGGACGTAAGGAAGAATTGTATTCGTAAGAGAAATTGTTGCTGTTCGAGGCACTGCGCCAGGCATATTTGCGACACAATAATGAACTACTTCATCGATTACGAAGGTCGGATCTGAATGAGTCGTTGGATGCGCGGTCTCTACGCACCCACCTTGGTCTATTGCCACGTCGACAATCACAGACCCCGGCTTCATTTCAGAAACCATCTCTTTATTTACCAATTTTGGGGCTTTAGCACCTGGTAATAGAACTGCTCCGATTGTCAGATCAGCCTTCAAAACCTCTGATACAAGATCGCTTTCATTTGAAAAAATAGTTTTTACTTTTCCGGAATATTTTTCATCAATAACATCAAGAATTTTTTGATTCCTGTCTAGAACTATTACTTCTGCACCCATTCCGACTGCGATTTCAACAGCATTGCTTCCAACTACTCCACAACCAAGCACAACCACTCTTCCTGGTTCTGCTCCAGGTGCACCTGCAAGTAAAACACCAGTGCCTCCTTGTCTTGCCTCTAGACAGTGGGCACCAGCTTGTATTGACATCCTCCCAGCTATTGCTGACATAGGGGTTAAGAGAGGTAAAGAGCCTTGATCATCCGTAACTGTTTCAAATGCTATACAAGTTGAATTCGATGACATTAGATCGTCTGTCTGTTTCTTGTCAGCTGCTAAATGAAGGTAAGTGAATAGCGTATGTTCAGGTGTTAATAATTTACATTCATTCTCTTGTGGTTCTTTGACTTTCACAATGAGTTTTGACTCTTTAAAGACATCTTCTGCCGTTTCAACTATTTTGGCTCCGGCTTTTTCATATTGGTTATTGTCAAAGCCTGCTCCTTCTCCAGCACCGGATTGGACAACAACTTGACTGCCGTTGTTTGTAATCTCTCCAACCGCCATTGGTGTCAATGAAACACGCCTCTCATCGGTTTTTATCTCTGTAGGGATACCGATTACTGTGCTTGACATGGCTTAATTACCTCTCAATCAAAGTCCGAGTAAATATTCTCACAAAGAATTTTGAAAAACAAAATTGTTACAAATAAAAATAGGAGTGTCATGATAAACGGAATTCACCATGTTGCTATATCAACACCTGATCTAAATAGGTTGGTTGATTTCTACAAAGACGTCCTTGGTTTCGAAATTGTATATGAAACTTCATGGGACAAGAGAGAGGTGATTGACCAAATCGTCGGTCTAAAAGACTCTGCAGCACGTTCTGTAATGCTTAGAGCTCATAACACTCATATAGAAATTTTCGAATACTCTGCTCCGGAACCTGCTCTGGGAGATCCAAATCGACCTGTTTGTGACCACGGTTACACTCATATGTGTTTTGACGTGGTTGATATAGACGCCGAGTATCAAAGGCTTTTAAATGCGGGAATCAAATTTCATACCCCTCCTCCTAAAAGTGACCAGCTAGGAGGCGGAAAAATCAGGGCCACATATGGACGTGATCCGGATGGGAATGTTATTGAACTCCAAGAAGTACTTGATCCAAATAGTCCAATTAGATTAAAGAATTGAGGAAATAATGAGTGATCATAAAGACGCAGAAAAACAAATAATGGACTGTCTTCTTTCCTACACCCGTGGGATAGACAGACTGGACCCTGATGCAATTCTCGCCGCTTTCCACCCTGGTGCTTTATTAGAGGGGTATCAGGTTGACGCATTTGTACCGATTGAAGATTTTGCTCTTCCGGTTGTTGAGAGATTAAGAAAAAGATATTCCTCTACTCAACATCGCCTGTCGAACACAAAAATAGATTTCAATGACAACGGAGCAATCGCCGAGTCTTACATTCTTGCCTATCACGTTCAACCAGCGGATGAAGACAGTCCTGAGAAGTTGTGGACTTTTAGCGGGAGATACATAGATTACTTCCAAAATCTAAACGATGGATGGCGTATATCGAAACGTTTTCTAAGATCCGATTGGACAAAAATCGAAACAATTGACGAAAAAATGCCTAATAAATTTATTGCTGGAACGCGAGATGAAAGTGACCCTATTTACGGTCAAATTTCCGACTAGCTGTTATGAGAAGACCTACCTGCGGGACTATTTGCAAACATTTGTTCTGAATCAAATCCAATTCGACCATCCGGATCGGGAATTAGTTCAATGACTACTCGACCAGGTGTATCTAAATGTTCGACAAAAGCATCCTGTTGACTTCTGCTATCAGGTCTTACTTTTTCTGCTAAAGCTCTATAAAACCAGTCGCTAGTGACCTGATCGTCGTAAATCTTAACGTTTCCTCTGTATGTGACAGCTTGAGACATTCCGATATCTGTTCCTCTGCTTGACACTGCGATTGAAGCTCTTGGTCTTTGTTCAAGAGCAGCTACTCGTTTTCTACGTCGGGTGCAAGTAAGCCAAAAACTTCCATCTTTTTCTACATAATTCATAACGACTCCTATCGGATCGCCAGATGAATTGGTCCACATGAAAACGCATTCGGTTTGTTTGCTGTGAAGCAATTGTTCCCGTCCTGAATCAAGAGAAAAAACTGATACGTCTTCATAGTTATCTACATAAGTATCAGTATTTTCGTCTTTCAAGGGTGACTCCAGAGAAACTAACTTTTGATGTTTCTGTAGTAGCGGGGGCAAGATTCGAACTTGCGACCTTCGGGTTATGAGCCCGACGAGCTACCAGACTGCTCCACCCCGCGTCGTTAGAGTATCGCGAGGTGACCGTTGAGCCAACCAGAACTTATCTTGCTGTATAGCCAGCATCAACTGGGACTATAGATCCAGTCATATAACTGGATCTTTCCGAAGCTAAAAAAAGGACCACTTCAGCTATTTCTTGCGGTTCTGCTATTCGCTTAATCGGGATTGTCCTGTTAGCTAAATCTTGAAGTTCATCAGCTGTCGGAGGTTTGTCTCTACCAGATTTGATCATTGGTGTATTTACTTCCCCTGGCGCTACCGCATTTACTCTGATTCCATTTTCAGCATGCTCAAGTGCCAAAGCCTTTGTTAATTGATGAACCGCTCCTTTTGTTATGCAATATGCGGCCGCCCCTGATGTAGCGACATCACCCCATATAGACCCAAAATTTACTATGACACCGGAGTTTGCATTAACCATGTGTCGAAGAGCTGAACGACACATAAAGAAGACTCCATCTACATTGACAGCCATAATTCTTTTCCAGTTATCATCATTTGTCTCTAAAGCATCTGCACGCAAAATGATTCCAGCAGCGTTTACTAATATGTCGATCTGGCCTTGATCGTCGACAATGGAATTGATTGTTAGATCACAAAATTCTGAATTTGAAACGTCTCCTATGAAAACTTCCGAACCTGTCTCTTGAGCTATTACCTCAGCTCCGTTTCTGTCAATATCAATCAAATTAACTTGCGCTCCAGCTGAAGCTAGAGCTTTTACGGTCGCAGCTCCCATTCCAGACGAACCCCCAGTTACAACTGCGACTTTCCCCGCGAAACTCATTTTGAAAACCTAGGAGTGAATTGCATTCCACCATAAGTTTGTTCTGTTGGTTGGAGCTCAATTCGATTAATATTGACATGTTGAGAAGCGTTTAAGGCATAAATGACTGCTTGAGAAATATCTTCACTCGTTACTTCTTCTATTCCAGAATTCTTTTTGCTTTCAATTACCTCTGGGTCATCTAATGCAGCATCATAAAACTCTGTGCTCACTCGTCCAGGGCAAATTTCGGTTACTCTAACGCCGGTCCCTTGAAGTTCTAAACGTAAGTCCATCGATAACACGTGCATGGCTCCTTTAGTAGCACCGTAAAGCGACGAGGCCAAAGGGTATAGGCCAGCCATCGAACCAATATTTATGATATGCCCACTATTACGTTGAACCATGCCAGGTAGAACTGCTCTTACTGCATAAATAGCTGCTTTTACATTCGTATCGATTGTTTTTTCAATATCGTCAAAATGTGCCTCAACTAAATTTCCATAACCTCTTCCTACACCAGCGTTATTAATCAAAATATCAGCTTCAAGTGTTCCCAGTAAATCGACAAATTCTTCAGAGTCGCAAACATCCATCGTATGTACTGTGCAATTTGTGTTTTCAGCGAGCTTTTCTAAACGCTCTGTTCGACGCGCAATTGCATGAACAGTAAGCCCTGCTTGACTAAGGCTTCTAGCAACAGCTTCCCCTATACCACTTGAGGCTCCTGTTACTACAACGTTTTCATAATCATCAATTGTCATTCCTAATTACCGTAGAGGTGAAAAAGCAATCCGACAAATAAGCAAGCTCATAACCTTTTAATGTTTTCGAGTTAACAAGAAACTTATGTGTCTTAGTAGGTACTACGATTTAACTGTGGGAAAAAAATCAAAAAGATTTAAAGCTTCTTCTGAGAGTTCAAAATTTGAAATTCCAGATGACACAAGTCAAGTTTTACTTGATTTGGTAAACGGCATTCGCGATCTAGAAGAACGAGTTTCATCACTGGAACAAAATTTCAATGTCCTCGGAACTACTACTTCTTCAGCGGATGAAGACGCGATACTCGAAACTCAACTTCATGTTGCTCGACTGTCAGCTGAACTTTCTCGTTTGACTGTAGAGCTAAGAGGTAAAATTTCTGTTCTCAGTAGTGACGCTGGAATGGACTTTGAAGAAGAAACAATGTCCCCATCTCTCGATGGTGACGAGGCTTTTAGTGACCTTGCATCAGATTCACCAGTGAGAAAACAAAATAACAAAAAAACTGGTGGCTGGCAGCCACTAAGTTGACTCTGCGATCAAGAAGCCTCGAGTGCTAGAGCATTAACAAGCTCTTGAATTTGCGCTTGTAGCCGTCCAAACTCCTCCCAGTCTGCAGGGTCGTTTGCCAAAGCTGTAGCTGAGGCTTTTTGTAAGCGGTCAATTTCAGCAATAATTGTTGCCACATTTTCAGAAATGTCTGATAATTCAATCGTTGAGACAGACTCCGTCTGAGGTTCATCCTCTTCTTCATTAATTTCTACTTTGGAAGATTTTCCTGAACCTATTCCTTCAAATAGTTCCGATAGAGAAGAATTTGTAAGAGTTTCAAGTGCGTCTTGTAAAGAATCAGCCATCACTACGTCTTCACCTACAGCGACAATTACCTGTACCAGTTCTGGAACTGTGCTGTCACCTTCAGCTTGCACGTATAAAGGACGGACATACAGTATTGAGTCTTCTATAGGTACTAATAAAAGTTCTCCAAACAATACAGTTGAACCTCGTTGGCTTAATAAGGTTTGAAGACTAGCTACTTCTTCATCGTTACGAATTCTTTCCTCCGCTAGAGCCGGTCCGTCGAAGTTTGATGAAGGCGGTCTGTATACAGCCAATTTGCCGTAATTATCTTTATCGCTTCGCCCGACTATAAATGCTGCAAGTTCTTTACGTGTATCTTCATCATCTAAGGGAACGAAAGCTCTCAGAACTACATACTCAGCTTTATCAGAATCGGGTAGTTCCACGATTGTTCTGTACGGGGACATTCGCATATCCCTGCTGCCAATTCGGATGCCCTGTTCATTCACAATCGCTAGATTTGCAGCACCTTCTCCAGTTCTACCTGGGTCTTGAGAAACTGCCCATTCCGCAGCTCTTTGGTAAAAATTCTCTGTGTCATCAACATGATATTTACCCCAAAGTTCTGTTTGAACTCGGAATAAATCTTCTGGATAACGTACATGTTCGAGTAAAGAGGCGGGCATCTCATCCATTGGGTTAAATAAACCTTCGAATGCTCTTTGGTAAGCGTTTATTAGTGGATCTTGTTGGTCAACAACATAGAAAATTACTTCCCCTGTGAAAGCATCGACTGTTGCTTTAACTGAATTTCTTACATAATTAAAATTATGGCGTAATCCGCTCTTTCGTGGAAGTTCTGCTACAGGTGCATTTTGGGCATACGGATAACGATCTGTTGTGGTGTAACCATCGATCATATAAATAATGCGTCCATTTTCTAATATCGGATAAGGATCAGCATCAAAATGCAAGAAGGGTGCAAGTTTTTCAACTCTTTCTCGCACATCGCGAACGAACATTACTTTGGAATCTTCTGTTACAAAATTTGAGATAAGAGGCTCTAGTTGGCCGAATCTAAGAGCAAAAGCAACTCTGCGGAATAAAGATCCCATACCGACTCCGCCATCGCCACCTAATTCTTCATATCGAACTGCGAGCGTTTGTTGATTTTCGTCGGTGTAATCAACCTCATTTCGACTCGCTCCTAAAACCGCATATCCACCTAGATTTTCGCCCACATAGATTTGAGGCCTATCGAGGGTTAAGTCCATTGATTCGTCAATTGATACTGGTAAGTCTCCTATCAAGAAATCGGGATCCCCAGAACCTTTAACTCTTGAAACTGGTGCTAATGCAAGCCCATAACCGTGAGTAAATGCAACATGCTGATTTTCCCATGAACGAGTTTCATTTAAATTAAGTTCTCTTGCTCCAAGTAGTACCTGAGTTGTTTCCCCATTTACTTCATACCGATCAGTATCTAAAACATCGGAGAATCGATAAAACTCTCTTTCGCCCTGCAGACGGTCGAAAGTCGCTTGAACAATCAGTGGATCCAAAATTCTTATATTTCTAACTGTCGCTGAATTATTTTTTAAATCATTTGCAGTAATGCTGTTATCAAAATCTGTTAATTGAACTTCATCAATTTCAGCCAATCCGTAAGCTTCTCTTGTAGCGAAAATATTTCTTTCTATATAAGGAGCTTCCTTTTCTGATTCTGCGGGTTCGACACGAAAATTTTGTATGACTGCTGGATAGATACTCCCCACCACCACTGCTACGAAAGCCCATAAGCCGACTGCAAGTGTAGGTAAGACCCATCCTCGTCTACGAATGTTAACGACCAAAAGAATTACTGCTAATAAAGAGATGAGAATTAATAAATTCGTTGCAGGAAGCTGAGCTTTTACGTCTGTATAAGTGGCACCGTCAACCGCTCCTCTGTCAGATGTAGTCAACTCATATCGAGCTAACCAATAGTTTGCCGCTCGAACTAAAGCTATGACTGCAAGTAGTACAGATAAATGCGCTTTGACTTGAGGTCTAACTCTCTCCCCTGTAGTTTGAAACCTGATACCACCGTTTAGATAGTGGGTTATGGACGTAAAAATAATTGTTACTAAAAGGGTTCCAAACACCCAATCAACCACGAAGTTGAAGAAAGGCAATTGAAAGATATAGAAACCTATATCTTTATCAAACTGGGCATCAGTTACTCCGACATCTTCCCTGTTTGTGAACAAAAGCCAGTCCTGCCATTTATCAGAGACTCTTAATCCGGCTATCAGTGCAAAAAAGGCTGAAAAAAGGATGCGAACAAGTCTGTCTCTTTTACCTATAAAAGTGTGGTAATGAACAATTAGGTCTTCTTCTGGGCCAGCTGGTCTTATTCTTGGTGCTAAACGCTGAGCGACTGTTAAGTTCCCAAAAAGAATTAGAAAAAATAAGAACATAAAGAGTAATACGAGAACTACCTGTGCTCCTATAACTGCTTTGAATACATCACCTTGGCCAAGCGAATCGAACCACAAGAAATCGGTATAAAAACCGGCTAGTCCTCTTAAAGACATGAGGAGAAAAAGCCCAACTGCAATTACTCCAAAAATAATTAACCTAAAACGCCCTGCTGAACCTCTTCGACCGCGACGCGGTAGAACTCTTGGTCGCGGTGGTGGAGCGTCTTCAGGTTGCATTCTTAAACTCTCTAACTGCGAAATCCATTCGCTCCGCTCTCATTCTTTAAGCTTACTGGTGGCCTCATTAGAGGAAACGTGAGAAATATATTATTAATTTTTTGGTAGTTCTAAGGAATCACCGTTGCCACCCAAATCAGTTAGAACCTTTAAAGCATCGTCTAAATTTGCTACCCCTTCAACTTTCATTTCACCCGAGTGTTTCTTGGCATTTTCGAAAGAATTTTCGGGCACCAAAAATAAATCCATTCCTGCCTTCCGGGCAGTTATAGTTTTTTGTTCTACTCCGCCTATGGGGCCTACATTTCCTTCTAGGTCGATTGTTCCTGTAGTGGCAATCTTAAAACCTCCTGTTAATTCTCCTGGAGTTAAAAGATCTAACACAGATAGTGCGAGAGCCAGACCTGCTGAATTACCTCCAATTCTTCCTGTGTTTACTAGAACTTGTACAGGCAAATCGTCGTTATCTTCTATGCGGGTCTGAGGTGCTATGCCAAGGAATGCAACTGACGGTTCGTCTTCACGTGAACCAAGTTCGATTGAGATTTCTCGTGGATCGGATCCATCTATTTTCTCGACACTAAGTTGAATAATTTCCGAAGGTTCATATTCTCTGATTTCAATAATTAAATCTTGATCTGTAAAAACTTCTTTTTTATTTACTGCAACTATTACATCAGATGTGGTCAGAATGCCTTCAGATGGGCCTCCGACTGAGGCAATTCCTACACCTGTAGCTCTATATGGTTCCAAACCTAAATGGCTTAAAGCAACTGACACGGCTGTCAACTTAGAAGCCCTCATTAGGTCAAAGTTGAAAGTTTTATTTTCGTCTCTATTTCTTGTTCCCAAAATTGAGTCTTCATCAATCAAATGCACAGATTCTTTGAAGGTTCCTTCAAGAAACTCCCACCCATTTATCGACGAATCTTGTGAAATTGTCGTGAAATAAATTTCGCCAGCGGGTTCGAAACTTCTCCCTTCCGAAACAACAACCCTGCGTGATAATTCGTTTACTGTTCCTGGTTTGAAAGCGAAATACGGAAGTTGAATAAAAGTCATAGATATTAAGAATCCGATTAAAAGAAAAAATATGATTCCTGTTTTCCACTTTTTTGAGATTTTTTTATTCATTAAATTCTCGTACACTATTCGCGATTACCGTATCCGTACGTTTTCTTAGACTTTACATTTTTTACTAATGTATTTTTAAATTCCTGACTGCAGTTGTATTAACTGTCATGATTAAATTACGAGAAGGCTTTTAAGGAATTCAGATTTTTTACAAATTTAAACACATTTTTAGTTCACCTGTCCCGCCAGATGGCAGCACCGAACGTGCAGCAGATAAAGGATGGAGCCCGGTAGCTAGATTAGGGGTTTGGTTTCAGCCTCCGCGCCGAATCACTTTAGGCAAATCAGCAAAAATACGTTGGTGGCATAGGTTGAGATCTTTTGTTCTTCTTGGCTTTTTCGTTATTTTTAGCGGAATTATTTTAGCTTCCCTTATCGGACTAATTATTTTCGCAGGAGGTTTCCTCTTGGAACAGGCAATCGGCTAGTGGACTCAAATACTTCTAATAGACGAAAAGCTATTCTTTCTAGCTATTCAGGTGACTATGAGTTAGCGATTTCATTATTAGATGAAGGGGATGCAAAGGTGAGAGGAGCGGCTCTAAGTTCTTTAGAAAAATTAGGAAAACTTTCAGGAAAAATGTTAGAAAAATCTGTCTACGACCCTTCTCCTGAAGTTCGTAAAAGAGCGATCGAGTTGCTAGCAAAAAGACCTGAAGAAATCCCTCTTAATGTATTTGATGACACAGACCCTCTAGTCGTCGAAACAGCATGTTGGGCTGCAGGGGAAAAAGAGAATCAAACTCATGAGGTAATTAATCAACTTTGCTTGATCGCCGATAGTCATACAGATCAACTATGTAGGGAAGCTGCTGTTGCTGCTCTTGGATCTATAGGTTCACCTCTAGGGCTTGAAACCGTACTAGAAGCCCTAAAGGATAAACCTGCAATAAGACGTCGAGCAGCTATTGCTCTGGCGGCTTTTGACGATCCGAAAGTTGATGAAGCTCTTAAAAAATCTCTAAATGACAGAGATTGGCAAGTACGACAAATAGCTGAAGACCTACTTGATGTAAATAGGGTGATTAGTCCAGTTGATATTGGACCACGCCCTGATTGATTTTTAACGTCTAGCTTCCATAAACATTGCGCGCATTGCATCAAAATCTTCAACTAGTTGACCAGCTCCCAGCACCACACACTCCATTGGCGATTCTGCGTGAACTACTGGAACTCCTGTTTCTTGTGATATTCGACTATCTAAACCGCGTAAAAGACTTCCTCCTCCTACAAGATAAATGCCACTGGTTAACAGATCCTGAGCAAGTTCAGGGGGGGCTTTACCGAGACAAGAAACTACTGAATCAACCATCACAGAAACAGGTTCTTCAATTGCTGTTCTGATTTCATAGGGCTGCAGAACAACTGTCTTTGGCATACCGGTGAACATTTCACGTCCTCGTACTTCTGCTCTGCCTTCACCTGGTGTTTCTGCAGCAGATCCGACTGTCCATTTTATTTCTTCAGCTGTTCTCTCACCTATCGCTAATCCGTATTCTCTCCTTATATAGTTTTGAATTGCATCATCAATATCAAAAGAACCAACGCGTTTCGCTTCTATTTCAACTATTCCACCCAACGAAAGTAGTGCTGTTTCTGATGTGCCGCCTCCGATATCAACAACCATGCTTCCAAAGGCTTCACTTATTGGGAGGTTTGCTCCTATGGCGGCTGCTAAAGGCTGTTCGATGAGCTGTGCGTCTGAAGCTCCTGCTCGGCGACAAGCTTCAGTTACTGCCCGCCTTTCAACAGGTGTGATCGCAGAGGGTACACAAATAACTACTCGTGGTTTGTTAAAACGACTTACTCCTGCTCTTTTAAGAATGAGCCGGACCATTCTTTGGGTTATATCAAAATCTGTGATCGCTCCTTTTCGCAGTGGACGGTGAGCGACTATATGAGCTGGGGTTCTTCCTATCATGTTCCATGCGTCTGAACCCATTGCCAAAACTTCACGATTGTTTTCATTTAAAGCAATCACAGAAGGTTCCGCCAGTACTATTCCCTCACTTCGAGCGTAAACCAGAGTGTTTGCTGTACCGAGGTCGATAGCTAAATCTCTTGCCATTTCAATCTTCGCGTTCTATTTGGGTTTCTAATTTCTCTTCACTGCCTATCACTCTTATACCATCCGGGTTTTGCATCCGTCTAGGTTTTCTTTGTGATGCACCTCGCAATATCTTCTGCAATTCACCGGGGGTTGCTGAACGTGTTTTAGGCCTTGTAATCAACCAAAGAATAATTGAACCAATTATGGCTATGACTACTGTTCCTGCCAGAAAAATTAAATTTGTATTCATAAGTTTCCACTATCGGGTTCAAGAGAATCTATTTCTTCTAATTCAGTAATGTGTTGCGCGTCAAGTCCCCAGTCACTTCCACCTTCCCAAGTTTCAGATTTCCAAATTGGAACAGTTTTTTTAAGTGTGTCTATACACCACCGTCCTGCAGAAAAAGCATCGTCTCTGTGAGCTGAAGAAGCCAGAACGATTACTGCTGTTTCACCTATTTCAAGTTTCCCGATTCGGTGCAACATCACTATTCTTTTTACTTCGGGCCAATGTTCGCGGGTTTTCTCAGCGATTTTTTCTAACCTCGGTAAAGCTTGTTCTTCATAAGATTCATAAGTTATTTCTGTAACGTTTGCACGGCCTTCAGCATGGTTTCTTATATTGCCGCTAAAAAGAACTACGGCTCCACACTCTGGTTGGTTAACCCATTCCAGAGCTTCGTTCACTGGAAGAGTTTGGTCACCCAAACCAATCCATGTGTCACTGTTAGTTGGTGGAGAAAGCGTCATTTTGAAATCTTAGGTAGATAATAAATGTTACGCATATGGTGAGCAGAATAGCGTATGGTTGCATGTCTTTATTAACCGTTGTGGTTAAGAATTTTATTTTTGTTAAATGCTGATTTATTTCTATGATTTTGTTTCCTGAAAAATCAACGCTAAACAATTTTTTGAATCTACGATGCAAGTGTGGAGTTCTTCGATCCATCTAACCCAGATGATGACAATCCGTTCTCTGATATGTCATTTTTGAATGAGATATTCAAATCTTTTTCGCAACAAGGTGGACAATCAGCTAAGCAAATAGCGATGGCCATTGCCTCTGGTGGAACTAGTGAACCTAATGTTGACCCTGTTGAACGAATGGAATTTGAGAATCTCTTAAGAGTCGCGGAACTGCACGTTAATAAGGTGACGGGTTTGACTCCTTCTCGTAGCGGATCTTTAACAATAGAACCAGTGACTAAAGCTGGTTGGGCAACACATTCTTTGGATGCTCTTAAACCTTTACTCGTCGGCTTGGCTTCTATAGGGACTGATGACGATATAGATTTAGGTGACTTTCCATCTGAGATTAATGAAATGATGGCTTTACTTGCCCCGATGATGGCGGAGATGACCACTGGAACAATGGTTGGCCATCTAGCTAGTAGATGTTTAGGAACCTACGATCTTCCCATACCTCGTGAAGGCGATCGTATTCTTCTGGTTGCACCGAATATTGACTCTTTTGGTGAAGATTGGAGTATTCCTAAGGAAGATTTGAGGCTTTGGATTTGTCTTCATGAAGTTACCCATCATGCTGTTCTGGGAATTCCTCATATCCGAAAAAACCTAAGCGGGTTGTTAACCCAACATGCTGAAAGTTTCAGTAGTGACCCTTCAGTGATTCAAGATCAACTTGGTGAAATCGAAATCGGTGAAGGATTGGAAGGGTTAGCTTCTTTAGAAAATGTTTTAAATCCTGAAATGGTTCTAGGTGCGGTTCGTTCACCTCAACAAGAAGCTCTTTTACCTTATTTGGAAGCACTTGTTGCAGTGATTATCGGGTTTGTTGACTACACAATGGATCAAATAGGTAATGACTTAATTCCTTCTTACCCGATGATGACTGAAGCTCTGCGAAGACGTCGTGTCGAGACTGGTGAGGCTGAACGTTTTGTAGAGAAAATATTGGGTTTGAATCTGACACAAGAACAAGTTGATCGCGGTGTCTCTTTTATTGGTGGAGTTGTTGAAAGAGCAGGTTCCAAAGGTTTAGATCGCCTTTGGGTTGATGAATCCAATCTGCCAACTCCTAGCGAGGTTGATGCTCCAGGGTTGTGGTTAGCGAGATTAGATTTAGAAACAGGGGATTAGTTTTCTTCTTCTGTGCTTCTAGTCCAAAAGCCAAGTTGTCCGTCGGGTTTTTGAGGTTCTTCAGGTGTAATGATTTTTTCCGCTTTACGAGCTTCTCTAGTTCTTGGTAGGTAAAAAACGAGACCAAGTCCTACACCGAGAGCCATTGTGAAATAACCGACTTGTATTGGCAGCATTGCGATTAATAAAGCTATTAGTGATCCGAATGCCCAACTGAGTTGGAACCTTCCTTCAAAAAGAGCGAATGATCTTCCATGGTTTGCATCCGGTGCATCTCTTTGGACGAGAGAGTCGAATGCTAATTTGGCAGATCCCGCGGATCCGGCTAAAAGCAAAGAAACAACCATGGCTCCTAGAATTGATGGAAGCCAAGATGCAGAAACTGTTCCTGCGAAAGCTATAAAGAGGACACCTGAAATAATTCTTTCTTCAACCATCAGTTTTCTTAAGCGTGGTGCTACTCGTGCTCCAAGCAAAGCTCCTCCACTTGCGCATGCTAGAACAGCACCGAAGTGCCAGACAGGAGCTCCAGGGGTTCCAAGAATGTCTTGATCTCTTACCACCCCAGTAGCTACACCTAACGCACGACCTGTTCCTTCCATTGCTACACCTTCTTCTCCACCTCTGAATTCAAATGCAAGCAGAAAAGTCACGAAACCTACAGCGGCTCGTAGCACTGCCATCGCTGCGGCTGCATTAATTATTCCTGCTGAACGCAACTCTGTTTTTTCTCCTGATGTTGCTGGAGTGGTCGCAACAGTGACTCTTGGTATTTGAACTGCGGAAACCAAAGTAAGTGTGAATCCTATAACAGCAATTTTCGCAGGCCAGGAAGGCCCTATGAGGAGAGCCAGTCCCCCAATTGAAGCTCCAAAAAAACTTCCAACTGCACTCAGGAGTGCCAATTTCGAATTTGCTTCTACTAAATCTCTTTCCGAACTAACTAATTTTGGAACTACGGCGCTTTTCGCTACTGAATAAGCTTTTTGGAATACGAGAATTCCAAAAGCTATTGGGAACAAAGCAAGACTTTCGATGTACATGGCGAGAAGTGTTGCCAGAGTTGCGCGTGCAAGCAGTGTTATAAGAATCATTGTTCGTCGACCTCCAGAAATTCGATCAATTAAAGGACCGATGAGCGGCGTGACGATAGCGAATGGTGCAATAGTTAAAAGTAGGTATAGAGCGATTTTTGGTCTTGCTGAGTCTGGATCAAGAAAAAAGAGTGAACCTGCTAGTGCTACAGCAATCATCGCGTCCGCTGCTGCGCCTGAAAGGTGTGTGATAGCCATTCTCGTAAATGGACTAAGTGGGGGTTTTGTTTCCTTGACGCTCACAGTTTCAGGTTACGTCAATTTGAGTATGTTGATCTTCTACTCGGCATATGATCTATTCCCATTCTTCAGTTGGTAGAACTACAGCGGCTTCTTTAGACGGTTCGAGTGTTGTAGCTGTCGCGAAACCTTTTTCTAAAAGAGCCGAATCAGTTCCTTCAGGTACCGGGTCGTTACATGGCTCAAGTTCGATATCTATGCCAGTTGAGTCTTGAGAAGTTATTACTGTTTGAACTCTTCCTATATTCGCTAAATCGGCTTGTCGGAATCCGAGGACTTCTTTTACGGGTTTGTTTGGAATGTTCAAATT
>DBNM01000159.1:1981-8579 GCA_002299135.1 Candidatus Neomicrothrix sp. UBA672 | reverse complement strand
CCCGGGAGAAGCTCAGCCTTCGCATCATCGTCACCTGAATGAATGAGGGTATTGGCCGCAAGAACAACAGTTGAAAAGAAAGGTGAGCACAATAGAGCTCTTCCCATCTCCTCCAAAACCACTATTAGTTCGACGTATCCAAAACCTTGCCCTCCATACTCTTCAGGAATTATCAGGCTTTGAAGACCTAACTGTTCGGCCATCATTGACCATGTTTCCGAGTCGTATCCAAGATCAGTTTCCATCAATTCTCTGACTTTGGACTCAGGCGAATAACTCTCCATGAATTGATTAACGAATTCCCGTAGCTGTTCCTGTTCCTCTGTAAAGGCAAAATTCACTTTTTTGGCTCCTTAAATCTAATATCAGGAAATATACACTTATTTAAATTTCAATACTCGACGTTATCGGGGTGAAACCACTCTTGGTTCCTCGTTGCTAACATGAGTCATAATGGATAATAACGAAAAACCAGAGCAAATGCCCTCTTCGCCTTTTTCATCACCTTGTTCTCACGCTGATCACCCTAAAACTGGGGTTCCTGGCGTTTCTTTGCATTATTGTGACACTCAGTCTGAAATTCATAGAATCGTCGTCGGTGATTTGGACAATAACGTTTTTTTTCTGCGTTGCCGTGAAACAGGCGAAAGTGTCCTTATTGATGCTGCGAATGAACACGATAAATTACTTGATTTATGCAAGGCTCTAAACGTCAAAACGGTTCTAGAGACTCACGGACACTGGGATCACATACAGGCTGTTCCCGCCATAAGAGAAGCTGGATATGAAGTCGGCGTAACAAATGCCGACGCAGAAATGCTCCCGAGCTACGACTACTTACTTGAAGATCAATCTGTTATCGAAGTAGGGCGACTTCGACTTCACACAATCATGACCCCTGGACACACGCCAGGATCTATCTGTTTTCGTTTGGAAGACTCTCCTATTCTTTTTTCAGGGGACACGCTTTTCCCTGGAGGGCCGGGAACTACGGAATTCGAAGGCGGCGATTTTGAACAAATAATTCAATCCATAGATAATCGTCTCTTTAGCCAACTTCCCCCAGAAACTTTAGTTCTGCCAGGCCATGGAAATGACACAACTATTGCGAATGAGAGCCCTTCCTTGGATGAATGGGCAGCTCGAGGTTGGTGAAGGAAAAACCGTCAGCACTTCCAGCTGACGAGAGACCTTTCGACTACACACCTATTCATACATGGGAACTGCCTGACACCCCTTTAAGGGATAAAAATATAGCTGCACAGGCATGGATAGAAGCCCCAAAAAGACTTCTATCATCTGGGGATGATCTGGGTTCGGTAAAAATTGCTTATAAACGAAAAATCGGCAAATGGTTACTTTGGCGCGCTGGACCCGCTCGCCGAAGTGATGCTAGGTATGTAGCCGTATCCCTTGACCAGAATCAGGAAATCTGCACCTTTCGAATTTTTCCTGATGGAACAGGAAATGGCATAGGAGGCGACGGTAAAAATTACACAAATTTTAGATCTTGGAAAATATCTCTCAAAAACTAGGTCACATAATTAAACCTATACAGATAGTGGTAATTAAAAGCTCTCAATAGACTTACAACGTGCCAAATCCCAGCCAACCATTGTTCGAAATCAACGACTTGCATGCTTCTGCCGAAGATGGCACAAGCATTCTCAACGGGATAGATCTCACTATCAATAAAGGCGAGATCCATGCCCTGATGGGTCCAAACGGCTCAGGAAAATCAACTCTCGCTTCTGTTCTCTTAGGAAGTCCCGAATACTCAATTACAAAAGGTTCAATACGCTTCCGCGGTGAAGATATAACAAGTTGGTCTACAGAAATGCGAGGAAAGTCTGGAATTTTCTTAGCTTTTCAATACCCGCATGAAGTAGCTGGAGTCTCAGTAATCAACTTTCTACGACAAGCACTTTCGGCACGCAAAGATATGAAAATGTCGGTTTTGGAATTAAGGCTTTCAATCATGGAGTGGTTGGAAAGATTAAACATGGATCCTTCATTTGCCGAGCGTTATTTAAACGAAGGATTTTCAGGTGGAGAGAAAAAAAGAAATGAAATCCTTCAAATGGCAATACTCGAGCCTGAAATGGCAATTTTAGATGAAACAGATTCGGGATTGGACATTGACGCTTTGACCATAGTCGCCAATGGTGTCTCAAAAGTCCGTCAGGAAAACCCTGATTTAGGTGTTCTTACCATTACCCACTATCAAAGACTTTTGGATCATCTAGATCCAGATTTTGTTCATGTGATTTTAGACGGGCAAATCGTGGCAAAAGGTGGAACCGAAATAGCTAAAGAACTTGAATCCTCCGGATATGACTCCTTTAGGAGCATCAAGCAATGACTGGCAATATTTTCGAATCTGAAAAAATCAAAGGAGACTTTCCTCTTCTTGAACGCGAGGTAAATGGAAAACCAATTGTTTACCTAGATTCTGCTGCAACTTCTCAAAAGCCAATCGAAGTGATTGACCGGATGACAGACTATTACAAGCAGATAAACGCAAACGTTCACAGAGGTGCCTATCACATAGCAGAACTTGCTACATCCGAGATGGAAGAGACGCGTGCCAAAGTGTCCCGCTTTATTAATGCCTCTTCCGAAAAAGAAATTGTCTTCACTAAAAATGCAACAGAAGCAATAAATCTAGTTGCTTACACTTGGGCGAGAAGTCAGCTTAAGGAAGGGGACGTGATCCTTTTAAGTTCCCTGGAACATCATTCAAATATAGTTCCGTGGCACCAACTCTCCAGCGAACGCAATATCGAGATTCGTTGGATACCTATAACACAAGATGGCCAACTCGACCTAAGCAGTATTGATGAATTATTAGCTGATGTGAAACTTTTATGCGTATCAGCAGTATCTAATGCTTTAGGAACGATAAACCCTGTAAAACAACTAGTCGACGCAGCTCATAAGGTGGGAGCTATTTGTCTCGTTGATGCCTGTCAGTCGGTTCCTCATTTTAAAACTGATGTGGCGGAATTGGGAGCTGACTTTCTAGCTTTCAGCGGACATAAAATGTGTGGCCCTACCGGCATTGGTGTTCTTTGGGGTCGTTTAGAAATCCTGGAAAAGATGCCGCCCTTCCTCGGTGGGGGTGAAATGATTCTTAATGTAACTTCAGATGGTTTCACCACTAATGAAGTTCCTTGGAAGTTTGAAGCCGGCACTCCGCCCATTGCTGAGATAATCGGCTTAGGTGTTGCAGTCAGCTACCTCGAAAAAATTGGGATGGAAGTTATTAGAGAACATGAGCAGAATCTAACCTCTTACGCTCTTGATCTATTAAATGAAAGATTCGGAGATGACCTGACAATACATGGACCTGAAGAAGCAGTTAACAGATCGGGAGTTATTTCGTTCTCTTATCGCGATATTCATCCACATGACATAAGTCAGGTGCTAGACCAGTACGGAGTTTGCGTGAGAGCTGGTCACCATTGTTGCAAACCTTTGATGACATTGTTGGGTGTCAATGCCACCGCCAGAGCTTCTCTGTACATCTATAATGGTGAGTCGGACATAGGAGTTCTAGCCGACGCTATAGATGAAGTTGGAAAGATTTTTAGTTAACCAGATCTGGAGAAATTGTGCCTGGACTTGAAGATTTATATAAAGAGATAATTCTCGATCATTACAAAAACCCTCGCAATCAAGGTGAGCTTCCAGTGCCTCCAGCAATTATGGAAGAAGGTTTTAATCCGCTCTGTGGTGACGAAGTGAAAGTTTATGTACTTACTGATGGAGATGTCGTCAAAGATATACGAATAGGTGGCCAGGGTTGTTCCATAAGTCAGGCTTCTGCATCGATGATGGCGGAATCAGTTCTCGACAAAACTTTAGAAGAAGCAAAGAATTTGATTGAAAAATTCAAAGAAATGATGTCTGTTCATGAAAGCAATCTGGACTCTGCAGAACTATCTGAAGATAATAACGAAAATTCTTTAGGTGACCTGCAAGCGTTAAAAGGTGTTGTTAAATATCCGGTGAGAATCAAGTGCGCAACCTTGGGTTGGAATACCTTCGATCAAATAATTGCCCCAAAAGAATAATGGTGGAGCTTTCTAAAGCCCGATAACTGATTCGACCTCTTCTACAAATCTGTGATCCAGTTGAGTCAAACCGTCAGCTGAATGAGTAGAAATCTGAATTGACACTTTATTCCAAGAGTTTGACCAGTCAGGATGGTGGTCTAGAGTCTCAGCTATCTTAGCCACCTGGGTCATAAAGTCGAATGCTTCTTTGAAGTCCTGAAATTCAAAAATTCGCTTTAAACACTTGTCATTATGTTCCCACTTGGGAAATGTTTTCATTAAAGCTTCCAACTCTTCTGGCTTCAACAATTGATTTTGCACTTCCGACCTACTTTAAAAACTTTTGATATCCGTCTTTTTCTAACTGCAACGCTAGTTCTGCTGGTCCGGTTTCTACTATGCGTCCATCTACTAGTACGTGAACTTGATCAGGTTTGAGGATGTCTAACAAACGATTGAAATGGGTTATTGCTAGCACACCTAGTTTCTCGTCTTTTGCAGCTCTGTTAATTCTTTCTGCGACTAAGGCAAGTGAATCTACATCTAATCCGGAATCTATTTCATCCAATATCGCATAGTTAGCTTCAGAAACTAAAAGTTGAAGGGTTTCATTTCTTTTCTTCTCCCCACCTGACAGATCAACATTCAACTCTCTGTCTAAAAGACTTTCATCTATTCCCAGATTCGCTGCTTCCTCGCGAAGTGATGACAGTGATTCTTGCGGGTCGAGTTCAGATGCAACTGCTACTTCAGTGAGCAAGTCGGAGATTTTCACACCAGGCACTTCGATGGGATGTTGCATAACTATGAACATGCCAGCTTGGGCGCGCTCCCATGTTTGAAGAGAAAGAACATCCAAACCGTCAATCATGACTGAACCAGAGGTCACTTCATAGCCTGGGCGACCCATTAGGACATGAGCAAGAGTTGATTTCCCAGAACCATTTGGGCCCATTATCGCATGCACTTCTGAAGGTTTGATTTGGATATCTACACCATTAAGAACTTTTTTACCGCTCGCTGTAGCACAAAGACCTTCAATATTAAGGGATTTTTCATTTGTCATTCGATCACCAACACAACGTCGTTATCAACAATGCGAACCTCATAGGTTTTTACACTTTTCGTGGCTGGAAGACTGAGAGCTTCACCCGTCTCCAAGGAGAAGAGGCTCCCATGTTTCCAACATTCCAATGCGCATTCATCAATATCAACCTCCCCTTCAGACAGCGAAACATCTTCGTGGCTACAGGTATCATCTAGTGCGTAAATTCTTTCATTTAGTAAGACAATCGATAGTTTTTTTCCCTCTATCTCAATGCGTCGTGGAGCTGCTTCTTCCAGATCTGTTAAATCACAAATCTTTAATTCGTTCATCGCTCCCCCTCACCACTAAAACGGTTTTGCAATACTTCTGTCATTATGGAATCGATTTCTTTTACGAGCAGAGGGTCGTCTACTTTTGCAGTAACCTCATCAAAAAAGCCCGCAATTATCAGACGTTCTGCTGCTGAGGTTTTGATCCCTTTACTCTCTAAATAAAACAGTTGTTCTTCATCTATTCCTGCAACAGTTGATGCATGGTTGCAAACCACATCATTGGTTTCTATTTCAAGATTAGGGACGCTTTCAGCCCAAGCATTTTCAGAAAGTTTCACATTTCTATTCGTCTGTTGAGCTTTTGTTCCAACTGCTTCAGGTAGGACTTTTATCAAACCTGAATAGATTGACCTTGAATCCTCGTCTAAAGCTCCTTTGAAAAGTAACTTGCTTGTGGTATTCGGAGCTTCGTGTTTTTGAAAAGTACGGAAATCTAAAGTTTGTTCCTTATTTCCAAAATACGCAGCTGACAAATAAGCTTCTGATCCTCTCCCTTTGAGCTCGCAGCGTATTTCACTTCGTGCATAGTCGCCTCCGAAGGCAGCAGCAAATATTTCAACGTAAGAGTCTTTTTCTAGTTGAAAGTTTTGCTTAGAGACCTGCCACGTTTTTTCTCCTAAGTCTTGCACGACACGATGTTTCAAACGGCTACTCTGACCAATGTGGGCATCCAAAATGGGAACTGAGAGAGACTCGCCACTGCCAGACAAATGATGTTCGATTATTTTGGCTTCAGAGTTCTCACCCAAATTGATGACGATTCTTGGGCATGCAACTGATCCGTCGGTGACGGATTGAACTTTTATGTATATCGGTGATTCGAGAGTCACTCCATCTGGCACGTGTATTAGTAAAGTTTCAGGATTGTATGAATTATTTAAACAATCGAAAAAATCTTTAGGCTTACTAAGGTGTTTTTCAATGTGGGCTAGATCTGTACCCATATTCGCCATAGAACCTACATACACTCCAGAAGAATCTGAAAGAGTGCTGACTTTTTGCTCTGTCAACCACCCATCACTAATCTCTATCAACCCCGACTGTTCGATGTCTAGAAAACTTGACTCAGTTTTTTTGTCAACAGGATTTTTCAAAGAAGGTGTAAGGGATTCCAAATCCAGGTCAAAGATTTTCGAGTACCTCCACACCTCTTGTTCTGG
>DBNM01000159.1:1119-1569 GCA_002299135.1 Candidatus Neomicrothrix sp. UBA672 | reverse complement strand
TCGATTTGATTAGAAAAAGGGTTCAATTAAAACCTACTGGGTAATATTTTCGGAAATTCTTCCTATGAATTTACCCTATCTGTATAGGAATAATTCGCTTTAGACAGGGTATTTGGTCACTCTTGAATCAAATGGGATAAAGAACCTGGTTCTATGAGACAAGTTCTTTCAAAATCTTCTAATTCACTTTCTTTAAGTCTTATAACTCTTCCCATTCGGTATGCGGGCAAGCGACCTTCATCTATAAACCTGTACAGGGTAGCTGTAGTAACACCTAGACGTTGGGCAGCTTCATTACTGCTCATCCATTTAACTCTCAGATTCGAAGTAGTTGATTCCTCATCCATTTTTGAATATTAGACCATCTAAAAATCGATCCTATGCATACTTATTTCATTTTCCTTTGATTCGAAAATTTTGTGATTGCCACTTCAAGGCGTATGGTTTGCA
>DBNM01000159.1:0-693 GCA_002299135.1 Candidatus Neomicrothrix sp. UBA672 | reverse complement strand
CCAACATGGTCGAAAAAAAAGACAGCATCCCAAATAGGCATACTGTTGTTTCTCGTAGGTTTAATAATCTATTTCACTACTTCTGAAAATAAAAAGACAGAAGATTCCATTGAGATACCTGTTGTTGTCTCAACTGACGGTCCAATAATTGAACACTCGGGTTACCGTTACCAATTTGGTGCGCTGGGAGATGTGGTTGCTGTCCGTGAATGCAGCGGGACGAAACTACCTTGGCTTTTAAGAGTCTCAACCGGAGAACTTTTTCGTTTTGACAGTTGGGCGAAAAGCAATATAAAAGAAGCATCTTTCATACGGCAAATAGAGGGAGCATCCGGCATGGCAGTTATAAAGGATCCTGTATGCGATCAACTAGTTATAAACAAATCAGATGCCGACCCATTAATTCTTGCAAACTAAGTTGCAATTAATTCCTGTTTAATACCCATATCCCATGAGGTAATTTTGGAAAAAATACCAAAATCCTCTCTTCCAGAAATTCAAATCCAAGCCGCTTTGCTACAGCCTGTGACCGACGGTTTTCTGGCAAAATGCAACTAAATAATTTTTCTACTTCAAGCTCATCGAATCCGTAGCGCACTGCTGCTACTCCTGCCTCAGTGGCATAACCTCGACCCCAATAGTCGGGGTGAAGCGCCCAGCCAACCTCCACACCTGGCCAGTCATGACGTTCAG
>DBNM01000007.1:2553-3384 GCA_002299135.1 Candidatus Neomicrothrix sp. UBA672 | reverse complement strand
CAATGGGGATCCGGTTCCTGGATGGGGTGAAGATTCTGACAAAGATGGTGTAATTGAACCTGAAGAGGCACTTGCGGGACTAGTTGACTTTACCAAACCGGAACTCATTGAACTGATCGCCCAAAAAGCACTTTCTTTAAAAGAGTCCGGCATAGTCGACGGCATTTTTCTTGACTGGTGGAATGAACACAGCAGAACCGCCGCTTCTTTCATGGACTGGTCAACTTTCTACCTAACTCAGGAAGAAGAACTCGAATCACGATTGGCGATCCTGCACCGTATCCGGGAACTGGTCGGTGATGAGTTTCTAATTCTCGTGAACACGAACGAATGGAAAGCCCCCTTATCCGCACCGTATGTGAATGGCACGTTCATGGAGCTGTACAAACCTGACTACTCGGAAGGGTACACCGTTGAGCACCTGATTGAAGTTGAAGACACACTCCACTGGGCGTCAGAGAATTTGAAAAAACCACGGATCAACTGTCTGGAAGGTTGGAGGGTTGTTTACGACTATGGGAACGAGGATATGCAAGTTTCAGAACGTGATTCTGCAGAAAACCGGCAATGGATGAGAGTATTCACCACTATTGCTTTGACCCATTCCGAAGGACATGTTGTGTTCGGCGATGACAATGCTGAACCAACATGGGACCATTATCACAACTGGTATGAATTTTGGGACGCTGATCTGGGTCTCCCTGTTGGAGAGAAACGACAGCTTTTTAACGGTATTGAAGGCTTGTTTATCCGTGAATTCACCAATGGTTATGCTGTCTACAATCGATCAGGCTCAGCGCGAGTTGTCTCCTTTGAAAACGAGTTGATGGC
>DBNM01000007.1:0-2142 GCA_002299135.1 Candidatus Neomicrothrix sp. UBA672 | reverse complement strand
AAGTAATTGGGTCTATCGGAGTGATTATTCCCAGGGAAGATTCAATGTCTGATCCTGCTGTTAAAGCTAAATCATCACGCCAACGATCAGCGATGCATTGCACTCCTTGAGGAAGACCCTCAGATACACCAACCGGTAAAGCTACAGAAGGCAAGCCGAGCACATTCGCTGGTGTGATAAAACGGAGTATTTCTATAAGTTCGCTTCTGGAGTCTTCGCTAATGTCAGCTCCATGCTCAAATGGCTGCTGTGGCCAAGTAGGCATGATGACAACAGGGTGTTCAGTGAAGAAAACTGACCATTCTCGAGCCAGCCGAATTCTCTCTGAGTGAACCAAATTTGGATCCATTATTTCTGAAGGAAACTGTTCAGTTATGCCACTATCCAGCGCCGCAGCCATCTCTTCACTCAGAATAGGTCGTGCTGCATCCATCAAAAGGGAAACGTCAGCGCCTAACAAGTGAGCCCATATTTCTGAACATAGATCTATTCCAGGTGGTGTGTTTTCAACTATTTCCCAACCTGCATCAGCTAACGATGATGCTGCACGTTCAACTCCTTCAACAACAGAAGGGTGACACTCGGTGCCGGGAATACTTTTAACCACAGCCGCCCGCCGCTTACTGTCAGATCCTTCCATCGAGACGGTGACCGACCTTGGGTCACGAGGATCACGGCCGTTCAAAATTTCCATAGCGGTTTTAAGGTCTGAGACTGAACGAGCCATTGGACCGTCAGTGAGCATTATTTGCGATGACAATGAAGGGTTCTGATCATGTTCGAAAACGCTATAAGCGGGCAGGCGTCCATGTGTGGGTTTAATCGATGTGATCCCACAGCAGTAAGCCGGATTACGAACCGAGCCGCCAATGTCGTTACCAAGTCCCAATGGCGACATTCCTGACGCTATTGCAGAGCCCTCTCCACCGGATGAACCACCAGCTGTTCGCTCAGGATGCCACGGGTTGCGAGTCAGACCATGCAGAGGATTGTCGGTACTTATTCTGAGTCCAAGCTCGGGAAGGTTGGTTCGACCGATCGGGATAGCTCCCGCCCCTCGGAGGCGTTCAACCAGAGGAGCGTCGACTGAGGAAATAAGGTCAGCAAAAACTGGAAGACCCTGAGTGGTCGCTGTGCCTGCTACATCTATGTTTTCTTTGATTGTGCAAGGGACACCATGCAGGGGACCCAGTTCATCACCAGCGGCTACGGCTTTGTCCGCATCTTCTGCAGCGGCTCTGGCTTCATCGGCTAAAACACGTGTAACGGCATTCAGCCATCCGTTAACTTCTTCGATCCGACCCAGATGAGCGTCGATGACCTCCAGACTGGAAACCTCACCGTCAGCAATCTTTCTGGCCAAGCCATTAGCGGTTAAGTCCCAGAGATGTTCAGTCATAGTAAGTAAGTCAAGATTTAACTGTCTCCCGGAGCCATGTAAAACCATATAGGTTGGTTAGCCCCCGAGTCGGCCATAGTTTGACGTGCTAACATGAGCAGTTTTCCTGTTTCTGTGTTATTGAAAAACCAGCGGGTTCCTGCCCAGGCTTTAGGCGCGTTTTCGGAAAGTTCCAAAGCGGCAGTTTCGTAATATCCACGTATGTCTTGACTGACTCTTGAAGGGAAGCCAGGTATACCAGCTTCTTTCCATGGAGTTCCCTCAGTTATTTTGATAAGAGCTGCGATAGCTTCTTCCAGATTCTCCAGATCAACAGTTCGCCCCATGCCAATCCGATTTCCATATTTTTTAATAGCCCGGTCGTACGCAGGGCGTAACCCTCTCACTTCATCTAAGGCAGGATGTAAATCAGGATCGTGTCTTGGGGGTAGGGGACAGGCGAGAATTTCATCGGCGGTATCGGGAATTGAAACGTCGTATTCTTTAATAGTAGGTTCTTGCGCTTCTAGTAATTGGAAAGCAGATTCGAGAACCCTGTGTTGAAACTCAGGATTCTGAGGTTCACCAAGAGGTCGTCCTAGAGGAAAGTCGCAACAAAGCGCACGTGGAGGTGCAGTTGACTCCACTTGTTCTTTGACGGATCCAAGAACAATTGTCGCCATACCAGCGGCTTCAAAAATGTGTGCGAGCGTACTCACGGTACGTGTACACAAAGGTCAAACAGGGGTTAGAAGTACTACATC
>DBNM01000022.1 GCA_002299135.1 Candidatus Neomicrothrix sp. UBA672 | reverse complement strand
CCTGAAGTCCTAACTGAAGACACGGAAGAAACCCAGAATGAGTCTATTGAACAACCTGCAAAGGTTGTCAGAGTCGGCACTATGATGCGCCAGCTTTTAGAGGAGGTTAAATCCTCGCCTCTGGATGAACAAAGTAGGGAAAGATTAAAAGAGATATATCAGTCCTCAATTACAGAGTTGGGCTCTGCTTTGTCCGATGACTTAAGGGAGGAACTTAACAGGCTTGCTTCCCCATTCGGAGCTGAAGCTTCTCCCAGTAATGATGAACTTCGTATAGCTCAAGCCCAGTTGGTGGGATGGTTAGAGGGTTTAATTCAGGGCATACAAGCAGCCATGTTCGCTCACCAATTCATGAACAATCCTCGGATAGAGGAACCCGCACCAGGCATGTTGAACCCTGGAGACGATGATAAACCTGATATCAGTGATGATAGACCAGGGAATTATTTGTAGAACTTATGACTGGATCCTTCACTCATCTTCATGTCCATACCGAGTATTCACTTCTGGATGGAGCAGCTCGCATAGGAGAGTTGGTTCAAGCAGCATCAGATGACGGTCAGAAAGCTTTAGGTATAACTGATCACGGAAACATGTACGGAATTTTGGATTTTTACCGTGCGTGTAGAGATCATGGTGTTAAGCCAATAATAGGCACTGAAGCCTATATGGCACACGAAACTCGCTATGAGCGTTTTTCTCGTAGAGGCCGAATGGATGATTCCGGTGGGGAGACTGATACAGGACATAAAATCATGTATCACTTAACTCTTCTAGCAGAAAATAATGTCGGCTATAAGAACATGATTCAGTTAGCCAGCCGTGCTTTTTTGGAAGGCTACTACTATAAACCACGAGTCGACTGGGAAGTCCTTGACAACCACAGTGAAGGGATTATTGCGACAACTGGTTGTTTAGGGGGCCACGTTTTACAGTCACTTATGCGCGATGACTTTCAAGGAGCTCTGGATAAAGCTGGTCGACTTCAAGAGATATTTGGGAAAGGCAATTTATTTGTCGAACTACAAGATCAAGGACTTCCAGAACAAATTAAAACAAATCCTCTTTTAGTTAAATTGGCTAAACAGATAGGAGCTCCGCTACTTGCTACCAACGATTCACACTATGTAAAGCAGGAAGACGCCCATTCGCATGATGCGTTACTTTGCGTTCAAACTGGTTGCGTGATGAGTGATCCTGATCGTTTTAAATTTCACGGAGATCAGCATTATCTCAAATCAGCAAATGAGATGAGACGCCTCTTTAGCGAAATACCAGAGGCTTGTGATAACACACTTGAAATTGCTGAGCGCTGCAATGTGGAAATTGAATTCGGTAACCCACAATTACCTGATTTCCCGTTACCAGAAGGATTTGATTCTGCTGATTCGTATCTTTCCCACTTGACCTTGAATGGCGCTAAGGAACGTTGGGGAGATACGTTGCCCGATGAAATTTCAGATCGGATAGTTTACGAGCTTCGAACGATAAGCGACATGGGCTTTTCTGCTTATTTTCTAATCACTTGGGACCTAATACGTTACGCACGCGAAAGGGAAATAAGAGTAGGTCCCGGAAGGGGCAGCGCAGTAGGTTGTGCCGTGTCGTTTTGCCTCGGTATTACAGATTTAGATCCAATAAAACACGACTTGCTCTTTGAGAGATTTCTGAACCCAGATCGAATAAGCATGCCAGACATAGACATGGATTTCGATTCTAGATATAGGGATGAATTGATACGTTACGCTGCAGACAAATATGGTCGCGATCACGTAGCTCAAATTGTTACCTTTTCTCAAATTAAAGCCAGGGCGGCGGTCCGTGACGCAGCAAGAGTGCTAGGTCACCCTTACGCAATAGGTGACCGAATAGCCAAGGCAATGCCCCCATTGGTACTAGGCCGAGGTACTCCAATCGCAGCTTGCATGGAAGAAGTCGAAGGGTATAAAGATGGCTACAAAATGGCAGCCGATCTAAGGAGTATGTACTCTGCGGATCCTGATGTTAAGCAAATAGTGGATGTGGCTCGCGGTCTTGAAGGTCTCAGAAGGCAGGACGGAATTCACGCAGCAGCCGTTGTGATTACGAAGGATCCTCTTACTGATTATTTGCCTATTCAGCGAAAGCCAGAATCTGGACAAGAACCCGAAGAAGCCCCAATTGTGACTCAATACGACATGTATGGAGTAGAAGCCCTCGGTCTTCTGAAAATGGATTTTTTAGGTTTACGAAATCTAGATGTAATAACTGACACCCTAGATTTGATCAAATCAACACAGGATTTTGAGTTGGATATTGATGGTATTGAATTGAGTGACAAAAAAACATTTCAAATGCTTTCACAGGGAGATTCGATAGGAGTATTCCAATTGGAATCAGGACCTATACGCAGCTTGATGCGTTCTTTGAACCCCACTTCTTTTGATGACGTTGCTGCACTAGTGGCGTTGTATCGACCGGGGCCGATGGCGGCAAACATGCATAACGATTATGCAGACAGAAAAAATGGAAGGAAAAGTGTCACTTATTTCCATGAAGATGCAGAATCTCTTCTAAGTGACACATATGGATTAATGATTTATCAAGAGTCTGTTATGCGAGTGGCTCAAAAATTTGCCGGTTATTCACTTGCTCAAGCTGACAATTTAAGAAAAGCATGTGGCAAAAAAGACCGCGCTCTGATGAAGAAAGAAAGAGAAGGGTTCTTAGCCGGCTGTAATCGAACAGGTTATGACGCCTCTTTAGCAGAAGAGTTGTTTGAAATAATTGAGCAATTTGCTGATTACGCTTTCAACAAGAGTCATGCATATGGCTATGGGTTGGTTGCTTTTCAAACTGCTTTTTTAAAGGCGAATTACCCCGTAGAGTACCTGGCAGCTTTGTTGACAAGCGTTAAATCAAACTTAGATAAGGCAGCTGTTTATTTGAATGAATGTCGATCGCTTGACATAGAAGTAACTGTTCCAGACGTGAATTTGGCACATAGTGCATTCGCTCCAATTCCTAACTTGAGTAAGGATGGAGGAAAAGGAAAGATTGTTTTCGGCCTATCTGCTGTTCGTAATGTGGGGGAAGGTTTGGTGAATTTAATTGTCGAAGAGCGAAATGAAAATGGGCCTTTTGAAGATTTCTACAATTTCTTGGAACGCTGCGATACTTCGGTATTGAATAAAAGAACTATCGAATCACTCATTAAAGCAGGAGCTTTTGACAGTTTTGGCCACCCAAGAGAAGGTTTACTAGAAGTGCACGAGGAGCTTATAAGTCTTACGGTTTCACGTCGTCGGGAACACGATATGGGTGTACTCTCACTGTTTGGTGATGTGGAAGGTGAAGCAGTTTTTAACGAACGACCACTAATACCTGAATTAGAATTTGATAAGTCTCAGAAGCTTGTTTTTGAAAAGGAAATGTTGGGCTTGTATGTGTCTGACCATCCGTTAAAGGGGTACGAGAATGCATTGGCGCGTAAAACCGATTCTAAGATTATTGAGCTTCGCGAATTAGAAGACGGAGGGTTTTTTACTGCTGGAGGGGTTGTAAC
>DBNM01000056.1 GCA_002299135.1 Candidatus Neomicrothrix sp. UBA672 | reverse complement strand
TCTATACAAAAGACACAGCTATACAGAGACCCGTAACTGTTGAAGAGATCTCAGCTTTCGCGCTCCTCCTCGCCTCGGAAGAAGGCGCCGGATTCAGCGGAGGAACCATTTCACTCGACGGAGGACTCGCTAATTACTAATGGATATCAGCTTTCCGACCTGTCCCGATGAGCTAAACGGAGAATGGCTTTCCAATGCACTAGGTAAATCCGTTGAGAATTTTAAAACACGTCCGATCGGCGGAGGAAAAGGAAACCTTGGTGACCTAGTTCTCGTATCTCTCGAAAATGACGAACAAGTAGTCGCAAAATTCGCAGCCAATAGGGAAGAAGCCCTCAATGCGGCAAAAAGATCCGGTCTATTCGAAAGAGAAATCAAGTTCTACCTTGAGTTAGCACCCAAGCTAGATCTACGACTTCCGGCGCTTTTCGCATCAGACTACGACCCATCTAGCGCCTATTTCATAATGCTCTTAGAGTATTTAGAACCCGTACAAGACTCAGATTCCATAAGCGGCATAGGAGTTGAACACACCCGGCAGCTTCTTACGGAACTGTCGAAACTCCACACTCAGGGAAGAGATTTAGTTGAGACCCCGTGGGTCCAAACAATGATCTCACAGGACAGGATCAACAATCTGACAATAATGATCGAAAAAGGTTGGCCCGTTCTTCAAGAGATTTGCGGTGAACTCGTTGACCCGCTAAAAGAGATAAACCTTCTTGCTAGATTCCTTGAAACCATGAGTTATCTAAACACCTTGGATCAAACCATTGTCCACGGCGACGTCAAACCAGACAACCTGATAATAAGCAATCAAGGAGTCGCAATAATCGACTGGCAGGGTTTTGGTACAGGACCACCTGCGTGGGATATTGCGTACTGCATGTGTCAGTGTCTAACAACTGAAGAACGCAGATTGTACGAATCTGAACTACTTGACAGTTACCCTCATGATCTTGTTGGCTACAAAGAATCATTGTTTTTTGGAATCGTCATAGCTTGCGCCCTACCCCTCTTGGGCAACCCTGACGACCCGAGACTAGCAAAACTGGTTGAAACCACCGCAGAAAGAACTATCAGCGCAATGTCAGACGCTGGGACACTTAATTGAAGAAAAAGGTTTTAGTTATCACAGGAGGCCATCCATTTGAAACAGACCCTTTCTTCGCAATCTTCGATTCATTCGAAAACGTTGATTGGTTCCACGAAAAACATCCGAAAGCCGAATATTTCCTCAATCCTGAAAAATGCAATGAGTTCGACGCAATTATTTTCTATGACATCCCCGGAGTCGATTTAAGAAGAAACTCAGAACCACCTGTTGTCTGCGCGGATCCAACACCTGAATACAAGAAGAACTTTGAAAACCTCCTTGAGTCAGGCCAGGGTCTTGTCTTTCTGCATCATTCAATAGCCGGTTGGCCTACGTGGGATCGTTATGCAGATGTACTCGGTGGTAGATTCCATTACCAGCCAGGGTCACTTCACGGAACCGAATTTCCAGACTCAGGTTACAGATTCGACGTGACTCAGGAAATTAACGTCGTCGACGCTGAGCATCCTATTTGCAGTGGGATACCCAAAAGTTTCTCAATAACCGATGAAGCTTACCTCTACCCGGTATTAGAAAAATCGGTAACCCCTATTCTCTGTTCTGATTTTGATTTTGAAAATTCCTCAAATTTCTACTCAGCTGCGCTTGCGATGAGAGGGCAAATGAATTCCAACGACTCATGGACACACCCCAAAGGAAGTAATCTCGTGGCCTGGGTTCGCTGGGAAAAATCATCTCCGATTGCCTACATTCAGCTTGGTGACGGACCTTCTGCGTATATGGATTCAAATTTCCGGAAACTTGTTAATAATGCGATTGACTGGGTCTCTTCTGAGGAGGCCAGAAGCTGGGTGGATTCCGAGCGATCTAAATCCAAGTAATGCTCAAGCCAACTGGTTAATACTCCTTATAGTCGGGCAGAATGTTGTAATCACATCTAAGGAGATTTAATGAGCGCGGAAGAAATCATAGAAATCAATCATCTCACTAATCGATATAACCAAGCAGCGGATTCAGGAAATGGAGAAGCTTTTGCTGAAACTTTCACTGAAGATGGAATTTTAGAAATGCCGGGAAGCGACCCTATTGTAGGAAGAAACGCCCTTGTAGTTTCTGGTGACAGCTTTCCTCAACTAATCAAAGGGGTAAGGCATTGGACAAACAATCAAGTTGTTGAAATTAATGGGGATTCAGCGACAGCCCGCTGTTATCTACTCTTAATGAATGCGGGCTCCCCTCCTACCTTTATGACAAGCGGAATTTACTCTGACGAACTGACTAAAACAGATCAAGGATGGAGATTCACTAAACGTACCGTTAGCTTGGACAGTTGACCTTAGAGAGTGTCTAAATGATGACAGATAAGAAAGATTACCGCTGTGGCTGAACTGTCCCTAGAAGAACTTACCAAAATTTATCCGAATGGCTTTAAAGCAGTTGATGAACTAAGTATCGACATAGCTGATGGAGAATTTCTTGTTCTAGTCGGACCTTCAGGTTGTGGTAAGTCAACTGCTTTGAGAATGGTTGCAGGACTGGAGGAAATTACTTCAGGGAACCTCTCGATCAATGGTGAACAAATGAATGATGTTGAACCAAAAGATCGCAATATTGCAATGGTTTTCCAAAATTATGCTCTCTACCCGCACTTAGACGTTGAAAAAAATATCGGTTTTGCACTCAAACTCTCCGGACTGTCAAAACCGGAAATCGATTCCAAAGTCTCAGAAGCCGCACAAATTCTCGAACTTGAACCTCTACTAAAAAATAAACCTGCGCAACTGTCGGGTGGTCAAAGACAAAGGGTAGCCATGGGTCGAGCTATCGTTCGTGACCCTTCCGTTTTTTTGATGGATGAACCTTTATCTAACCTGGATGCAAAATTACGAGTTCAAATGCGTGCAGAAATTACTCGACTTCAGCACAAACTTGAGGCAACAACCCTTTACGTCACCCACGATCAAGTGGAAGCAATGACCATGGGTGACAGAGTTGCTGTCATGAAAGATGGTGTCCTCCAACAAATTGACAATCCATCTTCTCTTTATGAAGAACCGAAAAACCTTTTTGTGGCAGGATTTATTGGCGCTCCTGCAATGAACCTTCGAGAAGCAACACTTGAAAACCATGATGGAAATTGGACTTTACAAATTGGCAGCACCAATATCCCTCTCGCAAGAGGCATTGTAGAAAACAGACATTCTCTTGCCGAATATGACAGAAGAAATGTTGTAATCGGTATCCGTCCTGAAGCAATGGACGACGCAAATGTCTCTAACAATAAAGATCTACCTGTACTGTCAGCTGTAACTGAATTAACAGAAGCTTTAGGATCAGATCTCCTAGTTCATTTCCCTCTAGATGCCAAAACTGTAGACGCAGGTGACCCTGATGCTCTTAAAGATCTCGACGAAAACCCTCTGATGATTGCAAGAGTGGACCCGCGTAGTCAGACCAAACCCGGAGAGAAAATAGAAATTTCGATAGATACTGAAAGAATTCATTTTTTTGATCCTGAAACACGTTTAGCTATCAGTTCATAGCAAAAAAATTTCTAAGTTAGTGGACCGTGTTCTATGTTTTGTAAAACTTTTTTTCCGAATGACTCACATTCCGAAATATGGGGATATCCGGAAAGAATAAACGCATCAATGCCTGCATTCATGTAAGCATTAAGTTTTTCTTTTACCTGGTCAGGGTCTCCTACTATTGCAGCTCCTGCCCCACTTCGAGCGCGCCCTACACCTGTCCATAGATTCTCTTCGATGAAACCATCATCATTGGAATTTTCACGTAGCTCTGTTTGTCTGGAAACACCAACTGATACTGAATCTAGAGAAAGATTACGGATAGCTTCTCCTTTTTGATCATCTAGGTGACTTATGAGTCGATTTGCAGCCTCACGCGCTTCTTTTTCACTATCTCTCACAATTACATGGGCTCTTAAACCATATTTCAGTTCCCGCCCGTAACCTGAGGCCCGTTTTCTCATGTCAGAAACTATTGATTCAACACCTTTTACTGTGTCTGGCCAGGTTAGAAAAACATCTGATTCCATCGCTGCTGTCTCTTTTGCTGCCTCAGAAAAACCTCCGAAATAAAAAGGAGGGCACTTTCCCGAGA
The DNA here is from genome assembly GCA_002299135.1 of Candidatus Neomicrothrix sp. UBA672. Lineage (GTDB taxonomy): Bacteria > Actinomycetota > Acidimicrobiia > Acidimicrobiales > MedAcidi-G1 > MedAcidi-G1. Next base: position 7,544 of record DBNM01000056.1, on the reverse strand, counting down.
CTGTTCTGGCTCTTGGGGCTTCGATCTCTAAATCCACAAATTCACCATGGTAATTAACAGAGTTTCCATTTAAAAGTTCTCTTAGGATCTTCATGTACTCACGGGTTCTTGTGTAACGAGGCTCGGATTCAAGCTCTTGTCCAGGAAGGTCGCTCGAAATAATGTTTATCGTCAGTCTTCCTCCTGACATTTGATCGATTGTGGCCATCTGTCTTGCTAGTTGAGGTAGCCAAAGCTCACCCATTCTTACAGCTAATAGAAGTCTGATTCGATTAGTAGCTACTGATACTGCAGAAGCAAAAGCTGTCGCATCGATCCCTAGCGTGTAACCAGACGGTAGAAGTATGTTGTCAAAACCGTTTTCTTCAGCACATGCAACTATGTCACGACAATGCTCCCAGGAGCTTTTAAGTTCCGGATCGACAACACCTAAAAACTCATAATCATCATCGCAAAGTGAACCGAACCAAGAAACCTCAGGTTTTTTTTGTGGGTCATTCATCGATTTATTCCTGTTCCCTCTATTACCTCATCTATCTCTACACTCGATTTCCTATCTATAGATAACTGAGCCGCCTCGCCAACCGCTACCGACCAAAATCCCTCTTTGAGACCAACTTCAGGTTTAGACCCTTGCAAAAAGGCCTCACGGAATCTTAAATGTTCTATGTAAGATGCTCCGCTGTGCAAGCCCTCATGCATAATTTCAGGATTTTCTGAATGTTCCTCTTCAACTGAACCGATCCAGTGTTCACCACGAATACCTGTTCTTATGACAGATTCTGGAACCAAAGCTTCAACTTTTCCAAGGTCTCCCACTACAGAAATTTCTTCTTGATTTCGGGTTGCTTCTGCAAACATGCATAGATCAAGCATTCCGCGCGATCCTGATTCAAACTCTACAATGACATAAGCATTGTCTAAAATGTCTGGAACTTTTCCTCCGTACTTTTCATCCAAGTGGTTTACATCTTGTCCACCTGAAGCCATAACTCTCACTGGCAGGTCCTTGGTTATCAAATGCATCAAGTCGAAGTAATGGCAACATTTCTCCACAAGAGTCCCACCTGTGTTGGAATTGAACCGGTTCCAATGTTCTACTTTTTCCAGAAATGGAAATCTGTGTTCACGAATAGCAACCATGCGAACAGGTCCAACGATTCCTTCGTCCACACGTTTAACAAGTTCTGAGACAGCTGGCATGTAACGATATTCGAGCCCAACCCATACCATTGCATCATCATCAGCAGCGGAAATAACATCTGCGCACTCTTGAGCGGTTGTGCATAGTGGTTTCTCGATCATTACAGGAATCTTTGTCTCTAAAACATCAATAAGTATTTCCGTGTGTGTCATGTTTGGAGTGGCTACAACAAGAGCATCAACTTTTCCTTTTTCTAAAAGCTCTTGATGATTAGTGAAACAGTCAGCTTCACCACCAGTTAATTCATTGGCTGTTTCTAATGAACTTTTGTTTGGATCGCAAATAGCTGTGATGATGTTTCCTTCAATCAGCTGAAGATTTTCAATGTGTTCAATCCCCATCATCCCTGTGCCGATCACTCCAAATCGAATTTCTTCTCTCAAGGTAAAGGCACCCCGTCTGATGCTTCTATGAGGTTGTACACATCATCTCTATTTAACTTAACGTCAACTGCTTTGGTTATTTTTTTCAATCGTGCTGTTTGCTGAGTGCCAACGATAGCTATTGGTTTTGTTGGATGAGCCAATACAAAAGCAACCGCGACAGTTGCCCTATCCACTGACTCTCTTTCTGCTATTTCATCTAATAATTCCACCAACTCCGCTCTTACACCCTCTCCTGTCGCAAGCTTCCCACCTGCTAATGGGCTCCAAGCCAACGGAGTAATGCCTTCAGATAAACACTGGTCAAAAGTGCCATCCCTTAGAGGTGTAAGACAATTTACTGAGAACTCTGGTTGCGTGGTTACTAAAGGAGACTGCAAATAGTTGGAAAGAGCAGAAACCTGACCTGGTGTGTAATTTGAAACTCCGACTGCTTTTATTTTCCCTTCGACAACCAATGAATCAAGAGTTTCAGCAACTTCTGAAGGGTGTGTGTAAATGTCGGGTCGGTGAATCTGATACAAATCTATCTGCTCAACTTGTAATCTTTTCAATGATGCCTCGCAGGCGGAACGTAAATATTTTGGACTCGAGTCATAGGGAATCGGCGGAGCGATTCCACCTTTTGTAGAAAGAACTATCTGATCACGTAAGTGCGGACTGGCAGATAAGACTTGGCCTAAAAGTTCTTCACATGCACCAAATCCTTCTCCCCCCCAGTCGAACCCATAGACATCAGCATTGTCTATTAGATTCATTCCAAGTTCAATAGCCGTCTCTAAAAGTTCCGTAGCTTCACCTACTTTGTCGGTGGTATAGCGCCAAAGTCCGAAAGCAATCGGGCCTACTGGAGGCAAGTCGTTCCCGAGAGTTCTTGGTTCTTGTCGGACAAGATTTTCAGACATAAATTCTCCGATTCACTTTGTTGAAATTCTATGGCTCAGCAAAAGACTATGACTTAACTGAGCCTGCAAGTAGTCCACGAACAAAATATCTTTGTAAAAAGAAGAAAACGAGTAATGGTACCCCTGCTTGTACAAAAGCCCCTGCTGAAAGCACATGTTCCTTCATGCCGAACTCCCCTGCCATTGAGGCAATATTTATGGTTGCTGGATAGCTGGCTCCGTTTCCTCCAACCATTGTTAAGGCAACTAGATAATCATTCCAGGTCCATAAAAACTGAAAAATTGTAAATGCCGCAAGAGCAGGTACCGATAGTGGAACTACAAGACGCCAGAAGATAGTGAAGTGATCAGCACCATCAATTCGTGCTGCTTCGAAAAGTTCTTTTGGTAAGGAGGAAATGTAGTTATGTAATAAGAAAATTGCGAAAGGCATAGCGAAAGCTGTGTGAGTTAACCACACAGCTGTTGTAGTTCCTGCGAGGTCCAAATCTGGGAATAGTGTTATTACCATGCCTGTATTTGGGATTGTCCAATGTGCGCCTCCGGCAAACATTTGCAATAGGGGTAAAAGAGCCACCTGATTCGGTAATGCCATCAAAGCTACGATCGTGATGAAGAGCCATTCGCGACCTTTGAAAGGAATCCAAGCAAATGCATACGCTGCCATTGCTGCGATCGCTACTGGAATGATTGTAGCCGGGGCAGCTATGGCAAAAGAGTTGATCAGAGCTTGCCACAATCCCCCTGACTGCCTTGAGGAGAAAACGTTTATGTAATTGTCAAAAGTCCAGCCTCCCTCAGTGAAAGATTTCCACCATCCGGTAGATCTTTGGGCATCTCGAGTTCGAAATGAATTGATGAACAAACTGCCTGCCGGAATTGTCCAGACGATAACTAAAAGCCATAAAGCCCATACCGGAATGGCTTTAAGTAACCGGTAGACGAACTTTCCTGCCCGATCGACGGGATTTGCGCCTTGTGAGATCTTTGGTTCTTGAGTCTCTGTACTCATTGGATCACGCTCCGTTGCATTCTGCGCACATTTAGAGCCATAGCAGGAACCACTGCAAGGAATAGAACTGTTGCGAGAGCTGATCCAAGACCGAGGTTAAACTCTGTAAAAGTTTTTTGCCACATTTCATTAGCTATTACTTGTGTTCCAAAATTTCCATTAGTCATCACTCGAACGATGTCAAAAACTTTCATGACTAAAACGATTAGAGCTGTAGCAATGACACTTATAGTCGGTGTGATCGTGGGGAGAGTCACGTGGAAAAATACTTGTCTATCGTTTGCACCATCAACCCGTGCTGCTTCTATTAGATCACCTGGAACAGCTTTGATAGCCGCAGAAAGTATCACCATGGCAAATCCCGTCTGAATCCAGATCAATACCACCATTAACCAAACATTGTTAAATGGGCCTTCCTGCACGAAAAGTATCGGTTTAGCAATCGGTAAACCTCTAGCCCCCTCTTCAACTCCCCCCAAACCTGGACCAAGTAGTCGATAGAGAATCCATAAAATTGGTACAGATACGAAAAGTGAGCCTATTGATATTCCATTTTGTTTTCTTCGGATACCAAAAATGCTTAAAGCGACAAGACCTGCAGTGGCTAGTAAAAGGAGTGCGACCCCAATAAATTGCCCCACACTCCCGGGGGTAAGTTTTCCTAGTCCGACCCAGATGGCGTTCAGTAGACCTGTCTGTGGTTTTTGGGGTGGTCTTGCGATGTACATGAACTTCCATATAATTCCCGCACCCACGAAGGAGATTGCCATAGGGAGAAAAATCAGGCTCTTGGCTGCTGATTCAAATCTAATTCGGTCAGCTAAAACTGCTGCTAACAGACCTAAACCTGTCGAGAAACTGGTAACTACTATTACCCACCACAGATTGTTTATTACTGTTCCTCGAAGAGTTGATAGCACTGCAAAAATAAGAAGAAAAATTCCTATAGCGGTGGGGGTAAGTGAGGTCGCGCTGGGTTGTATTATCCGACCCCTTTTTTTGCCTAGCATTACCCCAGCTAATGAACCTATAGCTAAAAGTATTAAAGCGATTATGAAAAGACGGCTAGTAAAAATGTTAGACCAGTCCCTTAGATCTATACTCGAGTCATTTGTGAGTATTTCTCCGTAATTTGTTAGTCCTGCCCATTCTCTTCCTTTAAGGCCGTGAAGAGAAAGGTAAATTGTTCTCGCCAAGGGAATTATCAAACCAAGTGTTACAAAAAAGAGAGCCGGGCCTAAAAAAACACCCACTCTTGTTCTTCTTTGAAAGTGGTTGCGTTCCAAAAGGTTGCGTTTTGGACCAATATTTAAAGCCAAACCAATTAGAGCAAATGGTACGACGGTAAGTAGATAAGTTGAGTCTTTAGATCCATTACCTATTTCTGACAGCAACCAACCCCCTATCAGGCAACCGAGCACTAAGAAAAATAAAAGTCCGCCAAAACGAAATTTTTTGATTATTGCTGAAGGTAAAGAGTAAACGAGCACTGACATGAGAACGGTAAAAATAAAACTCTTTGTTTGTATCTGGGGGTTGACCGACTCTTTTAAAAAACTAGCGATAATAACGCCTACCAATGTTCCTGAAAGTAATCCCACAAAAATACGGGTTCGATGTTTTTCAATCAATTGCGGGATTGATGTTAGAACAGAGAAAGCTAAAACTGTCAATACCACAAGTAATAAAGCAGACCCTTTGACAAGACGGTTACCTATAAGAATCGTCGAGAAAATCGTTCCAAATATTGCTCCGGTAATTGCTTGGAATACGAACCACCTGTCAACAACAAAATCAAATAAACGGTTTGCTCCAACAAAAATAAGGGCACTCACCCCTATGGAGATGGTGACACCCCAAAATGCGTCTATCAAATTTTCCATTAGTCAGATTTTTACCTATTAATTTAAAAAGGCCGAATCGGGTCAAAGTTATTACGAACCCAGAAAAGTTTATTGGGTTAATACTGATTCCGGCCGGACCCTTTTGGGCCCGGCCGGTAAACAGTTTTTAAGTTTTGTTTGCTGAAATTATTCAGCGAAACCAATGCTCATGTCAATGAACTCGTTAGTAAACAAGTCGTTTGCGTTGGTAGTGGTAACTTCCATACCTGCGGCAACCATCTTGTCTAATACACCTTGGATTCTGGATTCCTCCATGTTTCCAATGGTTGAGTCCGGTCCATTTCCATGAAGACCGAGTGCATTCATTGTTTCAACTGCGTACTCACCTTGTGGTAGTGAGTAAACCCAGAAGGAACCAAATGTCTCAACAGCGTCAACTATTATCGCGTTAGCCCTTGAAGGGTTACCCGAGAAGTTGACGACTGATTGCTGAACAACTGGAATGAACAACTCGAGACATGCTCTCATGTCTTCCATGTCATCTGGTCGAACACCGAGAGTCTGAGAGTAAACCTCGAACCCGGTGTCGTGGAGCAACTCGTAGGCGACTTCCTTGCCCCAATCGGCGAAGTCGTTCGAGTACTGGTAAGGCTCAGAAGAGGCGAATCCCTGCTGAGCGATAGCACCATCAGCTGCAATGAACATAGCTGGTCCACCATCGTAGGAAGGATCAATCTGGTCTGCTGAAACAACTCCTTCAGCTATCCATACCTCAATGAACACGCCACCAGCGAATACGTTGATTGTGATTCCCTGTTCACCAAGATCCGCGATGTTTTCAACATCTGGATAGGTGTTTGGATCCCACATGATCATCTGAGGATTCTTCTCCAACGGTGCCATCACAGAAATCAGTGGCGTGTCTGCCAACTGTGCTTGCGCTTCTGTGTTTGCGTATCCGATATGAATTGAATCATCTGTGTACATGTAGGAAGCAACAGGAGACCAACCAATAGCTGGACCACCGGTGCGAACCTCAATATCGATTCCCAAAGGAGCTCCACCTAGTTGACCAGGACCTGTTACAACCATGTTGTCAGCGTCAATGCTGTAACCAGCGCCGATCATCTCATATAGGGCACCGTGCTCTGCTTCTGGGAACCAGTCAGTCTGGATCACCAAAGGTGAAGGACAAGCAGCAGCCAAAGCTGTTACAAGCTTTGGTGGCACACCGGCGTTAGTGATAGCGAAATCAGCGAAGTTCATTGACTCACTGATAATTCCTCGACCAACAGCGTAAGTGACGTTGTTCATCAAACGATCTGGGTCAAGTGTTGAATCAACTGAGAAGTACTGCTTATTAGCAGCATGAACATCAGCGGCCATATCAGCACCAACCAAACCAACATTGTTTGCCATGACCTCAAGAACACCGTCAATGTTTGCATCATCCATGATCCAAGCACTTGCAGCTTCTAGAGCAGCTGTATAGGCAGCAACAGTGTTCGGGTTAGCTGCAGCAAATTCACGTGAAGTGGTATTCACCAATGAAGGCCAATCCAAAGTACTTGGACCGTCTCCAGCAACTAGTGAGAACGGACGAGTACCAATTCCGTTAACAACACCCATTGTCATGCCAGGCTCAAAAGTAATAGCCCAGTCAATCTCACCGGAGTCCATAGCAGCAACGGTTGTTGCACCAAGACCAGTAGCGATGTAAGTAGAGCTTTCAGGATCAACACCAGCTTGCTCATAAAGCTCACGTGCCATTTGCTCAGCGGCAGCACCACGGGCTACAACACCAACATTGGTGCCTTCAAGAGCCTGCATGGTTGCTTCCCAGTCACCTTCGACTACTTCTTGATCGCTAGATACAAGAACGTCGAAGAAGTGACCATCAATTGCTTGAGAGAACATGATCACATCAAAGCCGGAATCGCGCAATCCCAACATGTTGTCAGGAGTATTAGCCACGAAATCAACTTCGCCAGCTACAAGAGCAGCAGCGTTAGCAGGACCCGAAGCACAAGTTACATACTCATGACTTGTGAAACCGAACGATTCGAATACGCCCATATCACCAGCTACGAAAACTGGAAGACCCGTGTAGGTCGGAGCGGTACAAATCCTGATATCAGTTACCTCAGGCGGAGCAAGAGGAGCAGCCTCTGCAGGTGCGGCGCCTGGCCATGATGC
>DBNM01000126.1:452-2780 GCA_002299135.1 Candidatus Neomicrothrix sp. UBA672 | reverse complement strand
AAAACTAACAATTTAGAACCACAACAAGTAGCTCTTGAATTCACCGAAAGTGCTCTTATCGCCGCCAACCCAGTTACCGAGCAGGTTCTGGGAGAACTAACAGAACTGGGCATACGTATGGGACTTGATGATTTCGGAACCGGTTTCTCTTCGATGACTTACCTGAAAAGGTTCCCAATAAACTTTTTGAAGATTGACAGGACTTTCGTTGCTGGTCTTGATAGCAACGATGATGATACCGCCATTGTTACCGGCACTGTCGCTCTTGCGCATAGTCTTGGTCTCCAAGTTGTAGCTGAGGGAGTTGAAACAGAGCCACAGTTGCAGCAGTTGCAAAAACTTCAATGTGATTTGGCTCAAGGTTTTCATTTTTCAGAGCCTGTAACTGATGCTGAATTCGACAGGTTCTTAAATCATTCTTGGAGTCCGAACCCTATTTCCAGTAACTAACTCTTAGTTTTCACCCAACATGTAACCAAGGTTACGAAATGCTCGTCCTCTATGGGAAAACCTGTGTTTCTCTTTACCCATCTGGGCGAAAGTAGATCCATCGCCTTCCACGGGAACAAATATTGGGTCGTAACCGAACCCTTCTTCTCCTGAAGGTTTTTGGGCTATGTGCCCTTCTACAGTGCCGTTCGCTATCAATTCCCTTCCATCTGGGTAGCGAACAATAGCTACAGTCTTGAACCTCGCTGTTCTTTGTCCCATTTGAATACCATCAAGATCTGTAAGAACTTTTTCTACGTTCTGTTGATATGTAGCATCAGCACCTGCGAAACGTGCTGAATACACTCCAGGTGCACCATCTAACGCGTCTATCTCAAGTCCTGTATCGTCCGCTACTGAAGGTTTTCCGGCAAATTCACATACTGCCACAGCCTTTAGTCTTGCGTTGTCTTCTAAATCGTCACCATCTTCAATTACGTCTGGCATACCTTCCGGCCTGGGAATTAAAACCGCTATGCCTTCCAAAACAATAGCTATCTCAGCTACCTTGTCGGGATTAGCACTTGCTATTACCAATTTCGGAATAGGCATCAATTGGAGCGATCAACTGGTGGGGAAGATAAAAGATTTCGTTGAGCTTCAGTAATCTCTTTGATTCCAACTTCAGCCGCATCAAGCATTTCTTCCAAACTTTTTCTCTCGAATGGCCCATCTTCAGCTGTTCCTTGCACCTCTACAAATTTTCCAGAACTTGTCATGACAACATTCAAATCAACTTCTGCTGTTGAATCTTCAACATATGGGAGATCCAAACAAACTTCTCCATCAACCACACCCACTGAAACAGCTGCTAATTCTTCTGTAATGGGATGGTCTGCCATTTGACCTGCGGCGATCATTCGCGTGAATGCATCATGCAATGCAATAAATCCTCCGCATATAGAAGCTGTTCGCGTTCCTCCATCAGCCTGAATAACATCACAATCAACTGTTACCTGACGTTCAGGTATAGCTGATAAGTCAACTGCTGCTCTTAAGGAGCGGCCAATTAACCTTTGAATTTCTTGACTTCTGCCTGAATTTTTTCTTCTAACTCTTTCAGGGCTTGAGCCTGGCAACATTGAATATTCTGCTGTCACCCAGCCTTTGCCTGTGTCTCTAAGCCAGCGAGGTACTTCTTCATCAACAGAAGCTGTGCAAAGCACCCGTGTCTTACCGAATGTAACCAAACAAGAGCCGTTAGCCATTTCTGTAAAATCGCGTTCAAACCCAAATGGTCTTAATTCGTTATGTTTTCGCCCGTCAGCTCTCACAAGGCCTCCTAATCGAAATAAATTATCCTTCCTTTTAGGGTAACCGCACTTCCCTGTCTACTACGCTCATGTTCTGTGGTTGATTTAAACGATAAGACTGTCGCTACGAACCGTAGAGCCCGTCATGAGTATGACATCCTCGACACTTGGGAAGCAGGTCTTGTGCTTCAAGGTAGCGAGGTCAAGTCTTTAAGGGAATCTAAAGTTCAGATAGCCGAATCTTATGTTCGATCAGAAGGCTCAGAGTTGTGGCTTATAGGACTTCACATAAATCCCTATTCGAAAACTGGCAACCTGGCAACTGGACATGAGCCCGATCAACCCAGAAAACTTCTTATGCATCGTAAGGAAATTAATCAGATTATTGACCGGATTGACAGAGATGGCTTGACGGTTATTCCTTTGAAACTCTATTTCTCTAAAGGTCGTGCAAAAATCGAAATCGCTTTGGCACGTGGTCGCCGACTTCATGACAAGAGACAGGCGATCGCTAAACGTGAATCTCAAAGAGAAACTGAGCGGTCTTTAGCTAGAAACCAAAGAAATAGAACCCAATAGTTATCTG
>DBNM01000126.1:0-133 GCA_002299135.1 Candidatus Neomicrothrix sp. UBA672 | reverse complement strand
GAACCCAATAGTTATCTGGGGAAAGTGTCTCTAGTCAGAGTTATCATGGTTAAGGCTCATTAAGAGCTTTTTTGACAACTTAATAGTGAATACGTGAAAAATATTTTGCCTAACGGGGCTGATCGGTTTCGAC
>DBNM01000084.1 GCA_002299135.1 Candidatus Neomicrothrix sp. UBA672 | reverse complement strand
ATTTCAGAAGGCCCTTTAGGTCAAAAAGCCCACAACAAAACAATTGAACACACCAAAAGACTTGAACGAAAACTATATGAAGTAAGACAAGGAGTATGGAGTCAGGTGGGTAACGGACTTTCAAATCAGAATTTTGTGGAAGGACCAGAGGGGCTCATAGTTATCGATACGGGAGAATCACGAGAAGAAATGACCGCTTCTCTCAAAGCCGTGCGCGAATACACCGATGCGCCAGTTGCAGCAGTTATATACACACACTTTCACTATGTGCATGGAACCTCAGCGTTATGGGAAGAAGGAACTGAACATCCGCCAATTTGGGGTCACAGTGAAATTGAGAACAATCTGCGTCGTATAGGTATCGATGTAAGTGCCGCCGCAACTCGAGGTCTTGTGCATCAATTCGGGTTAGTGCTTCCAACTGAAGGTCAGGATGGAATCGTCAACTCAGCGTTAGGACAATATTTCCGACTAGAAGAGCACTCTCCATGGACCCCTGGCTTCATTGCACCTACTCACACATTTAACGAACCCACACGTGTGACGATCGCTGGAATGGAAGTCGAGATGACTCCAGCACCTTCTGATGCCAATGATTCAATCACAATATGGTTCCCAGAAATAAAAGTTTGCGTAAACAATCTCCTCTGGCCAACACTTTTCAATGTTTTTGCTATCAGAGGCGAAGAATACCGGGATCCACGCATCCTCATTGAAGGAATAGAGCAGATGATCACCTTGGAAGCCGAATACCTAGTTGGAGCTCATGGTCCGCCTTTAAGCGGATCGCAACAAATTAGAGATGACCTAACTCAATATCGTGACTCAATTCAATTCATGTGGGATCAGACTGTCAGGGGAATCAACAAAGGGTTAACACTCAGTGAAATAACAGAACTAGTTCAATTGCCTCAAAAATATGAAAATCGTTACTTCACACAACAGTTCTACGGCCTAGTGGAACATCATGTCCGACAAATACACAACGGTTTAAGAGGATGGTTTGATGGCGACGAATCTTCTCTATTCCCTTTACCAGCATCGAAACGAGCCGAGAAACTCATAGACGGATTTGGCGGAATAGAAAAAGTTCGTGAAGAGATCACCAAAGCATTGGAAGAAGATGATTTGCGCTGGGCGCTCGAGTTGGCAACATGGTTGATTCGAAAAGAAGTAAATAAAAATGGTCGAAGCGACGGGGGAGAAACCGAAGATCGTAATCGGCTTGCTTCCATTTTGAGAAAAATCGGCCAACGAACAACTTCAACAAACGTTCGAAACTGGTGTCTGACCAGATCTCTTGAACTTGAAGGCGAACTCGATATAAGTCGTTTCCGCACACACCGTTTCAGCGAACGTCAAGTTTTGAATCAGCCAACAGAATCCTTTGTTCACGCACTGAGACTTTTATTGGAACCAGAACTTTCAGATGGGCTCGACATCCGTATCGGCTGGCGTTTCGATGATGGTTCAACATCAGGCCTTCATTTGCGCAACGGGGTGGCAGTTCCAACTGATGGAGAGCAGAGCGAAGCCACATTAGTAATAAAGGTCAGCGATTGGGCTCGTGTACTTGGAGGTAAGACCACATTGAAAGAACTCCTCGAACACCAAAACGCAGAAATCGAAGGTGACCACAAAGCATTCATAGCGGCAATCAGTTGCTTTGATAATCCCTCTCTACGTTGAGGGTTACTGGTCGGCTAAAGCATTCCTACCTTCAACTTCAGCAGCCGCTTCAAGATCATCACGATCATTTTCCAAACGAAACTCGATCCAGTCAAGGTCACCGGTAAAGGCAAAGGGTCCGACGTATTTTTCAGAAACTGTCGGCCCTAAGTCTTTACCTACGTCCATTCCATACATTGTTTGTCTATGAGGCAATGTATCTATTTCAACTTCCCCCAAATGATCACGAGCGTCACCGTTTGTGACGTAAAGAGTAGCGATGCCATGATTTTCGGCAGTTTTACGATATGAGACACCAAGTTCACATTCTCCGGGATCAAGTTTTCTGTCAGAAGACAGGATTGTGGATGAACCCATAAAGTTGTATTCAAACACTAAATTCCCATCGGCAATATATAAAACAATTCCTCCGGTTCTGGCACCACTAGCCACAAGAACCCCCTCGGAGGAACTGCCGATATTGACTTTCCCGGCGATTTCAAATGAACGGTTTCTGATATCAGGCACTTTGAAGCGTTCAAGGTGGGGTGTGTTTTCCAAAAAGCGTTGCGGTTTAGAAGGAGGAACTCTGTCCTCTCTTCTTAGAACAAACAATTCAGTGCCTCGATCGTCAAGTGGAAGAACGTTAAAGCTTTCAGCTTCGTCCCACCAGAGATCGACCATTTCTTTAAGTTTTTCCGGTTGCTCAGCTGAAAGGTCGTGGCATTCGGAAAAATCTTTTGAAGTGTCGTAGAGAGCCCACTCCTCATCTTCAAAAGGCACACCTTTACGATGCATGGTCACCGCTTTCCAACCATCTGACCAGATGGCACGATGACCCATCATCTCGTAATACTGTTTCGGTCGCGCAGTGGCCGCATCGCCTGCATCTGAGGGGAATGTATATTTCATACTTGTTCCCTCTACAGGTTGCTGTTCGACACCTTGAAAATTTTCAGGCGGTTCAACACCAATGACGTCAAGGATTGTTGGCATCACGTCTATCACATGGTGGTACTGGTCGCGTATTCCACCAGCATCATCTATTCCATTAGGCCAATGGATAATAAGAGGGTCTCGTATTCCACCTTCGTAAGTGTTTTGTTTGTAGAAACGTAAAGGAGTGTTTCCTGCCTGTGCCCAACCCCACGGGTAATTGTTGTAGTGATTTGGGCCGCCTATCTCCTCTAAGTGCTCGAGCATGTCATTGACTTCGAGGCGCATCAGGTTGAAATAAGCGAGCTCATTGATAGTTCCGTGTTTGCCACCTTCTTGACTGGCTCCATTGTCAGACATCAGAACAATCAAGGTGTCATCCAAAAGTTCTTGTTTTTCTAAAAAATCGACAAGTCGGCCAACCTGGTCGTCAGTGTGGTCAAGAAAAGCGGCAAAAGCTTCTTGCATTTTCGCGTAGAGAGCTTTTTGTTCTTCATTTAATTCACTCCAAGGTTCAACACCACGATTACGTGGAGAAAGTTCAGCTTCCGGAGGGATTATTCCCAAATCAAGTTGCTTCCCATACCATTTTTGTCTTATTACATCCCAACCCTCGTCATACTTGCCCTTGTATTTGTCGAGATAGGAACTTGGTGCCTGATGAGGCGAGTGGGTAGCTCCAAAAGCTACGTAAGAAAAAAATCGCTCACCGGGTGATGATGATTGCTGAGCGCTAATCATAGAAATTGCTTGATCCACTAAATCCTCTGAAAGGTGGTAGCCGCTTTCATTAGGGGGTTCCACAGCATGGTTGTCGATTACCAACTCGGGTGAGAACTGATCAGTAGCTCCTCCAAGAAAACCATGAAAACGATTAAAGCCCCTTTGAAGAGGCCAATGGTCAAAAGGTCCCGCAGGGGAACAGTCTTCAAGATTTGCCAAGTGCCATTTTCCGGTAGCGAAAGTCCCGTAACCATTTTCTCTCAGAACTTCAGGAAGAGTGGCTGCTGATTTGCTTATGACACCACGACAATTAGAGAACCCTGTATCAAGATTTGAAAGCCAACGCATGCCTACTGAATGGTGGTTGCGTCCACTCAAGAGACACGCTCGCGTCGGTGAACAAAGAGCGGTGGTGTGGAAATTCGTATAACGCAATCCGCCCTCGGCGAGACGGTCGATGTTAGGTGTGTCGATATCTGATCCGAAACACCCTAGGTGAGAGAAGCCAGTGTCATCTAAAACTATGACAACTACATTCGGGGCGTTAGAAGGTGGCGTGGGTCTAGGCTCCCAAGAGGGGGTGCTTTCAGCAGCCGTAACTCCTGGACCAGTGACTCTATTTGACATTGTTTCCTTTCGATCTATAAAGAGGCAATTATCTCATCAATATGATTAACCAAAAGTGAAAAATGGCCGTCAGTTGGATACAAATTCAATTCACAATCAGGAATCAGTTCTGCTTGATAGCGGGCCATTGAGGCAGGCACATCAATATCGACTTCTCCTTGGAAAAGACTTATCGGAACATTGAGGTCGTCAAGTTTGAAACCCCATAACTTCGAATAAATACGTATTTCTTCCAACAGAGGTCCACTACCTTGACACACTCCTTCAACTGCACTTGCCAACACAAATTCCTGAGCTTCTGGTTCAGAGAGAACAAGACGGTCGGGTTCTGGAAGTCCTTCAACGAATTTTTCAAACCCTTTTACAGGTTTCGAGGAAAGCTGTCGAACCATCAGAAAAACTGACAAACGCAGCAACGCTGGGAAAAATCGCCCGTATCGAAAAAGGACACGATTCGAAAGCATCATTCCGGATGTCGCATTAGGAGCATCCATTGGACCAAGCCCACACGCGACGGTGACCTTATCTAAATAGCCGGGAATCGCTCTGGCGCAAGCCAAGGCGTAAGGGCCACCACCTGACACCCCCAGAACAGAGAATTTTTCCAGATTCAAAATTTTCGCAACCTCAACGACGTCATCAGGCCAATCCAAAAGCTTCCGCTTGCTTTTTCGAGTCGACTCACCCATCCCAGGTCGGTCTAGAGCCAGAAGCCGAATCCCAGCTTTTAGGTATGCTTCATGATTCGACTGCGGTTCGAAACGACTTCCAGGAAAACCGTGAAAATAGAAAACAGGTTTTCCTGCAGGGTCACCGAAACTAGCGTAAGACAGAGAACGTCCATCAGATAATTTCACAGTTTCAAGAAGCTCAGGTTCGGGCATTTGAAAACCTTAGATTATGGAAAAGACTTAAGTCGATTGCGCCTAGATCTTTTTATGAGTGAATCCATCAATTAACAGAAAATAAAATTTAGGATTGGTCTGTCATGGCAGTCAAGTTAAGTCGTTTTCAAGGATCAATTGTGATCTTGTTTTGTGGAGTAGCGTTCAGCTTTGGTGCGCTGACCTTCAGGTATCTAGAAGAAGCTAATGAATGGCAATACCTTTTTGTCAGAGGCCTTTCAGCTGCGCTGGTATCAATCCTGATAATCCTAGGTATGGGCAGAAACCCATTCCGATCAGTTATTGAAGCAGGAAGTGCCCAAATAGTTGCTGGTCTAGTCATGGGAGGATTATTCACTCTTTACTGTGTTGCCCTAAGCCGTGTAACAGCAGCTTTCGTCCTGCTCATTCAGTCAACTAGCCCTTTTTACGCAGCTATTTTTGCCCGCTTTTTCTTGAAGGAATCTCTTACACGAGATACGGGCATAGCCATGTTCGTTTCCCTTGTAGGGGTACTAGTAATGGTAGGTGGGGGCTTGGAGGGCGGCGACACGGTCGGAATAATAGTTTCCATTGTTCTTTCCGTAGCTTTAGGCGGATACACAGTATTGGTTAGAAGCTCACCGGCAAGAGACCCTGGTGTGCCAACAGTAGTTGGAGGTACGGCTTCAGCATTAGTCGCAGGCGTGGTGGCAGGATTCGGACCTGGCTTGGAAATGTCCGGAAATGACATATTCATGGGATTCATAGGAGGAGGCATACTAATTGGTGCCTTCACGCCCTTTTGGAATTACGCGCATCGCTTCGTGCCTTCAGCAGATATTTCTTTACTTCTAATTTCGGAAATAGTCGCAGCACCTTTATGGGTGTGGATTTGGGTAGACGAAACTCCTAGAACCGAAACCCTCGTGGGGGGAGCCATATGCCTTTCAGCTGTTGTATGGCTAACGCTTCGTTCATCAAGAGGAAAAGAGGATCAGCAATTCGAGAGACTAGAGCAGACTAGAGCTCTTCACATTGGAGCAGTCCCAGCATTCTTTCGAGTGAAAAAATAACTAACTTTTAAGACTTTTTTCAAGATCTTCAGTTGTGGTGATCGGTAGTTCACACTCGAAGTTCCTACAAACCCAAGCCTGATCTCCCGTACGGTTTTCCCATAATGGACCTGAGAAACTTTCTCCCCATGCTAAAACAACGTCAGGAAACAAAGAAGAGTTAACAACTTCGAGTAGATCCGATCGGTTTCCGGTGATCAGAACTTCAGTTGAACCGTTGTGGTAAATGTCAAGAGCTCCGAGCAGGTGACCGAAACCAGTCGGATGCTGCGCAACCTGTTTGGAAACAAGTTTGAGGACTCTTTCGGCTGATTCAACAAAATTAGTTTGGCCCGTTAAAGAACCCAGACGAAACAGTGCCACGGCAGCGAGACTATTAGCGGAAGGAATAGCGTTGTCAAAAACATCTTTCATCCGGGTGATGAGAGGGTCGGCATCATTGCCTGTAGTGAAGAACCCACCATTTTCTTGATCCTCAAACAAGTCAAGCAAAGCAGAAGCGGTTTCTATTGCCATTTCTGTCCAACGTCTTTCACCTGTCGCCTCGCCAAGACGGGTTAAACCGTCAATTGCCGCCGCATAGTCTGCTGAGTAAGCCAGATGCTGGCTGCCGGCTTCTGGCTGCCATGCTCTCAACCATCGACCATTTTCATCTCTCATGTTTTCCCACAGAAAGTTGCCGTTCAACTTCGCAGCTTCCAACCAATCGTCTCGACCAGTTGCGACAGCCGCCTCGGACAGAGTCGCCAACATGAGCCCATTCCATTCTGTGAGAACCTTGTTGTCGAGACCGGGTCGCACACGCCCTTTGCGCTTCTCGAAAAGGGCGTGTCTGGATTCCTCCACACCAGATGGTCTAAGCAGATCGCCAACCTTTCGCCTGTAGAGAATGTTAGAGCCTTCAAAGTTTCCCTCACTGGTCACCCCATACCAGTCGATGACCTCTTCGGCGTGGTCACCACAGATTTCTTCTAACTCTTTTTGATCCCAGACGTAAAACTTTCCTTCCACGCCTTCGGAATCGGCATCTTCAGCCGAGTAGAAACCTCCCAAAGGGTCACGCAAATCCCTCAAAACGTATTCAATGGTTTCTTCCGCTACCTGAAGCCACCTAGGATCCGAATTCAATTTCCATGCATGCAGATAAACTCTGGCGAGCATAGCGTTGTCGTAGAGCATTTTTTCAAAATGAGGAACCAGCCAACGTTCATCAACCGAGTAACGGGAGAAACCTCCACCCAGGTGATCATAAATTCCTCCAGAAGCCATACTTGCAAGAGTGAAGGTAACCACAGCTTCAATTGAAGCGTTGTCTTCTTTAGCCATACGTCGTATGAGAAAATCAAGGTTCATGGCTTGAGGGAATTTAGGTGGATTCCCAAAACCTCCATGAACTCTGTCATGATGCGAAATAAGATTTGAAACTGCCTGCGTTAAAACATCAGAAGAGGGTGGAGATGAATCCGGGGGGATTTGAGACAACTGCTCTATACGGGAAGTCAATTCAGTGGCCATTTGATCAAGATCTGATTTTTTTGTTTCCCACGCCTCAGTGACAGCTTCGAGTACTTGAGGAAAAGAAGGCATTCCTCCACGAGGTTTGTTCGGCCAATAAGTTCCACCATGAAAAGGTCTGCCTTCATGATCACAGAAAACAGTCATGGGCCAACCCCCGCGACCGGTTAAAGAAGTAACTGCAGTCATGTAAATAGCGTCAACATCAGGTCGTTCTTCACGATCAACTTTGATATTCACAAAATTTTCGTTCATCAAAGCGGCTATTTCCGGATCCTCGAAAGACTCGTGAGCCATTACGTGACACCAATGGCACGCTGAATAACCAACTGATAAAAGAACAGGCACATTTCGTTCCTTAGCTTGTTCAAAGGCATCTTCCCGCCAGGGAAACCATTCGACTGGATTGTCAGCATGCTGACGTAAATATGGGCTTGTTTCCTCAGACAAATGATTCATCACTTGACCCTAACCAGAAAACATTTAAGAAATAGAATTAAAGCATGATACAAAAACCCGTGAACCTTAATAAAGCTCTCGAATCGTTTAGCGATACATGGAGTCCACGAATCGTTACAAAAGTAAACGACTATGACGTGCGAATAGCACATGTCGAAGGCGAGCACGTGTGGCATGCACACGAAGAAACAGATGAATTTTTTCTGGTGTTGAAAGGCAATTTCGATATAGCGATACGAGAAGAGGGCGAAGAAAAAGTTGTGTGCATGACAGAAGGGGA
>DBNM01000142.1 GCA_002299135.1 Candidatus Neomicrothrix sp. UBA672 | reverse complement strand
GCGGTCAACAGGGCCACTGTCGAAGCAGAAGCGGATAATGGCTCTTCGCATGCCCGTAGGGTTCGGAAACTCCTTCAAAACTTAATTGTTTATCTATCAGGAGCCCAATTTGGAATTACCCTTTCGGCATTATCTCTTGGCTTTGTAGCAGAACCTACAGTCACAAAGATTCTCACCGGTGGAGATGACCATTCAGGTTTAAGTGTCTTTTTGGCTGTTGCGGTAGCGACTTCTTTACATCTAGTAATTGGTGAACAGATACCTAAATACTTAGCTCTAGCAGCTCCCAGAAAAATTACTTTTCTTTTAGCGCCTTTTATTCAGATATATGGAAAGCTTTTTTACCCAGTAGTTGCTTTCTTGAATTATTGTGCGAATCGCGTAGTTAACAGATTGGGTATTGAACCGAAGAATGAGTTATCTGCTTCTCGTACGCTCGGTGAACTAGAACATTTGATTGAAACGTCCGGTGATGAGGGTGTTCTCGATTCCGAGGAGGTAAATCTGCTTAGAAGGTCAATACGGTTCACAGGCAAGACAGTAGCTGATGTTTTGGTTCCACGAGTAGAGGTACGTGCACTACAAAAAGAAGACTCAGTGGAAAAACTTATTGACCTTTCTGTGAAAACTGGTTTTTCAAGATTTCCTGTATTCGGAATTGATTTGGACGATATAAAAGGAGTTGTTCACATCAAGTCCCTATACAAGTTCCCTATAGAAACACGGTTGGCATTATCAGTAGAAAAATTGATGACTCCCGTTTTAACAGTTCCAGAAACACGAGACCTAGATGACGTTTTAGACGATATGCGTCAAAACCGAAATCAGCTATTAGTAGTCGCGGATGAACACGGAGGAACAGCAGGCATAGTCAGCATCGAAGATGTCCTCGAAGAGATTGTTGGCGAAATAGGAGATGAATATGACCATATGGAGGTCAAGACCAGAACAGAAGGTTTGGGAAGCACAATTATTTCCGGCCGATTAAATCTATACGAAGTTGAAGAATCAACTGGTTTGAAAATCCAAGAAGGACCGTATGAGACAATTGCTGGCTACGTTCTTTTTCGACTTGGACATCTTCCAGAACCAAGTGAAATTATAGAAGTAGACAGCTGGAAAATCGAAGTAGTCGCCGTGGAGGGGCTGAGGGTGGCCAACCTTCGTGTAGTTTCTCCGAACAATTCAAAAACAAGGAGCAGGTAGATGCTTTTTGTAATACTTGCCGCGGCGATTTTTCTTATTTTCGTCAATTCTATTTTCGTAGCTACAGAAATTTCCTTGGTCGCTAGTCGTATTTCACGACTAGAAGAACTAGTTGAAGGAGGTTCCAGAACTGCAAAAATAGCGTTAGAGGCTCGAAAGGATTTACGTAAACAACTTTCTGGGTCTCAGTTAGGGATAACTCTAAGCAGTGTTATTCTTGGAATTCTTGCTGAACCTTCAGTTGGTGAGCTGATCAGGTCGCTTTTAGAAAACTTAGGTGCACCAAGTGGGGCATCGGAAACAGCTTCCTGGATTTCAGCAATAGCAATAGCAGCGATGTTGCAGATGATGTTCGGAGAAATAGTTCCCAAGAACATAGCTATCGCCGATCCGGAAAGAACCCTTCTTCGGGTTATGCCGATACAAAGATTTTTTGTACAAATCGCGATACCTGTGATTTGGCTTTTAGACAAAATAGTTGCCTTCGCAGTTAGACCATTAAGTAATAAGTTGCAAGTTGGAAATGACAGTGCATTAGGTATGACCGAGCTTTTAGCGGTTGTTAAAGCCTCGAAGGATGAAGGGCTCATAGAAAGTTTTGAGCATGAGCTTCTAACCAGTGCTTTGGATTTAGGGCAAAGACCCGTTTCATCGATCATGATACCGTGCAGTGAAATGGTCACAGTCGATAGAAAAATGGATTTAGCTTCAATAGAGGAGGTTGTCCTAGCGAGCGGCCATTCCAGGCTTCCAGTAGTTGGAAATAGCGAGAATGATCTACTTGGATTTTTACATGTTAAAGATTTTCTCCGCCTACCGGAACAGTCACAAAGCGAACCAGTGCCTTTGGAAATGATACGTAGAATGTTGATCGTGCCACCCGATTTACTTTTGGACGACCTGCTTTTACAGATGCGTAGATCACGTAGTCATTTAGCTGGAGTTAAAAATTCTGAAGGAGTACTTCTGGGTCTAGTAGCACTCGAAGATGTGATAGAGGAACTTGTAGGAGAGATTGAAGATGAATCTGATCTCGCGACTAAATAAACTCGACTTTCTTAGCTCGTTGCCGAGACACAAGTAATCCAGAAATGTACTGTTAATTGATGTCTAGAAATTTCTGCGTTCTTGGTGCTCTCTTTTTCTTTCTGTTTCTACCTGTCGGTCATTCAAACGCACAAGAGAACCAGCCCGCATTCGTTGAAGTGGGGGAAAATGATTCACCA
Organism: Candidatus Neomicrothrix sp. UBA672; assembly: GCA_002299135.1. GTDB lineage: Bacteria > Actinomycetota > Acidimicrobiia > Acidimicrobiales > MedAcidi-G1 > MedAcidi-G1. The sequence continues at coordinate 491 of DBNM01000142.1, read as the reverse complement.
TTTTTGTTAGAACGTAAACTAACACTCCCATTTTTTACTTCTAAAGCTTCGGCAGTTGTATCAATAATTGAAAATCGTATTGAAAGAACGACTACTGCTCTTACAGACTTGGTGACAACTTTCGAAGCGATACGTTCACGCCAAGAAGTGGTAGGAGAATCCTTGGAGAACGTCGTGGGACTCCTACTCGAGCGGATTGAAGAAGCCGAGAAGATAATGGTTGATCGTGCTGAAAAATTAAAAAATATCGCAGAGGTCGATAAGGAACGTCTTCAGGGAGATAAGAAAAAATACGAAAATATAGAAAAAATTATGGAACTAGCCAATTCCGAGGACTGGGTTTGTCCGGTCGCTAATACCGTAAAGTTTTACGACTCGTGGAATGAAAAGAGACCTAGAGGTATCCATAGAGGAGTTGATTTAGTCGGCTTTCATGGAGCGGATCTTTACGCTCCCGTAGACGGAGAAGTAACTTTTTTCTGGGATTCCGT
>DBNM01000053.1:3855-4187 GCA_002299135.1 Candidatus Neomicrothrix sp. UBA672 | reverse complement strand
AGTGGGATTAACAGGAACTAAAGGCACAATAACGACGCTACTACGCTAAAGGAGATAATGTCGCCATAAATGAACTCCCGAATCGCACTTTATTTTCAAGACAAACACGAGATCGCGTATGAGCTAGAAATGGCTAAATACGCTGAAAGCCGTGGGATAAAAGAAATCTGGCAAGCAGACACTCGTTTGGCTCGTGACTGTGTAGTCATGATGAGCGCTCTGTTAACTGAAACAAATAATGTTCGAATTGGTTCGGGTGTTTTACCTATTTGGACTCGAAATCCTGCAGTCATAGCTGCGACTTGGAGCACTATGTGGGAACTGGCTGGTCT
>DBNM01000053.1:0-3523 GCA_002299135.1 Candidatus Neomicrothrix sp. UBA672 | reverse complement strand
GATGCTAATCAAAGCCGTGTGATGCTGGGACTTGGAGCTTGGTGGGAACCAATTACTTCCAGAGTGGGTGAAGAAAGAAAGAAACCTCTTAAGGCAATGAGAGAAAACATTGAATCAATCCGAGAGCTCTTCACCATGGAGGAAGTCAGCTATTCAGGTGAATTCGTAAATCTTGACAGAGTGAAGCTGGATGTAGCATATGGCAACGTCGACGCTAGGCGTATCCCTATATATCTGGGCGCAACTGGCCCAAAAATGCTGGAGCTAGCTGGCGAAATTTGTGACGGTGTAGTCCTCAACTACATCGTGACACCTGAATACATTCGTGAGGCTGTCGAACTGGTTTCTATCGGAGCTAAAAAATCTGGAAAAACCTTAGACCAGATTGATAGACCTGAATTGTTGGTGTGTTCTCTTTCTGATGATGACCCCGGAGAAGCTGTTCGTACCGGAAAATCACTTATCGCCTACTATCTGGGAACTGAACCTCACATAATGAAAGCTAGTGGCGCCGACCCTGATCTGGTCGAGCGAGTTAAAGAAGTGGTTGGCTGGCCAGCTACAGAATCTGACTACCGTAAAGCGGCTGACCTGATCCCAGACGATCTTGTTAAATCACTTATGGCTGCGGGTACAAGCCGGCAATGTCGTGAAACCGTTGAAGAATATGTAGATGCTGGTGTGACTTGCCCTATTCTTTACCCACTTATGGATGATATGCGTCCAGTTATTGATGCTTTCGCTGACTGGTCTATGTAATGGATTCAGTTCTTTTAGAAGGTTCAGCAATCGTAACCGTTGATGATTCAAACTCTGTTTTAGACCCAGGCTGGATTTTTACGAGAAACGACATAATCGAAGCTCTGGGCAATGGTGAAGCACCTAAGAGTATCCGTAAGGAGGCAGATGAAATAATCGAAACTCATGGTTCAGCGATAATGCCGGGAATGGTGAATGGACATACACATCTTTTTCAAACTTTTTTCCGGGGTCTAGCCGATGACAAGCCTCTTCTGGATTGGCTTGAAGAATGCATCTGGCCAGGAGCATCAGAGCTTGACGCTAACTCTGCTAAAGCGGCCGCAACACTGGGATTGATAGAAAATCTAAGAGGAGGCGCCACTACCGTTGTGGACCATCAATATATTCACATAGACCCTCAAATAGATGATGCTGTTTGCCAGGCTGCATCTGAAGTGGGGCTGAGATTCATATTGGCGAGTGGATGGGCAGATCGAAATTACCATCCCCCTCTAACTGAATCAGCTCAAACAGTTATAAGTCGTATACATCCTGTACAAGAAAAATGGCATGGTGCTGAAAACAATCGAATTCAGGTTGGTTTAGCACCTCTGATCCCATGGGGCTGTTCAAACGATGCAATGACTGAGACTATTGCTGCTACAAGATCCTGGGGTGGTTCTACACATCTTCACTGTGCCGAAACCGCTATTGAAGTGGAAATGAACATTGAAGAACGCGGTCTCAGACATGTTCATTGGCTTGAATCATTAGGACTTTTGGGTCCAGACATTCAACTTGCACATGCCATTTGGCTTAACGAAGATGAAATTGATTTGATATCGAAGCGTGGAGCTTCAGTTGTTCACTGTCCAGTGTCAAATATGTATCTAGCTTCTGGAGTGGCAAAAATTAAAGAAATGCTTGATCGTGGCATTACTGTTGCCTTAGCTTCTGACGGTCCTGGAAGCAACAATCGACAGGATATGTTCGAAACGTGTAAGGCAACTGTCCTGCTGCAAAAAGTTGATCGTTTGGATGCAGGTGTTCTACAACCTGAAGAAGTACTTCACCTAGCTTGTCGACATGGGGCTCGGCTAGTAGGCAAAGAAGAAGAAATCGGTTCATTAGAAGCCGGTAAAAAAGCTGATCTATTAGTCATTGATCTAATGACGGCTTTCGCTGCACCGGTACACAAAGTTGAATCTGCAATCGTTTATTGCGCCACCCCAAGGGATGTTATGCACGTGATGGTAGATGGAAAGTTATTGATAAAAGATAGGGAAATTACTTTCACTGATGAGAAAAAAGTCATCACCATGGCAACCGAATACGCCGAAAAGGTCTTTCAGAAAGCTGGGATACCTACGCGATTACTTTGAGCTTATCTGCTGTTAATCAGTGGAACCGTCTGCTTGCAATTCAACAATATAGGACCAAAGCTCGGCTGTTAATGGCAGGGGTTCTGGGTGTTCGTTTGCAGCTTCCATAGCTGAACGGTGTCCTTCTGCAAAATCTGGTGACTGCACCCAAGCTAAAAAATCTTCTTCAGTGTCCCATCGTGTAATTACTAACCACGTTTCGCGGTCGTCTGTAGGCCGCATTAATTCAAAACCTTGAAATCCTTCTCTTCCATCTACTGCTTTTATTCTTCCTGCGAAACGTCGAGCTACTTCATCTCCGAGATCTTTTGGGACAGTTATTGCATTAATCTTTATAACTGACATCTCTGCCTTTCTGCTGTTAATTGGGTGAAACTGGTGTTCTTTAGGTCACCTTAGGTCTTTTGACGTTGAGAACCGTTCAGTTCCTGATAATTTCTTCTTGGGGCGAAATTTATATTTGAGAATCGGAACTAGATTTTATGGCCAAAATAATCTCATACCAGAGACCTGGAAATATTGAAGAAGCACTGAGTCTTATTTCTCTAGACAAACACGTCCCGTTAGCCGGAGGAACTCTCTTAAACACTAGTGAAGATAAGCAACCACTTCATTTTGTAGACCTTCAAGGTCTCCCTCTAAAAGGAATCGAACATTCAAACGGAAAATTGACAATAGGTTCCATGGCGACACTCGATGAGATAATGAAAAATTCTGATTGTCCTGATTCAATCCGACTCTCTTCACGCTCTGAGTTGCCGAGCACCCTAAGAACCTTGGCAACTATTGGAGGAACAGTGGCTAGTGGTGATTCTGACAGTCAATTAATAGCAAGTCTCTTAGTTCACGATGCTGAAGTCACGATTCTCAACTCTTCTGATGGGGAATTAAGTGTTCCTCTTCAAGAAGTTCTAATTAAACCAGAGGGCCTAGAGTCAGAATTAATCATGTCTATTGATATAGCAACCGATGGAGAATTTATATTAGAAGCAACTGGAAGAACTCCGGCTGATACGCCTATTGTTTCGGTTGCTGTAAGACGTTGCTCTGATGGTGACCGAATGGCTGTTACTGGAGTTGCTCCAACTCCAGTTCTTGTGGACCCAGAGAATCCGACAGTTTCATTGCAACCTCCTAGTGATTTCCGCGGAGATTCGGAATACAGAATGCATCTAGTGAAAATTCTTGCTTCACGAGCTCTTGATTTACTGAACGGTGAGAAATAATGCAGATTAATATTGAACTTAACGGTCAAGAGACGGCAATCGAATGTGAGGCTCACGAAACCTTATTGATGGTTCTTAGACGTGAAGGCATGTCAAGCGTTCGCTTCGGTTCTTCAACTGGGGAAACCGGGGCTTCAGCTGTTCTTTTTGATGGTCTGCTCGCCAGTAGCGAAG